>JAZQDJ010000115.1:0-14392 GCA_045546735.1 Lachnospiraceae bacterium | reverse complement strand
GCCAAGGAGTTGGGTCTAGTCATTGTCTTCCTAAGACCGCTTGGCCTCCGACTTAAAGTCAACTACCTGCTCTTTTAATACAACCTTCTTTGCAATTTTGTCAATAAACGGAACTTTGAAGTGGAGACCTACGCCCCATGTTCCCTGGTAAGCACCAAGACGCTCAACTACGAAAGCCTGCGCCTGCGGCACGATTTTAATACAACTTGTAATAACCCAAATAACGATAACTAATAAAATAATTGCTCCGATAACTCCGCCCATGTTTTATTCCTCTTTTCTTTCTTCTACTAATAATTTTACACCGTCAATCTTGTTAACGATGACAACAGTTCCTACCGGAATCGTAATTCCGTTTGCAATCGTACGTGCTGTCCATTCCTTACCCTCTACCTGGACACGTCCGATACCCTGAAGGTTATCAATCTCACTTACAACGATTGCCTCTTTTCCCATCAGGCTGTCAATGTTTGTTTTCTCTCTGTTTTTGTTGAAATAACGCACTGCCACAGGTCTTGTAAAGATCAATAATAAAATTGATACCAAGAAAAATGCAATAACCTGTGCCCAGAGAGGTGCATTTACCATTGCAAGAATCGCCGCTACTAACGCACCGCCCGCAAACCAAATGGTTGCAAGTCCGAGCGTTCCGACCTCAACAACGATACAAACAAACAGAACAGCGAGCCAGATTAACGATAATGTTCCTGCCGATACTGTCATATGATCGCTCCTTTCCCCTATGCACATATTTTATCTTATGTATGCATATCACTTTTTAATCATACTATAACTTTGTCGATTATTCAAGCAACTTGTATTTCCCATTCCACTCAAATTCGCCACCTGTGATAGCAGTCTCTTCCATCCCTTCTATCGGCAAAATCACTTGCGCGCGCACATGTTCCGGAACCTTTAACCGGATATATACCTCTCCGCCTTCACGCTTGTGCCACTCAAGTTCTATCCTTCCGAAAACAGAATCATAAAAACCATTTACGCAAGTAACATCTATGTCCTCCGACGGTATTTGAGGTGCGATGATAACCGGCTCATCCTGCGCACAATCAATGCGTATTCCGAGCATGCTCTCATACATCCACTGCGCCACGCTTCCCTCATTAAAATGGTTAAAAGAATTCATCGCCGCATCCGCAAATCCGTTTTCCGTTGTGTACGAATCATATCTTTCCCAAATCGTTGTCGCCCCCTGATTAACACTGTAAAGCCATGACGGATTTTCCTCACACAAAAGAATACGATAAGCCGTCTCCGTCATCCCATACTGAGAAAGTACAGGAAGTAAAACCGGCGTTCCCGCAAACCCTGTCATTACTTTATAGTCGTGCACCTCTATATCTGCTTTCAAATCCGCAACTAAAAGTTGCTTCTGCTTTTCGGTAAGCTTTGAGTAACGAAGCAAAAACAGCATCTCCGTCTGCGAAAGAGGATACTCTATTTCTTCTCTTGATTTCTCTCTTCCGTCACGCTCCCACGGCATTTTATATAGATATGTTTCCAAAATATAATCGTTTATTTCATCATACAGTTTTTTATAAGCACGCACATCTGCGTCCTCTCCCAAAATACCGGCTGTTTCTGCCATGGCAAGCGCATCCGCCTGGTACCAAAGCGCCGATATCATATTCGGATCCGAGAGCTGCGCAGAAAGCCAGTCACCATACGTAGTAAGCGGACCCATACGTTTATCTTCCGGTTTAAAACTGCTGATGGATGCCAGATAATCCATATATTTCTTCATGGAATCATAATGTCCGCGCAATAAACCTTCATCGCCGTACTTACGATAAATCTCAAGCGGAACCAAAATTCCGGCATCTGCCCAGCCGCCGTTTCCGCTTCCTGTCGTAATCACAGAAGGTACTGTATCTGTGTAAGCTCCTTCCGGTGTCTGCGCATCCCTGACATCTGTCAGCCATTTCTCATAGAAAGTATATAAATCCTGATTGTACATGGACGTCTGTGCAAAAGAAGCAAGATCTCCCATCCATCCGAGTCTTTCATCCCTCTGCGGACAATCCGTTGCCACGAGCATATAGTTATTGCGCTGACTCCACATAACATTTTCCCAAAGACGATTTATCTTTTCATCCCCCGTAACAATCTGTCCTGCTGCCGGAGCACTGTTACCTACAAACAACCCTTTTACATCATGTAATGTAATATCCTTATCTGCAGTAAGCGACAGGTAACGAAATCCCGTATAGAAAAACACCGGTGCGTAAGTTTCCCGCACATCTTTGCCGCTTAATATTGATACATTCGTCGCCGCTGAGCGATAATTCGCACGATACAAACTTCCTTTTGGACCGTCATTTCCGCGCTCAGTTTCGCCGCTGTCATTGAGCATCTCTGCAAACTGTATATCTATCTGTGTCCCCGGCAAAGCTTCATACTCCACATACGGAACCCCTGTCATGTTCTGACCGAGATCCACAATCAGAGTTTCCCCTTTCTTCATTTCAAGCGGAAACATATCCGGATCCGGATAGCTTTTGCCGACAATAACCTCACCGAAATCGGTATCATTCTCTCTGATTTCCCTATATACATATGCGCTCTTCGGACTGCAGGAAAGCTCTTCCACCTTCTTTACATTATGTCCGTAAAAGCTTTTGAAACTTCCGGTAAAATCCGTGCTGATATGCACCGGTTTTTCATCTGTTTTCGAAACCTGCTTGCCACTTGAAATCTCCTGCGTTGTAATCTTCGAAAAATCATAGATCTCTCCATTAAAGAAATCTGCGAATCTTACCGCAGTGTTCTTTGTATACTTCCAATCATCTCCCGTCACAATTGTCTGAATCGTTCCGTCTTCATACTCCAAAACGATCTGTCCGATAAATGCAGGCTGATGATATTCATACGTTCCGAAAGCGTTCCGTCCGCACCACCATCCGGTACCGACCATAACAGCAATTGTGTTTTCTTCCTTCACATACTCTGTAATATCATAAGTATTGTATAAAAGTGTATCTTTATAATCCGTCCATCCGGGCTTCAGTTCATCGTTCCCGATGCGTTCTCCGTTCAAATACGCATCATACACCCCAAGTGCACTTCCGTAAAATGTGGCACTACGCAATTGCGCTTTCTCCAAATCAAACGTTTTATAATATACCGCCTGTCCGTTTTCATATATGTTTTCTTCCGGATTCATACTGATGAATTTTGCACCCTCAAACACATTCCCACTCACAAAAGCAGTTTCAAAAAAGGATAACTCCGAGCAACTCACATTTTCCTCTTCATCAAACACAAAAATCCGATAATCATATCGCATTCTGTCCGCAAGTTCCGGACCACAATATCTGACTCCTGTCGTATTGTCCGAATAGACAATTCCGCTGTCCCAAATCACCTCGCCGCCTTGCTCTACAACAATCTCATATGCCTTTTGAATGGTCTGCGGCTCCCAAGAAAACACCAAATCACTTTCATCCATACCGATAGGATTTGACATATAATTGACTCGCGGATTTTTAACCGTTATCTGCTGCTCTGTATAACTGAGCACTCTCTGCTGCATATCTTCCGTGTTTTTTGCACGAAAAAAGACAGCTCCGAGCAGGAGCAGTACCAGGAATATCTGTATGCACTTTTTCACTTCCCATTTGTGCGCCATACTTACCTCTTGCGTTTCCTTCATGTCCATCACAACCGCAAGGACATCTCCCTACCTTTTTTGATTTTTGCATATTAATCGGGTTTAACTTCTATATTTTATCCGATTTTCCGCTCATTTTTTATTTTTATCGGAATTCGCAAATCTATGGAATCCTACTTTTTATTCATATTCAGTAATTAATGGGTATAATAGATCTTTACCCACCCTATTTATATTAACATATTTTATAAAAATCGGGGAGTCCGACCGCAAAATACTTCTGCATAGAAAAAGGGGTCCTTTACAGACCCCTTTCTTTTACCAGAAAACATGATTTCCGATTACTATACCCGGTGTCGATCCTGCACGTCTGAAGTGCGTTGCACCTCCGACATTTGTCGCACCGCTGATTGCCTGCTGTGCTGCCTGCATACAAGCTGCACTCGGACCTCTTGCAACTACCGCTGCCACCTTACCGTTTGTTGCCGGTGGGAACTGGCCTCTGGCATAAATAACTCCGCTGACAGTATTCGGATATCCCGGACTTCTGACACGGTTCATAACAACTGCTCCTACTGCCAATTTGCCTTCATACGGCTCACTTCCTGCCTCACACTGGATAAGCGCTGCCAAAAGCGTTACATCATTGACTCCGACAGGGACTGCGCCTCTGTTCTCCGTCAATTTTTTCTTTGCTTTTTCTTCTTCCTCTTTTTTTATCTGCTCGTTCGTCTTTCCTTTATCTACGGAAAACTCAACATCAACGTACTCTGCAGATACGTATCCTATTTTGTCTTTCTCAAATTTGATTGCAACCCATTCTCCCAGCTCTTCTGTCGCTACGACTGTCTGGTTTAATTCAAGCAATCCATAGACACCTGCATCCTCACTTGCCTCCTTGCGGACACGAAGTGCATCTGTCTTTACGGTAGCCTTCAAAGTACCCACTTCCTGCTGAAGCGCCTCAGCTTCTTCGCCGAAGAATAAATACTCATCTTTGGCCCAGCCTTTCAACTCACCGCTTTCTAAATAAGTCCATCCGTCCTTGCGTTCTAAAATAATACCGCCGCAATTCTTGTATAATTTACCGACAGTGTCGGCTTCCTCATCAGCCTCTGCTCTGACATTCAAGGAATCTTTTACATTTGCCATTACAACTTCGATTAAAGATGCTTGATATTCAGCCAACTCTTCTTCCGTCATCAAGTCTACATCAGAATGAAGAATATCACCTGCACCTGCATGTAAATCTGCTTCTGCAAAGACCGTCATACTGATTGCCAGACAAAAACACATTGTCAAAACAACCGACATTCCCCTTTTCAGATTCTTAAACAGCTTGCTCATATTTCCTCCCATGCAATTATTTCCATTACATTTCTATTGCAAATATTACGAAAATGTTAACTGCTACTCGGGTTATCATATCAGATTGTTGCCTAATTGTCAAATTTCAAGCCGATTTCATGCTGTTTTTAGGGGTTTTCGTGTATATATTACATGTTTTTTGATTTATCGACACATGTTTTTTGCGCTTCAATAATCGCAGAACGGAAACCTTTTTCTTCCAATACGCGCACTGCTTCGATTGTCGTTCCGCCCGGAGAGCAAACCATGTCTTTCAGCACTCCCGGATGGAGTTTGCTTTCAAGAACCATCTTCGCACTTCCGTATACAGCCTGTGCCGCAAACTCGTACGCCTGCGCTCTCGGCATTCCGTCCGCAACAGCTGCATCCGCCATCGCCTCAATCATCATAAATACATACGCCGGTGAGCTTCCGCTAACTCCAACCACTGTATCCATCAGGCTTTCCGGAACAGGATAAGCCTTTCCGAAGCTATTTAAAAGCATCATAACATCTTTCATTTCCTGTTCGGAAACAAGCTCGTTTGCACACACGCCTGTACAGCCCGCTCCGACAAGAGCCGGTGTATTCGGCATACATCTGACAATCTTTTGGCCGCCGCCGAGAAGCCCGTCAATCCACTCAATCTTTTTCCCCGGCGCAATCGAAACAATAATCGCCCCCTTTTTCACCTTTGAAGCAATTTCACCAAGCACAGGTTCGTAAATCTGAGGTTTTACCGCAAGAAAAATCACGTCTGCAAGCTCTGCCACCAATGTGTTTTCCGGAACAGTTCTTACCTTCATCATTTCTTCCGCTTTCTTTACTGCCACCATTGATTTGTCTGTCACAACGATATCCTGCGGCTTCACATTCCCCTGTTTTAAAATACCGCCGAGAATCGCCGATCCCATATTTCCGAGTCCGATAAATCCTAATTTCATACTTTTCATCTCCTTTATATTTACACTTAGTTATGGCGCCCTCTTTTTTGGCGGTACGCCTCATACATTAAGATGGATGCAGAAATCGCTGCATTAAGCGATTCTACCTGTCCTTCCATCGGAATTTTCAACTTATGTTCCGCAAGGTTTGTCACTTCATCTGAAAGTCCGTTTCCTTCGTTACCTATGAGTAACCCTGTCTGTCCACTGAAGAAACACTCGTCATAATATCTGTCTCCATTCAAATGCGCCGCATATGTATGCACGCCTCTTTTCCTCAAAAGGCGCAGCGCAGCAGGTAAATCATCCACATAACAAAACGGCACCCGGTAAATGGAACCCATCGTAGAACGTATCACTTTCGGATTGTAAATATCCACCGTCTGACTGCTCATGATAACACCGGCAATTCCCGCTCCTTCTCCTGTCCTGACCATCGTTCCGAGATTTCCGGGATCTTGAATATCCTCAAGCACAAGAAATGTTCCTTCTTTATTCTCAAGCATAACTTCCAGATTGTGATCCATTTTATAAAGCACGCAAAGAATTCCCTGAGGCGTTACCGTATCGCTCATTTTAGCAAAAATTTCATCTTTTACGGCCTCAAACGGAACACCTACTTCTTTTTCCAAAAAAGTCCTGTTTTCCTCTTTGATAAGAAAACTTTCCGAAACATATAACTCTTTGATGAACTCCTTCGGTGCTTCCCTGACCATACGGGTACCTTCTACCACAAAAAGCCCCTGTTCTTTTCTTGTTTTCGATTTCTTTATCAGCGAGATTACGTTTTTAACCCTGCTGTTTGATAGTGATGTAATCATAATTTCCTGCCCATGTAAGCAACATGCCTGCTATCGATTTCTCAATACCAGGCAGTGCAAAATTTCATATTTTATAGTTCTGAACCCGACTAACGAGAAAGAAGTCGGCTGACACTGTACTCATATTCATCAATGTCTTTTTTCATAGCAAGCGCCTCATCGATATCAAAATCAACAAAACCTCCTGCCTGATGCGCTACGACACGGTTTGTTTTACCTTCGCAAAGAATATCTGCTGCATATGCTCCCATAATAGACGCATAGAAACGGTCTTTACAAGTCGGATTTCCGCCTCGCTGCATGTATCCGAGAATCGTTGCTCTTGTCTCCACTCCTGTAGCCGCCTCAATACGACGTGCCATAGAAGTCGAATGTCCGATTCCCTCTGCATTGATAATAATATGATGTGTTTTTCCGTGTTTACGGTTATTAATGATGCTGTTGATAATCTCCTGCTCATTATAATCGTATTTTTCCGGCAGAAGAATATCTTCCGCTCCGTTTGCCACACCACACCAAAGTGCGATGTAACCGGCATTACGTCCCATTACTTCGATAATACTGCATCTTTCATGGGAAGATGAGGTGTCGCGCACCTTATCAATCGCCTGCATCGCAGTATTAATCGCCGTATCAAAACCGATGGTGTAATCCGTACATGCAATATCAAGGTCAATCGTTCCCGGAATACCAATCGTATTGATACCCTGCTTAGACAGCGCCTGAGCTCCGCGATAAGAACCGTCACCACCGATGACAACAATTCCGTCAATTCCGTGTTTGCGGCAAATCTCAGCACCTTTCGCCTGACCTTCCTCCGTCACAAATTCCATACATCTGGCTGTTCCGAGAATCGTTCCGCCGCGTTGGATTGTATCAGAAACGTCCTTTTTCTGCATATCTATGATTTCTTCATTTAAAAGACCTTGATAGCCCTTTTTAATACCTTTTACCTGTACTCCGTTGGAGATTGCTTTTCTGACAACTGCACGAATCGCCGCATTCATACCCGGCGCATCGCCTCCGCTTGTCAGAACTCCGATTGTTTTAATCTCTTTTGCCACTTGTCTCTCCTCCTGTTTTGTTGCAACACCATTGTAGCTTTTTTTATTTGATATTGCAATCAAAACATTATTTTACGCGTACACATTCTTCACCGAATTCCAGTTTCAGCCGCTCAAGCAGCTCTTCATTTATATGAACATTACGGTTCTTCGGCAAAACTTTCTGCACTCTTTCCTTAACGCAGACAATTGTGACGCCGTCCTTCCCTTCCGAATCAGCGAGCATAGCATCCAGTTTTTGCTCCTGCTGCAGATAAGACTCTTTATCCCTGAAAAATACAGTCAGATTCCGAGGTACTTCCTCAAACGGCATTACCTGCGAACCGATGAGTTTTCCATCCTTCTCATCCTCAATCTGCACACGCCCCTTCACAAACACCTTGCTGTCTACCACCAGCTTTTCACTGCATTTTTCGAAATCGCGCGGAAACAGAATCACCTCCATGCTTCCGTACAAATCTTCAATCGTAAGAAAGGCCATCTTTTTATCATTCTTTGTATATTTGATTTTTTTATCCGCCAAAATACCGCCGATTACAACATCTGCGCCGTCAGTTACTTTCGTTTCATTCGACTCTTCATCGAGATAAAAATCCGAAGTTTTGGCACTGATACGCCTTTCGATAAAATCGGCATATTCCTCAAGAGGATGACCGCTGATATAAACACCGGCCACTTCTTTTTCAAAAGCAAGTAAAACTTCTTTCGGAAATTCGCCGACATCCGGAAGCGGAATCTCAAATGTTTCTTTTTCCTCTTCCACGGCAAAGTCAAACAGACTCATCTGCCCCGCCATATTGTTCTTTTTGCTCTTTACAAGATTTTCCATAAGGCTGACATACACACTCATCAGCTGCTTACGTGTGCCCGGAATCGAATCAAAGGCTCCGGCTTTTATCATATTTTCAACCGCACGTTTGTTGACTCCGTATTCGCTTGTCCGCATAATAAAATCTTCCAGCGTCGTATACGGTCCTCTTTCTTCACGCTCTTTTACAATCGCCTCAATCACAGGCCGTCCGATATTTTTAAGCGCAGTCAGCGCAAACAAAATCGCTCCGTCCTGCACGGAAAACCGCGCTTGTCCGCTGTTTACATCCGGCGGAAGAATCTCAATTCCCATGGCACGGCTGCTCATAAGATACTCCGTTACTTTTGTCGAATTATCGATGACCGATGTCATAAGCGCCGCCATAAATTCTACCGGATAATAATATTTCAAATATGCGGTCTGATATGATACCACTGCATAACAAGCCGCATGAGACTTATTAAATGCATACTTGGCAAAATCCATCATATCTTCATAAATTTGATCCGCTACATGCTCCGGTATTCCGCGGCTGACACAGCCCGGTACTCCCTCCTGCGGATTTCCGTATACGAAATTTGCCTTTTCTTTTTCCATGACAGACTGCTTTTTCTTACTCATCGCACGGCGCACAAGATCGCTTCGACCAAGCGTATAACCACCGAGTTCCCGCACAATCTGCATAACCTGCTCCTGGTAGACGATACAACCGTAAGTCGGTGCTAAAATCGGCTCCAAGTAAGGTGTCGAATACGTAACTTCGTCTGCATTATTTTTTCCTTTAATATACTTCGGAATAAAGTCCATAGGGCCCGGTCGGTAAAGTGAAATTCCGGCGATAATATCCTCCAGGCTTTGCGGCTTAAGCTCTCTCATGAAGCTCTTCATACCGCCGCTTTCAAGCTGGAACACTCCGTCCGTCTTACCCGTACCGATAAAATCAAGCACCTTTTTATCATTGTAGTCGATGCTGCTCATATCAAGATCTATGCCCCGGCTCTGTTTTACAAGGTCAATCGCATCTTTAATTACAGTAAGCGTACGCAAACCTAAAAAGTCCATTTTCAGAAGACCGAGTTCCTCAATAGTTGTCATCGTAAACTGGGTTGTAATCGATCCGTCCGACCCTCTGGAAAGAGGGACAAATTCATCCGCCGGCTTTTGACAGATTACGACACCCGCCGCATGCATGGATGTATGCCTCGGAAGTCCTTCCAGTTTCTGACACATATCGATAAGTTCTTTTACCTGCTCATTTGTATCATATAAAGTCTTAAATTCCGGATTAATGGTAAGCGCACGGCTGAGCGTAATATTGAGCTCATTCGGTACCATCTTTGCAATCTGGTCCGCAAACGCATACGGAAGATCCATTGCCCTTGCCACATCACGGATCACACCTTTGGCTGCCATCGTACCGAATGTAACAATCTGTACTACCTTGTCATCGCCGTATTTCCCTCGCACATAATCGATAACGTCCTGTCTGCGCTCGTAGCAGAAGTCAATATCAATATCGGGCATGGAAACTCGCTCCGGATTAAGGAAACGCTCAAACAGAAGATTGTATTTAATCGGGTCAATATCCGTGATTTCGAGACAATATGACACGATGGCCCCCGCAGCCGAACCACGCCCCGGTCCGACCGGAATTCCGTTTTCTTTTGCGTAATTAATAAAATCCCAAACAATGAGGAAATAGTCCACATATCCCATTTTGCGGATGGTTTCAAGCTCATAATCGAGACGCTCTTTTAAACTTCCGTCGTCTTCCGGATAACGTTTTTTCAATCCGTCCAGACAAAGTTTATTTAAATACGTCCACGAATCATAACCTTCCGGCACTTCAAAGTGCGGTAACTTCGTCACGCCGAACTCAATTTCTACATTACAACGGTCCGCAATTTTCTGCGTATTTTCGATTGCCTGCAGCGCATACGGGAACAGCTCTCTCATCTGGTCTTCACTCTTAATAAAATACTGCCCGCCGTCATAACGCATACGGTTCTCATCTGTGACAATTTTACCCGTCTGGATACAAAGCAATATATCATGTGCCTGTGCATCGTCCTCTCTTGTATAATGCACATCGTTCGTCGCAACGAGCGGAATATCAAGTTCTTTACTCATACGCAAAAGTGCCTGATTCACTGTCTGCTGCTCAGGAATTCCATGATCCTGAAGCTCCAGAAAATAATTCCCTTTTCCAAAGCAAGCTTCATATTTCTGCGCACACTTTTTGGCCTCATCAAACAGGCCTTTCTGTATATAACGCGGTACCTCACCTGCCAGACATGCGGAAAGCGCAATAATACCCTCGTGATATTCCTGCAAAACCTCCATATCAACACGCGGGCGGTAATAATATCCTTCCGTAAAGCCTTTGCTGACAATCTTCATCAGATTCGCATATCCGGTGTTGTTTTCAGCCAGCAAAACAAGGTGATGGTATCTTTCCTCGCCGCCTGTCGCCTCTTTATCAAAACGGGAATTCGGCGCCACATACACTTCACATCCGAGAATCGGCTTCACACCGATTTCTCTTGCCGCACGATAAAAATCAATCACACCGTACATGACACCGTGATCCGTAATCGCCACGGAATCCATTCCGAGTTCTTTTACCCGGTTGACACATTCTTTAATTTTATTGGAACCATCCAAAAGACTGTATTCTGTATGGACATGTAAGTGCGCAAATGCCATGACTGATTTCCCTTTCTGTTAACTTTACTTTGCTATGAAACAGCGTTCGGTAAAAATATCATTTATACAATGTCAATTCATTACAAAAGTAATTATAGCACGGAAATCATGCTCACAAAAGAGGAACAAAAAAAGAACAGCAGAATTTTTTCTGCTGCTCTTTGCATCGTATGTTATTTTAGTTTTTTCTAAACTTAACCTTTTTCCCCATTCCTTTTTTCACAAGCATGGTTTTGTATGTTTTGAATCTTTTCTTCGGCACTTTCACTGTAGCGTTTGACTTGATATTCTTAAACGCATTTGCGCCGATTTTCTTTGCTTTCAGTTTTGTTGTCTTAATTGTAATTGTCTTAAGTTTCTTGCATCCAAAGAAGGCTTTTGCACCTATTTTTTCTACATTTTTCTCAATTGTCAGCCGCTTAATATTACGATTATTTTTGAACGCATTTTTCGCAATACTCGTCACTTTATAAGTAACTCCGCCGATTTTCACTGTGGCCGGAATAACTACCGTGCTCTTTTTCTTATTTGACGGTTTTACATATTCGGCAGTTCCTTTTCCGTCCATGCGGGCTTTGGTTACCTTATACGTCGCCATCTTTGAATCATCTTTGTACTTCTTACCCTTCGCCGGCGCCTTTACCGCCACGGTTACCGCTGTCGTTGTCTTCGAGTAACCACCAGATGTAATCTTACAGGTGTATATATAGTTTCCGACCGGCTTTCTTGCCGGAATTTTACAGGCAGACGATGTCGCTCCCGCAATTACTTTTCCGTTTTCATGCCACTGGTAAGCTATCTTTTCTTTTCCGAGGGTCGCTTTTACTGTCACAGAAAGGTTTGTGCTCTTTCCATATGCCAAAGATATTCCTGCCGGCTGTGCAGTGATTGCAAACGGAACATAACCGCACACACAAGCCCGGGAGCCACCTGCGTAGTTATGCGCTTCTTTCACAACTTTTTTACATAATACACACGTATACTGATGACCGTCTTCACTCTTTGTATATGTTTTTGTATAGTGATTTGTACATGAAACAGATACCTCTGCACCTTCCGCCCCGGTGATAGACGAAATTTTTCTTCCGCCGATGTCGGCCGGAATGTTAATCTCCTTCATTCCCCCCGGTATTTTTTCAACGGTCAGAGACACGGTCCCATCCGGATTGATTACATAGCTTACCTGAGCCGAATCTTCATAAGCACTCTCTGCAAAAACATCTTTTAAATGACTTGGACAAAATATCGTATCCAGGTTATCACAACGACCCAAGGCAAATTGTTCAACCTCTTCCACACTTTCCGGTATCACTACCTCCGTCAGGTTATCACAATCAGCAAAAGCGTATTCACCGATGAACTTGAGCCCATCCGGAAGGCTAATCTCTTCTAATGCCTCACAATAACTAAAAGCCGATGACTCTATTCGGGTCAGATTGCTCGGAAAATTTATTTTCTTTAAATTCTCACATAAAACAAACACAGCAAACGGCAAAGTTGTAATATTATCAGGAAGTACTACTTCTTCCAAAGAAGTACACTCTTGAAAAGCATTAGTTCCTATCGTTTTTACGCTATTGGGAACAACAACTTTTTTTAATTTTGAACAACCCAAAAACGCTGCCTGACTAATACTTTCAACCGTATTCGGAATCTCAATTTTTTCCAAAGATTGGCAACGAATAAACACAGTCTTTTCTATACTTTTTATCCCTTTCGGCAAATTAATCTCAGCCAACGCGCTACAACTTCCAAATGCATTTTCTCCTATTTCCGTTATAGTTGCCGGAATTTCAATACTTTTAATATATTCCGCACTTTCGAAAGCGCCGGCACCAACTGACGTCACTGCATATTCTTTTTGTCCGTACGATATCTTCGACTGTATTACAATCTCTGTATATGTAGGATCATCATCTTTCTGATATACTTGCACACGCGCCGTCTGTTCTTCCAAATCGAGAAGATATACAATTTCATCGATTGTCACAGTCTCCGACGCTTCTGCCTTCACCTGTGTAAACGCAAACAGCACAGCACTTACAGCAACCAAAACAAACGTTACAACCTTCATTTTCTGCATCTTTTCTCTCAACTTAATTCCCTCCCTGACACTTCTTTACACCTTTATTTTTCATTAAACACCTTTTCCCAACAAATGTCCACCTCGATGTAGTTGCAATTTACAAAAAACCTCTACTCCCGCATGCGCAGAAGCAGAGGTTTTCTTTACTTTTTATAAACTTTTCTTTAAGTCTTCCACTTTATCAAGTCTCTCCCACGGAAGATCGATATCGGTACGTCCGAAATGTCCGTACGCAGCTGTCTGTTTGTAAATCGGTCTGCGAAGATCGAGCATCTTGATAATGCCGGCCGGTCTGAAATCAAAGTTAGAACGGATGATTTCTACAAGTTTCTCATCGCTTACTGTTCCTGTTCCGAAGGTCTCTACCATAACAGATGTCGGCTGAGCCACACCGATTGCATACGATAACTGGATTTCACATTTCTTTGCAAGTCCTGCTGCCACAACGTTCTTCGCCGCATATCTTGCTGCATAAGCCGCACTACGGTCTACCTTTGTACAGTCTTTTCCTGAGAATGCACCGCCGCCGTGACGCGCATATCCGCCGTAAGTATCTACGATGATTTTACGTCCGGTAAGTCCTGCATCACCGTGAGGTCCGCCGATGACGAAACGGCCTGTCGGATTAATAAAATATTTTGTATCCTCATCTAAAAGTTCTTTCGGAAGAACCGGGTCAAATACGTATTTTTTGATATCTGCATGAATCTGTTCCTGCGAAACATCCGGGTCATGCTGCGTGGAAAGCACCACTGCCTCGAGACGAAGCGGTTTTCCGTTTTCATCATACTCTACAGATACCTGGCTCTTTCCGTCCGGACGAAGATAAGAAAGCGTATTGTCCTTACGCACCTTTGCAAGCTGAAGAGCCAATTTATGTGCAAGGCTGATCGGATACGGCATAAATTCCTCTGTCTCATCGGTCGCATATCCGAACATCATACCCTGATCGCCGGCCCCGATTGCCTCAATCTCTTCCTCTGAC
>JAZQDJ010000114.1:0-21423 GCA_045546735.1 Lachnospiraceae bacterium | reverse complement strand
AGAAAAGCAAGTTTTTGAAGAAAACATGCCCGCGCGCCGGTAGTATGAGCGGCCATTGGAGCGAGATGTTGGGCAAGAAAAGCAAGTTTTTAAAGAAAACTTGCCCGCGCGCCGGTAGTATGAGCGGTCTTTGGAGCGAGGTAGTGGGCAAGAAAAGCAAGTTTTTGAAGAAAACTTGCCCGCGCGCCGGGAGCATGAGCGGCCATTGGAGCGAGGTAGTGGGCAAGAAAAGCAAGTTTTTGAAGAAAACTTGCCCGCGCGCCGGGAGAAACCCCGGAATTCAAAGAAAGCGCGAATGCAAGAAAGATATCAAATTAGGAAAGAAAGTAGTCATGAACAATTTTTTCAATTGTGTCAGAAGTTAGAGGATGCTCTTGGGTTTCAAATGTTGTAATTAAATTGAAAGAAGGAACAATGCCGTGATTTGTGTACAGTTGCAATTTGGAATAGGCATTATGGCTGTATACAGGGTCATCCATTAGACCAAAGTGTTCCCAGTAGTAGATTTTTCCGGTGACGGGATGGCGGATGGTGAAATCAGGGAAGAGTGTGGTTTCATTAAGATTTAATGCACATTCATAGCGGAAGGGAATTTGGTTAATATGAAGAATTGTATCGATGAGCGATTCGGATTTTGAGCGTACCATATTTCCGGAAAGTGTTTTGTGTATAAGGTGTTCACTGTTTTTGGTATTTCTTTCGAAAGGTTCGTTTTCCCACTCCAGAAGTTCTTGGGAAATCGGCTTGTAATAAGAAGATAAGAGGTTTTGGAATTCAGGATGTGTTTGCAGATATAAATCGGCGCAGTCAGTTTGAGGACGGCGATATTTGAGATAGGCATCAACTGCCTTTTTTTCATTCCGTGCATTTTTTAGTTGAAGAGAGAGAAGCTTTTTGAGAGCAAGCTGTGTGGCAAATTCGCGTTGGCTTTTAGGAATATAGGTTCGTTTGTTGCTTAAAAGATGAAACCATTTAAAATGTTTCCCGTTTTTGGTACATATAAGGCTGCCGGGCGGAAACTGATTCAGTTGCTTTTGTAATTCACGGATTTTTTCGTCAAGCTTTTGCTGCTTGGCAAGCATTTTTTGATAATACATAAAGAGCCTCCTTTGAATTGAATTTTGAAATGGGCACGCTGTGCCAAAGAATTGTTTTATACGATAATAAGAGGAAATCTTTAAAAGGTCAAGGTGTTTTTTTGAAAATTTCACACATACTAATCATGAGAAAATACAGAATGGAGTGATTGGCATGAAAAAGGCAATGTTTGAGGTGGGAAGAAGCAGTGTAAGTATTCCGATGACAGCATATATTTCAGGGAGCGGATGCATCGCAGGAAGTAAGGAGGCACAAGGACCGCTTGCAAATGAAATTGATTGTGTGTCGTTGGATGACAAGTTCGGAATGGAGACTTGGGAGGCAGCGGAAAGTCATTTGCAAAAGGAGGCTGTGCGGATTGTTCTTGAGAAAACAAAGACAGATAAGCGGGAGGTTAGATATTTGTTTGCAGGTGACTTGCTTGGTCAATCGATGGCAAGTTCGTTTGGTTTGTTGGATTATGAGATTCCGCTTTTTGGCTTGTTCGGTGCATGTTCAACGTGCGGGGAGTCACTCAGTCTCGGGGCGATGGCGGTCGGAACGGGGCTGGCTTCAAAGGTGGTTTGCGTGACTTCTTCGCATTTTGCAAGTGCGGAAAAAGAGTTCCGGTTTCCGCTCGAGTACGGGGCACAGCGTCCGAAGTCGGCGACTTGGACGGTGACAGGGAGCGGTGCGTTTCTTGTGATGGGAGACAGGACGACGGCGGCACTTGCAAAGATTACGGGAATTACAACCGGGCGGATTGTCGATTTCGGTGTGAAGGATAACTCGAACATGGGGTGTGCGATGGCGCCGGCTGCGGCGGATACAATCCGTCAGCATATGGAGGACTTTGGGCGGACGCCGCAGTATTTTGACCGCATTATCACAGGGGATTTGGGGCAGGTCGGAAGTCAGGCGCTTTATGATCTTTTGGCGTCGAAAGGAATTGATATTGCAGACAGGCATATAGATTGCGGAACAACAATTTTTGATGTTCAGAAGCAGGAGGTAGGCTCCGGCGGTTCGGGATGTGGCTGTGCTGCGGTAACTTTGGCAGCGCATATTTTGCCGCGCATTAAAAGTGGGGAGTGGCAGCGGGTGCTTTTTGTTCCGACGGGGGCACTTTTGAGTAAGACGAGTTTTAATGAAGGGCTTGCGGTTCCGGGAATTGCACATGCGGTTGTGTTGGAACATTTGTAAGAGAGTATTTCGTGGGCAAGAATATGTAAAAATAAATGGAATAGGCCCATGCGCGGGCGACTTTATGACAAGTGAGTGGGCAAGAAATGGAGAAAAGGAAACAAAACTTGCCCAGCGGAAGGGGATATGAAGAGGAATAAGGGGGGAGTGTAGCAGAAAGTTTGGGCAATATTTTGTGAAAAGAGTTACAAACTTGCCCAAATGCTTAGATAGGAAGAGAAGTTTGTTGGGCAAGTTATTTGGGAAAATAGACATAACTTGCCCAATCGAGAAAATAAAAGCGACGAAATGGAAGTTATGTAAACCTATAGCCGGGCAAGAAAAGCAAAAAAAGTAAGAAAAGAGCCCGCCGCGCGCCGGTCAATATTCCAAACTACGCGAGAGCCCGCCGCGCGCCGGCCAATATTCCAAACTACGTAAGGACCGCCGCGCGCCGGCCAATATTCCAAATTACGCAAGAGCCGGAAGCGCGCGCCCGGTCCCCCACCTCAAAAGGCGCACCGTCCGGTGCGCCTTCGCAAGCTTTCAAATATTTTGAAAGTTACGCCTCGTCCAAGGCGCCGAGTCTCATATACATGGTCAGTAAGTAGAGACCGCAAAGACCGACAAGCGCATAGATGATGCGGGAAAACAAGCTCATCGAACCGAAGAGAGATGCGACAAGGTTCCAGTCAAAGAATCCGATAAGTCCCCAGTTTACAGCGCCGATGATAGCTATGGTAAGAGCGATATAATCTAAAGTTTTCATGTGGTTACCTCCTTTTTTGCCTTAGTATTCCGCAGAGGAAAAGAAAATATACAAATGTAAAAAAACAAACAAAAACTTGCTTTCTTCTAGCCAAATATAAAAAGCATGTGGTATACTTCAAATATATGGTTTTTAGGGGGAGTAAAGATGGAAGAAATCTTGATTGCCGTTTATTATCTGTCGGCGCTTGTATTAGCATCTTTTATTATAAAAACATATCGGAAAGATACCGCCATCAGCAGAAAGCTTGCGATTGCAATGCTTATGAACTTCCTGATGATTTTGGCATATACCATAAATATCAGCGCAGAGCGGGAGATTGTAAAGACCATGGGATGTCTGGCGAGTTTTGTGCTCATGGACTTCATGCTTTATTGTTACTACGATTATATCCTTGTGTATATCGGACGGAAGAACCGGACATCGCGGGTATTTAAAATTATCTTTGTGTCATATGCGGTTGTAGATGCGATTTTCCTTATGTCCAATCCGTATACGGGATTTGCCTTGTCGTTCAAAGAAGTTGCGTTTGCGGAAGGATATGTGTTGACGTATGTGCCGCTTATACCGTTCTATGTGCACATCGGCTACAACTTTATTATGATCATTGCGACGATTATCCTTCTGCTCAGGAAGTGTAAAGAGGCGCCGAAGGTTTATTTGAACCGGTATTACGGACCGATTTTCGGAATGCTTCTTACGACAGTTATTTATTTTGTTTATTCTGCGGGTTACATTCCGCTTGCAGTGGACCCGACCTTGCTTTTGTATGTGATTGTCGGCTTGATTTTGTATTTCTACACATTTAACTATTTGCCGGGAGTTACGATTGAGATTACGCGAAACATGATTCTTCAGTACATGAAGGACCCGATTATCCTTTTCGACTACGAAGGTAAGCTTGTGGCGTTCAGTGACCAGATGAAGGAGCTGATGCCTGATTTTACATTTAAGGATGATGTGACGATTGAGCAGTTTGTCAAGGAAAACGGTTTTTCCGGTTTGAACGGGACAAACTTAAACCAGGAGATTGACTGGGTTTATCAGGAAAAGGGAATTACCCGTATTTATCAGTGTCAGCTCAATTGCATGAAGGATGATGAACAAAAACTTGTCGGAAAATTGTTTATGTTCCATGACATTACGAGCATGCGTCAGACGTTCTTTGAGTTTGAGCACTCTATGTTGTTTGATTCGGTGACAGGTTTTTATAATAAACAAAGTTTCATGACACAGATTCCGCAGTGGAATATTCCGGAGTATTGGCCGGTGTCGGTTGCGGTTTGTAATGTCGACGGTATGAATGCGATTAACGAGGCGTACGGAACCGGTTTCGGTGACTCGGCGATGCGCAACATTGCTCGCTACATACGAAGACGTGTCGGAGACAAAGTATTCTGTGCCAAGATTGATAACGGTGATCTCGTTGTTGTTCTTGAGGGAATGTCAAACAGTGATGCGGCAACACTCCTTGAGGCGATTGAAAAGGATATTTCCGATTTCTATGAAAATATGCCGGTTTCGATTGAGTTCGGTGTTGCGACAAAAGAGGACAGTGAGCTGAGCATTGAAAAGGCACTTACGAATGCGCGCGCCAGCATGCAGAAAAAGAAAATGCTGAAGGATAAATCAGCCAGCAGTTCGCTTGTTGACTCGCTTAAGCAGACGCTCTGCGAGAGTGATTTCCAGACAGAGGAACATGTGGAACGTACAAGGGAGATGGCGGCCAGACTCGGACGCGAGATGGGAATTTCGGATTCCGATATCGGACGTTTGGAACTTCTTGCCGTGCTTCATGACATCGGTAAGGTTGCGATTCCGCAGGATATTATTAAGAAGCAGGGGAAACTGACACCGGAGGAGCGTGCGATTATCGAGCAGCATACGGTGAAGGGATATCGTATTGCGAAGAGCTCTGCGGAGCTTGAGGATATTGCGGAAGGTATTCTTTCGCATCATGAAAAATGGGATGGTACCGGATATCCAAACGGCTTGAAGGGCGAGGAAATTCCGCTGATTGCGCGTATTATTTCAGCAGTCGATTCGCATGACGTTATGGTAAATGACAGACCGTATCACAAGGCTATGCCTGAGGCGGATGCGATTGCCGAACTTATCCGATGTTCAGGTACGCAGTTTGACCCGCAGGTTGTAGAAATATTCGTAAAACTTCTTGAGAGAGAAGAACTTCCGAAAGAACAGATTAAAGCAGAGGTGGTAAATGCAAATGCGTGAAATGCTGTTTAAAATGGAGCGCCCGGGATTGCTTGTGGAAGGTCAGAAGGTGACGATCACAGAGGGTGTGCTTCCGAGCAGTTACTATTATTCCATTGACCCGTCGCTTGCGATGTCGGGCAATGTTCCGTTCCGTGAGAGACTGAAAAGCCGCGAGGGCACAGTTGTGGATGTGGCGGAAAATGAGAGAGGATTTTATGTGACAGTTAACTTCCTCGAAGATTAAGATAAATGAAAAGTACACAGAAAGAAGGATTCAAAAATGAAAGTTATCAGTACAGAAAAGGCACCGGCAGCAATCGGACCATATTCGCAGGGAATTATTGCAGGAGATTTCTTCTTTGCATCCGGACAGATTGCAATTATTCCGGAGACAGGAGAACTTGCAGAGGACAATATCGTAGCGCAGACAGAGCAGGTGATGAAGAACATCGGCGGTCTTCTTGAGGCAGCAGGCGTATCTTATGACAAAGTTGTAAAAACAGGATGCTTTTTGGCTGACATGGGCGACTTTGCTACATTTAATGAGATTTATGCAAAATATTTTACAGGAAAACCGGCAAGAAGCTGTGTGGCAGTAAAAACACTTCCGAAGAATGTGCTTTGCGAAGTAGAAGTGATTGCATACCTCGGAGAATAAAATTTCATAAACGGGAAATACTGACAGAGAAGCGATATGCTTCTCTGTTTTTGTTTTAGAAAGGATGAAATATATGGATTTGACAAGTTATATCAATGCATTCTGGGTCGGCGGTCTTATCTGTGCCCTTGTCCAGATTTTGCTCGAGAAGACAAAACTTTTGCCGGGGCGAGTGATGGTACTTTTGGTATGCTTAGGTGCTGTTTTAAGTTTTGCGGGAGTGTATGAACCGTTTGCGGAGTTTGCCGGAGCAGGAGCCTCGGTTCCGCTGATCGGATTCGGACATGTTCTTATGAAAGGTGTGAAAGAAGCAGTCGATCAAAATGGTTTTCTCGGACTTTTTATGGGCGGGTTTAAAGCGGGCGCTGTCGGATGCAGCGCGGCGCTTATTTTTGCATATCTTGCAAGCTTTGTTTTTAAATCAAAAATTAGAAAGTAACTACAGTTCTTCAAAGGCAATCTGCATATTGTCGAGGGATTTGCGGATGGCGCGGTCCCAAAGAGTGTCGAGTGATTTATCCGGGACAAACGTTGTGAACGCAGTTCCGGTCAGACAGGTCAGGACTGCGTTTTCGTAGCGGAAAATCAAAGTCAGTGATTTGACAAGAGACGGATCTGCGGTAAATTCCGGATTCGCCAACAGTTTTTGCATATAAGAGTCCGGTGCCTGAAGAACAAATTTAAAAGAAAGAGGCACTTTATCTCCTTTGATAAAAGAGGAGATAAGCTCGCGGTATTGGCCCCAGGTTGCAAACTCGCGTCCGGCCATTTCCGGCGAAGCCTCTCTGTCTTCGGCAGTAAAATATTCTGCGTGCAGACGTCCTTCCAAAAAGAGGGAGATATCTTTGGTCACGCTTGCCTCCTGCAGGGAAAAACTGTCGAAGGATGTAGAAAAAAGCAATGTCTGCATCATTTTCTTTATATCTGTAATCGTTAATGAAATCATAAAACTCTCCTTTTCATAATAATAGTGTATACGATATTGCGATAAATTTCTATATAGAAATACTTTTCAAATGTAAAAACATATGCTATGATAAGTAGTAATTAAAACCACGTTGCGTTTTACATAAAACCATTTGGAGGCTTGTATGTCATATAAAATTATATTGGATAGCTGCGGTGAATTGCCGGAGGAATATAAGAAGGATCCGCATTTCGAGCATGTTCCGCTCGAACTTCATGTCGGCGATTATCACACCTGGGACGATGAAACCTTTGACCAGGCGGACTTTTTAAAGCGTGTGGCTCAGTGCCCGACATGTCCGAAGTCTGCCTGTCCTTCTCCGGAGCGCTATATGCGTTCGTATGAGGCAGAGGCGGAGGATATTTATGTTGTAACGCTTTCGGGAAATTTGAGCGGAAGTTACAATAGTGCGTGTGTCGGAAAGGGCATGTATTTGGAAAATGTCCCGGAGAAAAATATATTTGTCTGTGATTCCTGTTCCGCATCGGTCGGTCAGACACAGATTGCGCTTTTTATTCATGCACTGGCACAAAGGGGACTTCCTTTTGCGGAAATCGTGGAAAAGGCCAAGGCATTCCGCGATGATTTAGATACGTATTTTATTTTGGACAATTTGGAAACGCTCCGCAAGAACGGAAGATTGTCGCGGGTAAAGGCGTTTGTTGCGTCGTCACTTTCGATTAAGCCGGTGATGGGTGCGACGGATGACGGGAATATTATTCAGAGGGGACAGGCAATCGGCATGAAAAAAGCGATGCAGAAGATGGCAGATTTAATTGCGCGTGAAAAGCCGGATTCCGAGAAGAGAACCGTTATGATTTCGCACTGCAATTGCAGGGAGAGAGCGGAGGCCTTTTGTGATGTGCTTCTTTCAAAGATAAAGTGCAAAGAGGTGCTGATTTTAGATACCGCCGGTATCAGCAGTATGTATGCCAATGACGGCGGATTTATCGTAACGTTATAAGACGACCGAAAAGAGAGTATTCGAGAGTTTCTCCACCTGAGAGCCGGATACTCTTTTTTGTTTCCGATGCAATGTGGTCTTTGTTTACGACAAGGTGATCCGGGCGAATGACAAATTCATCAAAGTCACAAAGATATCTTTTTAAATCATCAAAGCCGCCGGTGCTTTCAAGAATCGTGCCGTCGGTAAAATGGTAGCTTAAGCGGTGTTCTTTTTCATTTGCATGCGCATAGAGAATCGTGGAGCGTGATACATAATGTGTATCCGTGTCCGTGCGCAGTTCAACAAGATCACGCTGGCTTTGCAGTTTTTCGATTTCTAAATGAATGTCACTCAAAAGTTTGTGCAAAGAGGCGGGTAAAATCGGTTTATCCAATGTATACAGGCCCTGAATGGCAGTTTCGTAAAGAAACGGTGCATCGGTATGTTTGCAGACAGCAATCAGACCCGGTGCATTTTTTTCTTTCAGCTTTTGTGCCACTTCCAAAGAGTGCGGAATGTCGTTGTCAAAGTCGAGGAGAAATAAATCATAGCGCATGCAGGCATGTAAAAAAGACTCCTCGTCTCCGAAGGAATCGACAAAAAGTGTTCCGATGGAGGCAGCAAGAGCTGTGTTTGCACGGCCTAAAAGGCGCTCTGCCTGTTTTCTGTCTGCGACATTGTCAGCAACAACCGCGATATGCATGTGTAACCCTCTCCTTTGTTAAAAATAAGCGCTGCCGCATATGCGACAGCACTTATGAATTTTATAAAATGCTAAACTGAATCGGTGACTGCCAGAGCATGTAAATGCAAACCAGCTGCACGATTAAAATCAGCGGTAATCCGTAGCGGAAATACCAATGGCGTGTTTTGTGGTGGAAGACAAACATACCGAGTGTGCTTCCCAGACTCCCTCCGAAAATGGCAAACAAAAATAATGTTGCCTCCGGAATACGCCAGGTTTTCTTTTTCGCCTTGTATTTGTCGATACCCATCAGGGCAAAGGATACAAGGTTCATCATAATAACATATGCAATGATGATCAATACTACGTCCATAGATACCTCAGATTATTTTCCTTCTACTTCATTCATTTTCATCGCGCGAACCTTTGTGGATAAACCAAAGAGATTGATGAAGCCTTCTGCATCATGGTGGTCGTAAAGGTCACCTGTTGTGAAGGAAGCGATGCTCTCATTGTAGAGAGAGTACGGAGAAGTAGTTCCTGCTTTGATGATGTTACCTTTGTATAACTTAAACTTCACTTCACCTGTCACATATTTCTGTGTGCTCTCGATGAATGCCTGTGTAGCCTCGCGAAGTGGTGAGAACCATTTTCCTTCGTAAACAATCTGAGCGAAAAGGTTGCCCATGTCTTCTTTTGTTCTGTATGTGTCACGGTCAAGGATGAGCTCCTCAAGCTGCTGGTGAGCTTCGTAGAGGATTGTTCCGCCCGGTGTCTCGTAAACACCACGGCTCTTCATACCTACAACACGGTTTTCTACGATATCAACAATACCGATACCATGTTTTCCGCCGAGTTTGTTCAGTTCACGGATGATGTCGGAAACTTTCATTTCTTTTCCGTTTACAGACTTCGGAACACCTGCTTCGAATGTCATTGTTACATATTCGCCTTCGTCCGGAGCTTTCTCAGGAGAAACACCGAGAACAAGAAGGTGATCGTAGTTCGGCTCATTGCCCGGCTCTTCAAGCTCAAGACCTTCATGGCTGATGTGCCATAAGTTACGGTCACGGCTGTAAGAGTTATCAGCTGAGAACGGAAGGTCGATTCCGTGCTGACGGCAGTATTCGATTTCTTCTTCACGTGAGTTCATGGTCCACTTGTCATTTCTCCAAGCAGCAATAATCTTAAGATCCGGAGCAAGAGCTTTGATACCGAGCTCGAAACGGATCTGGTCATTTCCTTTACCTGTTGCACCGTGGCAGATAGCAGTAGCGCCTTCTTTACGTGCAATTTCAACTAATCTCTTCGCAATCGCCGGACGTGCCATGGATGTTCCGAGTAAATATTTATTTTCATATACAGCGTGAGCCTGTACGCAAGGAACTACATATTCATCGCAGAATTCATCTGTGATGTCCTCGATATATAATTTCTCTGCGCCGGAAAGTTTTGCTCTTTCCTCTAAGCCGTCAAGTTCGCTTTCCTGTCCGCAGTCTACGCAGACACAAATAACTTCGTAGTCGAAGTTCTCTTTCAGCCATGGAATGATCGCTGTGGTATCCAGTCCGCCTGAATACGCTAAAATTACTTTTTCTTTCATAATTTTGCCTCCGTTATGTATTTTTATGTTTGTTTTTTCAACTCTTCATCTAATATAACTCATTATTTTGCATAATGCAAGCATAAAATAATGCATAAAATAATGAATATTCGCGAAAAATGTGCATAAAACGAATTTTATGTTGCATAATATGCATAAACGACGTATAATTATGCAACAAAGGAAAAACGGCGCTATAAAATATAGGAAAGAACTTGAACGAAAACGGATTTTAAAGTATGATATAAACGGTTTGTCATACGGCAAAGACAGGAGGAAGAGAAATGATTAAAGCAGGAATTATCGGAGCGACCGGCTATGCGGGAGGAGAACTTGTCAGACTTCTCACACAGCATAAGGAAGTGGAGATTAAATGGTACGGCTCCAGAAGTTACATAGATAAAAAGTACGCAAGCGTGTACGGAAATATGTTTGAGATTGTGGAGGACACATGTCTCGATGATAATATAGAAGAGCTTGCTTCGCAGGTGGATGTCATTTTTACGGCGACACCGCAAGGCTTTTGCGCATCTGTTATGAATGATGAAATTCTTTCTAAGGTAAAGGTAGTAGACCTTTCTGCAGATTATCGTATCAAAGATGTCAGTGTATACGAGAAGTGGTACGGCATTGAGCACAAATCACCTCAGTACATTGCGGAGGCTGTGTACGGTCTTTGTGAAATCAACCGTGAGGATGTAAAGGGCGCAAGACTTGTTGCAAACCCGGGATGTTACACGACATGTTCGATTTTGACGGCTTATCCTTTGGTAAAGGAAGGCTTGATTGATACAGCGACTTTGATTGTCGATGCAAAGAGCGGAACGAGCGGTGCAGGAAGAGGAGCGAAGCTTCCGAATCTTTACTGTGAGGTCAATGAAAATATCAAAGCGTATGGCGTGGCTAACCACAGACATACACCGGAGATTGAGGAACAGCTCGGTTATGCAGCGGGAAAAGAGATTATGATCAACTTTACACCGCACCTTGTACCGATGAACCGAGGTATTTTAGTGACAGAGTATGCTAATCTTGTCCGTAAGGCGGACGGAAGTCTTCCGACTTACGAGGAGATTAAGGCAGTATATGACAAATATTATAAAGATGAGAAGTTTGTCCGTGTTCTTGAAAAGGACGTGCTTCCTGAGACAAAATGGGTAGAAGGAAGCAACTACGTGGACGTAAACTTTAAGATTGATGAGCGTACCGGAAGAATTATTATGATGGGCGCACTTGACAATGTAGTGAAAGGGGCAGCAGGCCAGGCAGTCCAGAATATGAACCTGATGTTCGGTTTAAAAGAGAGTGAAGGACTTGAGCTTGTACCGATGTTCCCGTAAGAGAGGAAAGCATTATGATCCGTGCAATGCAGAATACAGATTATGAGCAGGTTTATAAGCTCTGGAAAAAGATAAAAGGTTTTGCCATCCGAAGTATTGATGATTCTAAGGAGGGCGTGGAACGGTTCCTTTTGCGGAATCCGGGCATCAGTGTGGTGGCGGAAGAGGACGGCAAAATTGTCGGCGCAATCCTTTGCGGTCACGACGGACGAAGAGGATGTCTTTACCATGTGTGCGTCGATCCGGACTGGCGCCTTCGAGGCATCGGAAAAGAGATGGTTGTGTTTTGCATGAATGCCTTACATAGTGAGGGGATCAACAAAGTGTCCCTGATTGCGTTCACACAGAATGATATCGGAAATGCATTCTGGAAAGAAATCGGATGGACGAAACGTGAGGATTTGAATTATTACGATTTTACTTTAAACACAGAAAATATAGTACAGTTTAATCAGTAAGCCATGGCTAACTAAGAATGGCAGAAAAGAGGAAGAGACATGAACAAAAAAGATATGAATCAGATTATGGCAAAGGCGGAGGTGCTCATCGAGGCGCTCCCATATATCCAGCAGTTTAACCGCCGCATCATTGTAGTAAAATACGGCGGAAGTGCAATGGCAAATCCTGAGCTTCAGAGAAACGTAATTAAGGATGTTACCCTTTTAAAACTCGTAGGTTTTAAGCCGATTATCGTTCACGGCGGCGGCAAGGAAATCAGCAGCTGGGTGGAAAAAGTCGGAAAAGAAGCACAGTTTATCAACGGACTTCGTGTGACAGATGCAGAGACAATGGAAATAGCAGAGATGGTGCTTTCCAAGGTAAACAAGCGTCTTGTGACAATGGTGGAAGAACTCGGTGTAAAAGCGATCGGTATCAGCGGAAAAGACGGCGACCTTCTCCATGTAGATAAAAAGTATTCAAACGGACAGGACATCGGATTTGTAGGTGATGTAAAAACGGTAAATCCTAAGATTTTATTTGACCTTTTAGAGAATGATTATCTTCCGATTGTAGCTCCGATCGGTATTGATGATAACTTTGATACATACAATATCAATGCAGACGATGCGGCCTGTGCAATCGCAAAGGCAGTCGGAGCAGAGAAACTTGCGTTCCTTACGGATATCGAAGGTCTGTACCGCGATATCAACGACAAGTCAAGCTTTATTTCACGCCTTACAGCATCCGCAGCGGACGAGCTGATTGGTGAGGGTTGCATCGGCGGCGGAATGCTTCCGAAGCTTAATAACTGTACAGATGCAGTGAAAAACGGTGTAGGCCGTGTGCATATTTTGGATGGAAGAATTGCCCATTGCTTACTTCTTGAGATTTTCACAAATGAAGGTATCGGAACAGCAATCGTAAAAGATGAAGGAGAGATGCAGAAATGATGATGCAGGAATACATCGAGCAGGCAGAATGTGACCTGCTCCATACATATAACCGTTATCCGGTTGTGTTTGACCACGGCGACGGTGTACATTTATATGACATCGAAGGAAAAGAATACCTTGATTTCGTATCAGGTATTGCGGTGTTTGCACTCGGATATAATAACAAAGCGTACAACGATGCGTTGAAAGGGCAGATTGATAAGCTCCTTCACACATCGAATTATTACTACAACGTTCCGGCGATTGAGGCTGCAAGAAAGCTGAAAAAGGTTTCCGGAATGGACCGTGTCTTTTTCACAAACAGCGGTGCAGAGGCACTTGAGGGTATGATTAAGACGGCGCGTAAATATGCGTATACAAAGGACGGAAGTACAGATCACGAGATTATCGCGATGGAGCATTCGTTCCACGGTAGAACAATGGGAGCTCTTTCTGTAACAGGAAACCCTGCTTACCGTGCTCCGTTTGAGCCGATGATCGGCAATGTAAAATTTGCCAAACTCAATGATTTTGACAGCGTGCTTGCACAGGTGACGGACAAGACATGTGCGATTTTATTTGAGACAGTGCAGGGCGAAGGCGGAATATATCCGGCGACAGAGGAATTTATGCAGAAAGTCCGTGCACTTTGTGATGAGAAAGATATTCTTCTTATGCTCGATGAAGTACAGTGCGGAATGGGAAGATGCGGAGAGATGTTCGCATGGCAGCGTTACGGTATCAAACCGGATGTGATGGCATCTGCGAAAGCACTCGGTTGCGGTGTTCCGGTCGGAGCATTTATGATGACGGAAAAAGTCGGACAGGCTTCACTTGTTCCGGGAGATCACGGAACGACGTACGGCGGAAATCCTTTTGCATGTGCGGCAATTTCTAAGGTGCTCGATATTTTTGAAGAGCAGGATATTTTGACAAACGTAAAAGAGGTTGGTGCATATCTTTCAGAGAAACTGGAAGAGCTGACCGTAAAATATGATTTTGTGCAGACACACCGCGGCGTCGGTCTTTTGCAGGGACTTGTACTTGATAAACCGGTCGGTGATATTATCAAGACGGCGCTTTCCGAGGGACTTGTTCTCATCAATGCGGGGGCAAACATTATCCGTTTTGTTCCGCCGCTTGTTGTCGGGAAAGAAGATGTGGATCAGATGATTGCGATTCTTGATAAATGTCTGGCATCTTGTAACTAAGAAAGTTAGGGTAAAGGTATGAGTTTTAGAAGCAGATTTCTTTCGGCATTTCTTGTGGTGTTGATGCTTTTTCTGGTGCTTTTCCGGGGACTGCATGCGGAAAACGATACGGAAAGTGTTGTGCCGGAGGTTTTGGGCGGAAAGCAGACGATTCACGTATGGTATACGGATGAGGCGCTGACCGATTACATGAACAGCCGGGCGCTGAATTATATGGAAGAAAATGAGGCAGTGCGTGTTGTTCCGACACTTGTTTCCGCAGTTGAGTATTTGGAGACAATCCATCAGGCGACAATGGAACAGGATGTGTATCCGGATTTGTTCCTGATGACAAATGACAGTTTGGAAAAGGCGTATTTGGCAGGACTTGCAACAAAAATCACGGATCCGGGTTCTTGCGTGAGTGAGGAAAATTTCCCGGAAACAGCAATCAAAGCCGTGACATATGAAGGCGAGAAAATTGCCTATCCGTTTTATTATGAAACGTCGGTATTTTTATATAACCATACGTATTTAGATACGATGGCTAAAACAAAGGCGGAAGCACTTGAATCCCAGGCTGAGGCGGATGCGCAGGAGGGAGAAGAGGCGCAGGAGCCGGCCCCGACAGTGAGCGGTGCGGACGGACTTGTTCCGGAGACATTTGAGCACATTTTGGCTTTGGCGGATGAATATGATGCGCCGGAAGGGGTAGAGTCCATTTTGAAATGGGATGTTTCCGATATTTTTTATAACTATTTCTTTGCGGGAAATTACATGGATATCGGCGGCGAGACGGGCGATGATCCGGCGATTGTCGATGTGTGTAATGACCAGTCGGTCGCATGTATGCAGATGTACCAGAGTTTGAATCAGTTTTTCTCTATTGAGGCGGACGAGACAGATTACAATCAGGTGCTCGATGAATTTATACAGGGAAAGACGCTGTTTACGGTCGCAACGACAGATGCGGTTGCAAGACTTGAGCAGGCAAAAGCAGACGGAACCTTCACGTGGGAATACGGAATGACCACGATGCCGGATGTCAGTGCGGATCTTGCGTCGAGAGCACTTTCCGTAACGAATACGGTTGTGGTAAACGGATACAGTGAAAACAAAGAACTGGCAAATGATTTTGCCGCTTTCCTGACTTGCAAGACGGATGCTTCTTTGTATGAAAGAACCGGAAAATTAGCGTCGCGTTCGGGTGTTGTGTATGAAAATCCGAAACTTGAGGCGGCCATGGCTTCTTATGAGGAGAGCGTAAGTCTTCCTAAAATTATGCAGGCAAGTAATTTCTGGGTGCAGCTTGAAGTGGCTTACACCGGAATCTGGCAGGGAGAAGATGCACAGGCAAAGATGCAGGCACTCGAAGAGCAGATGGTAAAACAAATACAATAATGAGAATAAAAACCAATCATTCGGATATGCTAAATGTGGCAGGAGGTATTTGGAATGGTTGGTTTTTTAATTGCAATTGCATCCGGAATTTTGATGAGCCTTCAGGGCGTGTTTAACACGGAGGTAACAAAGAATTCCACAATTTGGTCGTCAGCTTCTTTTGTGCATTTTACGGCGCTTATCGTTTGTCTGGCTGCGTGGCTTTTGAAGGATAGGACGGGATTTGCAGAGGTGTTTGCCGTGCGTCCGCGTTATCTTTTGCTCGGAGGAGCCATCGGGGCATTTATCACATATACGGTGATTGTGAGTATGGATGCGATGGGACCGGCCAAGGCCGTTATGTTTATTGTGACGGCGCAGATTATCAGTGCGTATTTGATAGAGGTGCTCGGTTTGTTCGGTGTAGAAAAGCAGCCTCTTACCGTGCAGAAGATTTTCGGAATGCTTGTCACGATTGCAGGCATAATTGTCTTCAAATGGCGGTAAAAGCACTTGCGGTAAAAGAATATTTGGAATACAATAAAAAGGCAGTGACATAGAGGGGTCTCTTTTGTTTTAAGGAGACTTAGTTATGCAAAAAAAGAATAGAAATTTAACGCTTTTTACGGGCTGTCTGATGTTGACAGTCTTATTGCTTTGCGGTTGCGGACAAAAGAGCGATTTGGTGATAGCGTCCTCTGAGGTAAGAGATGAGGCGGCGGAAAATGTTTTTCCGGAGCCGGATTTGCCGGAGGAAACAGCAGAGCCGGACGCAATTTATGTCCAGGTTACAGGAGCCGTGTGCTCGCCGGGGGTATATGAATTACCGGTAGGTTCACGTGTGTTTGAAGCAATACAAAAAGCCGGAGGAATGACAGAGGATGCTGCGGCCGGATCACTGAATCAGGCGCTTGAGCTGACAGACGGACAGATGATCGTGCTCTATACGGTGCAGGAGTGGGAGCAGATGCAGGGCAGTACGGATGCTTTGGGAGAAACGCCTCAGCCGGCAGATGACGGACGCGTGAATATCAATACAGCCGGGATGGAGGAGCTTTGTACGATTTCCGGAATCGGGCAATCGCGCGCGGAGAGCATCATTACATATCGTGAGCAAAACGGTGCATTTAACTGCATTGAGGATATTATGAAAGTAAGCGGGATCAAAGAAGGTCTCTTTCAGAAAATTAAAGATAAGATTAAGGTGTAAAGGAAGAAAAAAGATGGCAAACAAGGTTTTGGTAGTGGATGATGAAAAATTAATCGTGAAAGGTATTCGGTTCAGCCTCGAGCAGGACGGAATGGAAGTAACTTGTGCGTACGACGGAGAAGAGGCTCTGCAGTACGCGAAAGAGCAGCAGTTTGATATTATTTTGCTCGATGTCATGCTTCCGAAGCTTACGGGATTTGAAGTGTGCCAGCAGATTCGCGAGTTTTCTTCGGTTCCGATTATTATGCTGACGGCCAAGGGCGACGATATGGACAAGATTCTCGGTCTTGAGTACGGAGCAGACGATTACATTACCAAACCGTTTAACATTTTAGAGGTAAAGGCGCGTATCAAAGCAATTATCCGCAGAACAGCCAAGAATGCGAAGTCCGAGAAAAAAGATACAACCATTGTTTCGGGGGATATGACGATTGAGCGCGATAACCGCCGCGTAGTCATTGCGGGCAAAGAGATTAACCTGACGGCCAAAGAGTTCGATGTACTTGAACTGCTTGCGACAAATCCGAATCAGGTATACAGCAGAGAAAAATTATTGACACTTGTATGGGGAGCAGACTACCCGGGCGATGTGCGTACGGTTGACGTGCATATCCGAAGACTGCGTGAAAAGATTGAGACAAATTCCAGCGAACCGAAATATGTGCATACAAAATGGGGCGTAGGATATTTCTTTAAAGGGTGAGGAACTAAGTGAAGACCAGATTGGCTAAAATATTAAACAAAATACCGGGTCTGCGAAGTTTAAAATACCGCATTTTCTTTATCATTCTTGCGGTCGGTATTATACCGACCATGCTTTTGCGCTACGCAATTATTCAGAATTATGAGGAGCGCGCTGTCAGCGTGCGTGTCAGCGACGTGCAAAGCCAGTTCAAGATTCTTGCAGATCATTTGATTACATACAATTATCTGACGGACACCTCATCGGAGGTTGTTAATGCCGAGCTTGCCATGCTTGCGGAACTTTACGACGGGCGTGTAATCATCATTGACCAAAACTGTAACATTATTAAGGATACGTATGCTATCAGCGAAGGAAAGACGATTATTTCCGAGGAGGTTATGCTCGGTATGAAAGGACAGACCTCCGCTAATTATGATGCGGATAACCAGTATATCGAAGTGATTACGCCGATTATAGATACGCAGGCGCCGCCGGAAGAAAGAGAAGAAAATCCGGAGATGAATCCGGACCAGGCGGTTATGGCAAAGGGTGTTATGTTAACCAGTGTGTCAACCGATTATATTGCGACGAACGTGGAGATTTTGCGCAGTCAGGCATTGACGCTACAGATGCTTGTTATGGTTTTCCTGCTTCTTTTGGCATGGTTTTTGGCACGTGCGCTTGTCAAGCCGTTCGAGCGTGTAACGACTGCAATCCGTGAGACAAAAGAGGGATATAATACGGATGAAATCAGTGTTATGGATTATGAGGAGACGGAGCATATTATTACGGCGTTTAACGAACTTCTCGGAAGAATGCGTGTGCTCGATGAGTCGCGGCAGGAATTTGTTTCAAATGTCTCACATGAGCTTAAAACGCCGCTGACTTCGATGAAGGTATTGGCAGATTCTTTGATTGCGCAGGAAAATGTCCCGGCGGAATTATATGAAGAATTTATGGTGGATATTGCGGAGGAGATTGAGAGAGAGAATAAAATTATTAACGACCTGCTTTCTCTTGTAAAATTGGATAAAACCTCTGCGGATATGAATATTGAAAATATCAGTTTGAATGAGCTGATTGAGCTTATTTTAAAGCGCCTTCGTCCGATTGCAAAGCTGAGAAATATTGACGTTCTTTACGAGAGTGAGCGTGAAGTACATGCAGAAGTGGATGAAGTGAAGCTGACACTTGCATTTTCCAACTTTGTGGAGAACGCGATTAAGTACAACAATGAATACGGCTATGTGAAAGTTTCCCTGAATGCGGATCACCAGTATGCGACAATTGTTGTGGAAGACAACGGTATCGGTATTCCGGAGGAAGAACAGGAGCATGTATTTGAAAGATTTTACCGTGTAGACAAATCTCATTCCAGAGAAATCGGCGGAACGGGACTCGGTCTTGCCATTGCAAGAAATGCTATTTTGATGCACCGCGGTTCTATCCGGATTGACAGTGAGGAGGGTGTCGGAACCCGTATTACTGTCCGCATACCTATTATATTTGTAAGCAAATAAGAAAAAGGAATTTTGTGATATGAGAAAAGCAAACATAATTCTGATAATGCTTGTCGCTCTTCTATGCGCCGGTTGTCACCGGCAAAATCAGGTGCCGGAGGGACAGGCATATACCATTTATGAAGTGAATAAAGAAGAAACCACGGTTGTAGAGCGTACGATTTATACAAAAGAGACAGATACGCAGCAGCTTATGTTTCTTTTGGTAGATGAACTTGCCCGTGTTTCGGAAAATGCGGATACCAGACCGGCTATTCCGTCTACGGTAAGTCTGATTACGAGCAGTTACCTGGACGGGACCGTAACGCTGAATTTCGAGACAAATTACAGCAGTATGTCGCGCATAGGGGAAATCCTTTCCCGTGCGGCGATTGTCCGGACTTTGACACAGATTGAAGAAGTAAACTATGTTGCGATTTTGGTGGACGGAAATCCGCTTTTGAATCTGTCGGGAGTTCCGGTCGGGGTCATGACGGCGGAGCAGTTTATCGACAATTCCGGTAATGTCATTAATACCGAAGAAATTGCGTCGCTGGCGCTTTATTTTGCAAATGAAGACGGGGATAAACTTGTAAAAGTAAATCGTGAGGTTGTTTACAGCAGTAATATTTCCTTGGAGAAACTTGTTGTGGAACAGTTAATCAAAGGTGTTTCGGAAGGGGAAGAAGGCGCATACAGTATTCTGAATCCGCAGACGGAGATTGTGGCAGTGACGGTGCGTGACGGTGTGTGCTATGTCAATCTCGATGAGAATTTCCTCGTTTCAGAGAGTAACAGCAACGCGGAACTTGTGATTTACTCCATTACAAATTCCCTTGCGGAACTGAGTAATATAAACAAAGTCCAGTTTTTTGTGAATGGTGAAAATGAACTGATTTATAAAGAAACAATGCCTCTTGGCGAGGTCTACACCAGAAATCTGGAACTTGTGGAAGAAAGCAATTAAAACAGGAGAATCTTATATGCAAAACTTATTGCAAAAGCTTATGCGCAGGCCTTTGTGTCTGGTTGCAGTCTCTTATGCAATGATAGTGTTGTCGGTGCAAATTTTTATGCCGCCGCCTCAATCCGGGGCGGCGCACTCTTTTACCGAAGGGGAAGAGGTTTGGTTGACCGGTCAGCTATATAAAAAAGAGACAAAGAAGAATCGTCAAATCTATTATCTGAAAGAAGTTCAAATCAAAGAAAAATCTGAAAAAAATTCCAACGTGTTAAATGTAATATGTTATATGCAGGATGCAAAAGAGTTTGATGTTCCCATCGGAAGGTGGCTTTATGTGAAGGGAGAAGTTTTGCCCTTTGAACCCGCAGAAAATGAAGGGCAGTTTGATGCGCAGTCTTATTATGAGGGGATCGGAATCTCTTTGCGGCTTTGGGATACGGCCGTGATTTCGCAGGGGGCATCGTACGAGATGCTGGGAAATATAATGACGGATGTAAAATCAGATATATCCGTTAAGTTTCGTCATTATATGTCGCCGGAAAATGCGGGGGTATTGTCGGCCATGCTCCTGGGCGACAAAACGGCAATGGACAGTGAGGTAAAGGGGTTGTACCGGAAAAGCGGGATTGCACATGTTCTTGCTATTTCGGGTGTCAACACTCTAAACTTGGTGTCCCTTTCAAAGTCACAAATGCCCAATTTACGGGCTTTTCCGCAAGTCCTTTTGCGGAAATTTACATTATTTTATCAGCAAATTTTGAGTGGATTTTGCCCACTTGTCGTTTTGCCCTTGTTCAGAGGGTGTTTTTCCAAATTAACAAAATGGCAAAAGGAATACCTTTTTGCAAAAGTATAGGTATTATTTGGCAAAAGTAATACTTTTTAGCGTAACTATATAATTCGGCAAAAGAAAGGAGTATGCGTATGGCATATAAAGAATACAGAAATTTAAAAGTTTACGAACAGGGTGGTTACCGTCATGAGCCAACACCGACCATCACACTCAAGGGAAAATGGTTAGAAGAGTTGGGATTTGATATCAATGCTCCCATTGAGGTTAAGTGCGAAGGTGGTCGATTAACTATCACCAGAGCGGATGAAATATTATTGTAAAAATGAAATATTGTAAACAAATATATAAATTGGTATAATTTGAACAAGTGTCAGAAGGGAGAAAGAATGATGAAAATGCGTTTCACTATACTGCTTATTATTATAACTGTTATGAGTGTCTTTGTAGGATGCGGAAAAACAAAACAAGAGTTGTACAATGAAGAAACGGCTTTGCACGAATATTTAGAGGACAGTGATATAAGAGCAGAGTACGAGAATTTTCAGTTTGAAATACAGGAACTTACTTCAGATGAGTATGGTGATGCACGCTATTATATTACGGCTTCTTCCTTAGAATATGATTTAGCGTCAGCTGAAGAAATAGTACATAATGCGTGGGAAAAAGGGATACGAATCTATGTAATAATGGGTAAAATAGAGACTCTTGAGGTTAGGTATTCATTATGGGATGATGAGGAATTTCGATGGAGCGTCATGGATATCTCAGGTAGAGTAAGTGAAGAATTTGAAAACCCAGCAGATGTTACCAAAGAACAGATAGAAGAATTTTTGGAGATGAATAATGGTAGCCTTTTATCGGAAGATGGCGCTATTACTTTATTAG
>JAZQDJ010000113.1:0-2160 GCA_045546735.1 Lachnospiraceae bacterium | reverse complement strand
TTAAATTATAATGGTTATCCTGCTTCTGTATGCGTGTCGGTGAATGACGAGGTAGTACATGGGATTCCTCGTAAAGACAGAATCTTGATGGAAGGCGATATTGTGAGCCTTGATGCCGGCTTGATTTATAAAGGGTATCATTCGGATGCAGCCAGAACATATGCAGTCGGTGAAATCAGTGAGGAAGCAAAACTGTTAATCGAACGGACAAAGCAGAGCTTTTTCGAAGGAATTAAAATGGCAGTTGAGGGCAATCATCTTTATGATATTTCTAATCGGATTGATGAATATATCAGCCAACACGGATACGGTATCGTGACAGACCTTGTCGGACACGGAATCGGGAAGAAACTTCATGAAGATCCGCAGATACCGAATTTTGCGCAGAAAAAAAGAGGATTAAAGCTCTGTGCGGGAATGACATTTGCGATTGAACCGATGATTAATATGGGACGTAGCGATGTGGAGTGGCTCGATGATGATTGGACGGTTGTGACAGAGGACGGAACTTATTCCGCACACTATGAAAACACAATTGCAATTACGAAGGATGGCGAGCCTGAAATCCTGACTCTTCTGTAAAGATAAAAAGGAGCAAGATATGATAGGAATGTTGGCGGCGGCAAAAGCCGGACATGATAAAAACCAACTCTATATTATAATAGAAGAAACAGATCACTCTGTGTGGTTGGCAGACGGAAAATACAAAACGTTGCAGCATCCGAAGCGGAAAAATAAAAAGCACATTCAAATCTGGAAAAAACAGACACCGGAACTTGCACAAATCAGAGAGAAACTGATGAGTGGGGAGACGGTCAGAGATGAAGAAATAAAGAGAGCGATGAAACTTTTAGTTGGCAGTGAATTGGAGGAGTAAAATGTCAAAAGCAGATGTAATTGAAATCGAAGGAACAGTAGTTGAAAAGTTACCGAATACAATGTTTCAGGTAGAGCTTGAAAACGGACATAAGGTTTTAGCACACATCAGCGGAAAGCTGAGACAGAATTTCATCAGAATCTTACCTGGTGATAAAGTTACTTTAGAATTATCCCCATATGATTTATCAAAAGGAAGAATCATTTGGAGAGATAAATAAGAAAAAATAACCAAGGAAAGTATTGCAAACTAGAATTTGCTATGCTATAATGTAAAACGGTCTTTTTTGAAAGGAGGGTTTAACGTGAAAGTTAGATCATCAGTAAAACCAATTTGCGAAAAATGCAAAATCATCAAAAGAAAGGGTAAAATCAGAGTAATCTGTGAGAACCCAAAACACAAACAGGTACAGGGTTAATTTAATATTAACAGACCAGAAATAATCTTGTATTTTAAAGCGGCTGACAGCATTCTTACCGTCATAAGATATGCTGATTAAGATAATTTTACGTAGTGAGCCTACGGGAAATTACTTATTGATACCGAGAAATCAGAAGCTTAGTATCGGAAAGACCGGATTATGTCCGGTTGGGCATTTTTGTGTTTATGCCCCAATCAATTAGTAACAATTTAATTATGGTACAAAATGTACCCGGAAATCGGAGGAAAAGAAAATGGCTCGTATTGCAGGTGTTGACTTACCTAGAGACAAACGTGTTGAAATCGGTTTGACTTATATCTACGGAATCGGTAGAACAAGTGCAACTCGTATTTTAGCAGACGCAAAAGTAAACCCGGACACTCGTTGTAGAGACTTGACTGACGAAGAAGTTAAGAGAATCAGTGAAGTAATCGACGAGACACAGATGGTAGAAGGTGATTTGAGAAGAGAAATCGCTCTCAACATCAAACGTTTACAGGAAATTGGATGCTATCGTGGTATCCGTCACCGTAAAGGACTTCCTGTACGTGGTCAGAAGACAAAAACAAACGCTAGAACTCGTAAGGGTCCTAAGAGAACAGTAGCAAATAAGAAGAAATAATCCATAAGGATTTAGTTTAAGAGAAAGTAGGTTAGTTTAATTATGGCTAAACAGGTTGCAAAAAAAGTAACAAAAAAGCGTGTAAAGAAAAACGTTGAACGCGGACAGGCACATATTCAGGCATCTTTCAATAACACAATCGTTACATTGACAGATACAGAAGGTAACGCTCTCAGCTGGGCAAGTGCCGGTGGTCTTGGTTTTAGAGGTTCAAAGAAATCTACTCCTTATGCAGCTCAG
>JAZQDJ010000112.1:0-7066 GCA_045546735.1 Lachnospiraceae bacterium | reverse complement strand
TTTCTGGGAACTTTCCAACGGAGGCAAGATTCAGTATGTAAAATACCCGATTGACTATAATTTTGAGGCAATTAAAACATTGATTCACCGCGCAATGGATATGGGATTTTACGAAGGTGTAAATATGTCTTTGGCTTACTGTGATGATTGCGGACATCAGGAGCTGGAGATGGACGTATGTCCGAAATGCGGAAGCAGAAATCTTACGAAAATCGATCGAATGAATGGTTATTTAGCATATTCAAGAGTCCATGGAGATACCAGACTTTCCGATGCTAAAATGGCGGAGATTGCAGAACGTAAGAGTATGTAAAGGAAGAATTTTTTATGAGATATCACAACATTACACATGATGATATGTTAAACGGAGACGGACTGAGAGTCGTTTTGTGGGTGGCAGGATGCACACATTGTTGTAAGGGATGTCAGAATCCTCTTACTTGGGATCCGGACGGCGGTCTTGAATTTGATGCAGCAGCAAAGCAGGAGATTTTTGATCAGTTAGATAAAAATTATATTTCCGGAATTACATTTTCGGGCGGAGATCCTCTGCATGCAGCAAACCGTGTCGGTGTCCGCAGTCTGATGGCTGAAATTAAGGAAAAATATCCGGATAAGACGATTTGGCTTTATACAGGTGATGTGTGGGAGAAAATTCTTCATTATCCTGCAATGCAGTACGTGGATGTGCTTGTTGACGGAGAGTTTGTAGAATCATGCAAAGATGAAAAACTTCTTTGGAAAGGCAGCTCCAACCAGCGTGTCATTGATGTAAAGAAAACATTAAAGCAGACAGATCCGACAGTTCCGGTATTGCACTGCGGAGATTATTTATAAGATGATTTGGAGTTGTTGCAAAATAAGTGATTTCTAAAAAAGAAATCATCTTATGGAGCGACACTCCTTTTTCTATGGATAAAAATCCGGGAAATTTTTTCTTTTGACCCTTTTCCCGACATATTCTTATATCATATAATAAATCGGATAAAATTGCTAAGGACGCGAACAAAAAAACGTTTTTTGCGCATAAAAAGGGAACTGCTGCTTCATGGGTGATTACAACAGCCCCTTTTTTTAATTATTTAGGAGGCGAAACAATGAGCAAAGGTAGTATTCTGATTGTAGAAGACTATAAAGAAATCAGTCAGATGCTTGCAGACTTTCTGACAGCACATGAATATGATGTGGAATGTGCATATGACGGAAGACAAGCATCAGAGTTTATAAAGAAAAAAACATATACGCTTGTGCTCATGGATCTTATGCTTCCGTACAAAAGCGGCGATGTGCTGATTGGTGAACTTCGTGAAAAGGCCCAGACGCCGGTCATTGTTTTATCAGCCAAATCTCAGGTGGAAACAAGGCTTGAAGTGCTTCGTATGGGAGCAGATGACTATATTTTAAAGCCGTTTGATTTGGACGAGGTGCTGGTTCGTATTGAGGTAGTGCTGCGCAGAAGCGGAGTGACGGAAAAGACGGCGTCAAAGGAAGAGAAGGTGCTTGGCTGCGGGGAGTTAAAATTGTATCCGGAGCAGCACAGAGTTGTCTATAAGCAATATGCGATTGCGCTGACGGCGAAAGAACTGCAACTGTTACAACTTTTTTTGGAACAGCCGGAAAAGACATTTACCAAAGCTAACCTGTATGAGTCTGTTTGGAATGATGTATATTATTATGAGGACAATACCATTAATGTGCATTTGAGTAATTTACGCAGTAAATTGAAAAAAGCAACCGGCCACGAGTATATTGAGACGGTTTGGGGAATTGGGTATCGGCTGAAGAAGCAGGAGGAACCTTATGTGGATAGCAATTAGTGTAGTTTTACTTCTTCTTTGTGCGGCTCTTTTTATGTATCTTTGTGCATTAAAACGGGAAATCAGAAATTGCAGGAAAGAACTGGAAAAAACCAAGGAAATGTCTTACAATCGACAACTTACCATTTCGTTATTTGATAAAGATTTGACAGATTTGGCATCGGGAATAAATGAAAATCTGGATTATCAAAAAGAAATGAAGCTTTGCATAATGAAAGAAGAAGAAAAGTGGAAGCAATCCGTATCGGATATCGCACATGATCTTCGAACGCCGCTGACGGTTGTAAAAGGAAATCTTCAAATGCTGCAGCAGGAAGGGAATCTAACAGAGAAGCAGCAAATCTATTTGGAAACCGGGCTTCAAAAAACAGATAGTCTCAAGCAAATGATGGATGAATTTTTTGAATTGGCGATGTTGGAAAGTGATACAAGCAAGGTGATTTGTTCAAAACTTGATATAACGGCGCTTCTCATACAGTTTGTTGTGGATCACGAGGCGGTTATCAAAAATTACAATTTACATCCGATTATTCATATTCCGGATAAAAGTATTGTGATAGACGGTAATGAAGATTTGATTCTTCGTATGCTCGGAAATCTTTTGACCAATGTCCTTAGATATGCAAAGGAAAGCTTTGAAATTTCATTAGTAGAAACAGAAAAGGATGGTAGAAGCTGTGAACTATCTTTTGTAAACGTGCTTATGCCGGGGCAGGTGGTGGATGAGACCAGACTTTTTGACAGAACTTATCGAGGCGAGGAGGCTCGCAGCAGCCGGGGGACCGGCTTAGGACTCTATATTGTGAAATTATTGGCCATGAAACAAGGGGCGGAAGTATTTGCAAGAAAAGAAGAAAACAGCTTACGCATCGGAATAAGATTTAAAAAAGAAATTTAAAGAATTTAAGAAATTTAAGAAATTCTTTAAGTTTCTTTTTTATTCTAAAATAGGAACTGAAAGAAAAAGATACTTTGGAGGAGACTATGAGCAATGTAATTATTGAAGCAAAGAGCCTTACTAAGCAATATATGGACCATAAGGTGGTAAAAGATGCGGATTTTCAAATAAGAGAGGGACAAATTGTGGGATTAATCGGACCGAACGGTGCAGGTAAGACTACGATTATGAAAATATTAGGCGGTCTTGTGCTCCCGACGGACGGCAGAATATCCATCTATGGGGAGACTTCGGAAGAAGGACTGGCGAGGGCGAGAAGCCGTATAAGCTTTATGATAGAAACACCCTATGCGAAAGAGAATTTAACTGCCAGGGAAAACTTGGAAAAACTCCGGATTATGAAAGGTATTCCAAATAAGAACAGGGTGGAGGAAGTGCTGGAAATTGTGGGACTTTCTGACACAGGAAAAAAAGCAGTAAAGAATTTTTCACTCGGTATGCGACAAAGACTGGGAATTGCCATTGCTCTTATGACGAAGCCGGAAATCATGGTGCTTGACGAGCCGATTAACGGATTGGATCCGGAAGGAATCGTCGAGATTCGAAATCTATTATTAAAACTGAATAAAGAAGAACATATCACCATTATGATTTCCTCTCACATTTTGACAGAGTTATCCCTGCTTTGCAGCGACTACATTTTCATTCATCACGGGGAACTGATACAATCGGTTTCGGCAGAAAATCTTCGGCAAATTTGTAAGGAATATTATCATATTCATACCGATAATGATGCCAAAGCACTTGTGATTTTACAGGAGAAAGGTTTTGCCGGTCAGGTCGAGGTGGAAGAGGATGGAAGTATCAGACTTTATGAGGGGCTTGAGGATGTGACAAAAATTTCAAAGGCTTTATATGAGGGCGGGGTAATACCGGTTACGCTGCATATGGTAGAAGCAAATCTTGAAAAATATTATATGGATATGGTAGGTGAACAAAATGTGGAATCTGATGAAGGGGTTAAATTATCAAATAAAAAGAGATAATTTCACGATATATGCGATATTATTCAGTGGTTTTTTTGCGATAGGAATCGGCTTTTACTCGGCTTTAGTAGAAGAAGGAATGGCATTTTCGGAAATAAACGCAGGATTGTTTTTGGCAAAAAATGCAGAGTTTATGGTTGTGGGATGTCTGGCTTTGTGTTGTGTTCTGGTTGCCAGAATTGTGGGCTGGGATATGACCGATAAAACAATTAATTATGAAATTATGGCGGGGAATTCCAGAAACTATGTGTTTGGTGCAAGAGTCATTTTGACAATTTTATGGTGTTTGGGAATCAGCGTCATCTATCTGGTATTGCCCCTTGTTGTGTTATCTTTTTGTAACGGCTGGGGCCAAAATCTTGAGTTCAAGGTCGGAGTTTCATGGGTGCTGATATTTATGTTATTGGTATTTCGATTGGTCTGTGAACTTATTTTACTTACCGTACTTTTGAAAAACTGTTTTATGTCCATGATTATAGGATGGATACTAAATGAATTTGTGGTGCTGGTAACTTTAGTTTATGAAGAGATGATAGGTGAATTTCCGATTTTCCTGTTTTCGCTGTCCGGAATGTTTCAATTCAGTTCTTTTCCGTATAAATTTGAGTACATCGGCGGAGAAGATGTTCCGGTATTCGGACCGCCGATCGAAAGCGGGGAAATCATGCAGATTATAATAGCTGTGATTGTAGTTTCCGGGCTTACACTTTTGGTGGCCAAAACGCAGTTTAATAAACAGGATATGAGATAGATTGGGAGAGATAACATGAAGCAGATTATGAAAGCACAGCTGTATCAGCTTAGAAAAAACAGAATCCTATGGCTGATTTTCTTTGTGATATGCATTATACAAATCACAGGGACATCGGGCGAAATGTGTTATTACGAAGAAATGATGGCGGGATCAAAATACATAGCGGATTTCGGATATACGATATTACATTGTGCAGTTGTTTTTGTACTTCTTCTTACAGCAGAGATTTGCGGGGGAGATTTTATAGATAAAACCAAGCATTATGAACTGATGGGCGGTTACACACGAAAAAAAATATATTTCTCCGGATTTTGGCTGAGTTTTCTGTTGAGCGGACTATTTATGATTGTGATAAGCATGATTGCAGTGATTACTGCATTGGTTCTCGGGGGCTGGGGAGATGAGTTGTCCGTCGGCTGGTGTCTTGCGCGATTGGTGCTTGTAATGTTTCCTATGTTTCGGCTGATTTGTGAGTTTGTCTTTTTGAACTATGTAGTAAAAAATTCCTATGTGGTTATGGGAGCGGGAACTTTAGTGTTTTTTGCGGGTATGATTGGAAATAATTTAATTCCGGAAAAAGCAAGATTCTTTAGCGGACTCGGAACCTTGTACGAACTGACAGATTTTCATCCTTGGAGTACCTTTACCCTGGTAGGTGAAAAAATGATTACTCTTTATGATGCATCGATGAATGCACCTCAAATTGCAGGCGTGATAGTTTCATCTCTGGTTTTTGGGCTGTTTTTCTTATGGCTTGGTTACATGGTATTTTTGAAGGATGATATAAATTAGGAGGCAGCTATGGTTATTTGCGATATTGTGTGTGTGGTTTTGAATTTTTTTCTGGCAGTTTTTTTGTTTTGGCTGGCGGGATTTGCAGAAAAAAAGAAAAGCGTAAGATGGCGTTTGTTTTATCTTGTGCCGTTTCTTTTGACCCTCGTTCTGGTTGCGATATATGAGTTTGAAACATGTATGTTTGGTGTTTATTTAGGAGCTTTTCTTCTTGTTTTTGGCATGGTCAGGCAAGAGAAAAAAGTGCGTCGTATTTTATGTTTTGTCAGTATAATATTTTCGCTTTTATCCCTCGGAATCTGTCTTTTTTCTCCGGCGTACAGAAGCTATGATTATTTAACGGATTTTATGGACGGGTTTGAAGAAATGAAGCTTCATTATGTACTTTCCGAGCAAAAAAGCATAGATTGGGATGGGCTGTATGAAAAGTATCTGCCGTTATTTGAGGCGGCAGACAAAGAGCATGATGAGGTGGCGGCATCCATTGCCTGGACACAGTTTGCCATGGAATTTCAAGACGGACATGTCAGCTATGGAATAAAAGATGAAAAAATTGAAAAAATGGCTTATGAAAAAATGTACGGAAATGACTATGGTTTGTGTACGATGAAGCTGGCGGACGAAAGAATCGTGGCTGTTATGGTGGAAGAAGGCAGTGAGGCTTACAAAACAGGTATTCGTAACGGCAGTGAAATAACGGCCTGGAATGGTGCGTCGGTTGAAAAATTGTCCGGGAAAGAAAAGATTTTCTCGTTTGCAGTGGAAGAAAACGAAGAATTTTATGAATCTCTTTCCATTGCAGGTGAGGGCGGTGAGACAGCGGAGGTTTGTTTCATCGACGAAACAGGCGAGGAAAAGACAGTTACACTTTCGAAAATCGGAAACTATTACGATAGAATGAGGGATTGCACTGAAGATATTATCGACAAAGGGGTTGAAATTTCGAATCTGGATTGGATGCGCGTGGATGAAAATACAGCACTTCTTCGTATGCGATTTATGAATTATGATTCCGAAGAGAATTTTTCAGAGATGGAGACGGCGCTGCGGGAGGAGATGATTGCTCTAAAAGAGGAAGGTGTAACGAATTTGATTTTCGATCTTCGCTCTAATTCCGGTGGCTCCGGAACTCATGTGGAGCATGTTTTGAAATTGATTGCGCCTTCCGGAGAGCATGTCTATGCCTATGATGCTGTATTTGATAAGGAGACACAAAAGTACAAGATAGACAGTGTCGAGGATGACGGAAGTGTGATTTATCAAGTCGGGCAGTGTGAGACCTATCAGGGAGAAGACCTTTGGGGACATGGACAGATTGTAATACTCGTCAATGCCAATACGGTCAGTGCAGGCGATCACTTTACGATGGCGGCCTCGGAGTATCCGAATGTGACTGTGATGGGATTTACTCATAGCAACGGAAGCTGTCAAGGCGTAAATTCCGTAAACTTTGAGTATGGAATGTTGTCTTATTCGGGAGCACTTTTGTTAAATGAGGATGGTAGTGTATTTGTGGACACGGATTATTCTCGCCAAGCGGTGGTGCCTTTGGATGTAAAAATACCGTTTGATTTGCAGGCGGTTTCATCGCTGTTTGATGAGGGAGAAGACTATGTGCTTGAGAAAGCGATGGAATATCTTGAAGAAAATTAGCTTTTGAGAGGAGCGTTTTGGCATAATATGGTGGTGCAAAAATGCTCTTTTTCTATAAGTGATTAGTTATATTGTTTCTGGATAGAAAAAATGGTAGAATTTTGTT
>JAZQDJ010000111.1:0-26643 GCA_045546735.1 Lachnospiraceae bacterium | reverse complement strand
GTCCGACCCATACGCTACCCTCGCCATGGCTAAAACAAGCACAGCCACAATGGCCAGTACCATTGAACTCCCTGTCAGCAGTTTATTTCCCTTTTCTACTCCGAATTTTATCAGTAACATTTTCAAAACACCGGCCAGAATAAGCAAAATAAACAACACCCAATGAACCAGCCGCAGCACCGGTGCTGTCTCCGTATACGCAATCAAATTGACTGAATACACAAAACCATCTACCGCGTTCGGGTAAAGCGGTAATAATATCAGTATAATGCTACACATATCCGCCACTGCAAACAGTTTTTCCTTATTTTCTTTCTCTGCAATCGACAGCAATTTTTCGCCCGCCAACAGTTCATCAATCGTCACGGAAAAATAGCCCGCAATTTGTTTCAGGGAATCTATACTCGGATATCCTCTCCCCGACTCCCATTTCGATATGGCAGTTCTGGAGACAAACAAAGCCTGTGCCAATTCTTCCTGTGTAAGTCCTTTGTTTTTTCTGAGTTCCTGAAGTTTTTCATGAAATTCCATAACCGGCCTCCGACTTGCTTTTTTTGTCACACATCAAAACAACTGCTTTATAAATACAGAACAGCCCCACGCTGAGCATAACGGAGCCCACGATATCCGTAAACCAATGAACCCCCGAAATCAATCTTCCTGTCACCATGCATCCGGAAAAGATACGTATCAAAATACTGATATTTTTGACAAGCATAACATGTTTCACTCTTCGTTTCACCTGAAATGTAAGCGTAGGCATAACACTCAGCACAAGAAGCGTTGTGGAAGACGGATAAGAAGCCTCCATACCCCCGTCAATCAAAACCGGTCTGTAATTTACCGGATACATCTCAAAAAGCAAATAGCATAGTATCACTACAACATAATATATACCTAAAAGTATAATGTCATAATCCACCTTAAACAAGCTTCTTCTTTTCACAATTTGCAGCAGCCCCATAACACCGAATCCCATACAGACAAACAGCGGGACAAGACCCAGCCAGTCCGTCAGGATACAAATCCCCTTATGAACGCCGGTCAAATCATGAAACCAGGCATTCCATGTTGCAAAGCCGACCGCAGTTCCGCTTTGTCCGATTATCTGTACCTCCACTGTTTGTACCAATACCGTCCAAACAACAAATGCTGCAAGTGATATCATTCCGATAAATAATTCTTTGTTTTTCATTTTTTATGTCCTTTCTCTCACTTTTTTTCAAAGTATCAAAAGGCACAAAAAACGAAAAGAAACGCATCGTCACACGTCCGACACGTTTCGTATCATTTACTGCTCATCCCCGTATTTTTCTTTCAATCTCTGATTAATCTGCTTTGCCGACCTTAAATCAATGATGTAGTAAGCACCAAATGCAAGTACATAGACTGCTGCCACCGCTCCCATCATCAGTGCAATACCCCTCACATTCAAATGAATCCAGCCAAACCGACCTCCCAGCACGATCATAACTGCGCAGAGAGCTGCATAATGACCTACATATTTAAATATGCTTCCTGCCGCAGTCTTCGTATCCACACACGTCATTACAACGGTTAGCAAAGTTGTCGCCAAGCCCGATACCATAATCTGCCACAAAGTCTCCCCCGGCAGCTTCTCTGCCCCATACATCCCAAATATGAGTGCCTCAACCATCAAAATGCTTGTCGTAATATAAACATACCACTTCACGTATTCACCGATCTTTTTCATCTTTCTTACTCCTATAAATCCAGTTTTTCTTTCAAAGCCGGAACATACTGCCTTGAAATTATCACTTTTTCATCGTTCCTAAGTTTTGCTTCAAATCTACCGTTTAACATCGGCCGTATATACGTGATTTTCGAAACATTTACCACTGTTGCCTTTGATATGCGAAGAAAATCCGTATTCGCATAGTCTTCTTCTATCTCATACAACTTTTTATGTACTTCATACACTTGTTTTGCTGTGTACGCGTACACTTTATTATCCACCGCCTCAAAGTAGAAAATATCTTTCAATGTCAGTTTCTGGATTTTGTCATCTACATATCCGGTAATCACATCTTTCTCTGTCTTCAAAGACTGTATGAGTTTTAATATATTTTCATCGACCGTGGCAAAGCGGAGAATAATCTCGTCCTCTTCCCCCGGTTTCGGAGTTTCAATCGTTATCTTCATATCGTTCTCCCATTATCTGTCTGACTTTCTGCTTTTTCCTAAAACCAACGCACCGAGCATTAAAAATATTATACCACAGGCAAGTAAAATCCACCATTCCCCTGCAAGCGAAACCGTATGAGTTCCGATTTCTAAATCAATCCCCATGATGAGCCTATATTCTTCAACTACTTCAGAAGATATTCCGCTAAAGGTTTCTGTCAAAACAGTTTCCGTCATAACTTTACGAAACATGGACGCACCGTAAATGACCGGCGTACATTTCATAACTGCTGCAACTGCATCCGAAAGTCCTCCAATTGGAATGTAAATACCTCCGAAGAATCCAACAAGTGTTCCTATTACGGTTCCGACACCGCTCCATGCGCCCTCACTTTTTGCCACATGGGATAAAAGATACATAAATGCCGCGTAGGTAAAAGAATTTACCCCAATCATCCCAAGCAGCTTTACGTGTTCCATTGCAGAAAACCATTCCATTCCTCTTGAAACTCCGATTGCTTCCAAAATAACGAGTGTCAATATGCAAACCACAACCGAAGCTGCCCACGCTGCTGTTACATAAGAAACTGCAATGGTAAACTTACTTGCTGACGAAGTATAAATGGCATTTAATCTCCCGCTCACTCTGTCTTTGATCATTCCGGAATACGCTGCGAGTGTCACTGTCACTGCATTGATAGAAAGAACGCCCGCGCAGGTCCATGCAAACACCAGAAGTTCTGCATTCTTTTTATCCTCCTGTGCATCCCTTCCCGGGTAATAGCCGAGAACTTCCGTAATATTTTCCACATTCATATCTCCAAGGAAAAATGTCATCAATACAATAACAATTATCATGGTAAGAAGCGAGAAAAAGATAGCCCCCGGCTCTCTGAAATAAAGTTTTAAGTTACGTTTTGTGAGTTCTGTAAATTTGTGCATCTGACATCTCCTTCTATAATGATGTTCCGACGGCATTTAAAAATACATCGTCCATATTTCCCTGTATCACTTCAAATCCCTGCAAACACTCTTTTTCCCTTTCAACAATGGCAATGGCATCCAGCGTTTTTTTCAAAGCAATTTCTTTTATCTGTCCGGCCTTGTAAAACAGTTTCACTTTATCTTTTGCGTACCTTTCCTTTAATTCAAAAGGTGTTCCGGATGTGATAATATTTCCCTTATCCATAATGATAATCTTATCTGCCCCTGCTGCCTCCTCCATGTAATGGGTCGTTAAAAATACAGTCATCTCTTCCTTTTCCTGTAAGTTTTTTATAATTTCCCAGACATCCTGACGCGTAGCCGGGTCAAGCCCTGTCGTCGGCTCATCCAAAAACAGGATTTCCGGCGTATGCATCAAGGCCGCGGCAATTTCACTTCTTCGTTTTTGTCCACCCGAAAGTAATTTATATCTTCTGTCCAAAATATCTTCCAGTTTCAAAGTTTCTGTCAGTTTGTCACACTGTCTTTTGGCCTCTCTTTTGTTTATCCCGTGGATAATGCCTCTACACATCAGATTTTCGCGCACTGTCATGACATCATCCAAGTAGTTTTGCTGATATACAATTCCTATCTTCTTACGGATACTTTCGTTTTCTTTTCCGAGCATCTGCCCGCAGATTTCCACCTCCCCCTCATCCGGTGTAATCAGTGTTGACAGCATATTGATTGCTGTTGTCTTTCCCGCTCCGTTTACTCCCAGAAATCCGAGCATGGTTCCTTTTTCCACCTCAAATGATATATGATTTACTGCTGTCACATCGCCGTAACATTTTGTTAAATTCTCTGTCTTTATTGCATTCATGCCATGCACCTCCGTCTGTTTGAGGCTATCATACACGGCTGTTCTTCCCGTTTCAAGCGCAAATCGGTAAGCTGCATTTTGAGAAAGGTAAGTTGCATTTTCAAAAGGTGAATTGCTTCTTTGACACAAAAATACCTGTCCGGCTTGCTTTGCGCTAGGACAGGTATTTTAAATTGTTATTCTTTGTTTTATTCGTATAAAAAAGTGATTTGCCAGTGCTTCCCCGGCACTTTCCTATAGAATCCACTTTCAAGCACCTATATATATGTATTTTTCAGAGCTTCTTTCGCCTATATGAGCTGTTTTACTATATTCTATATGTCAAATTTGATGAATTTGAAATCAAATTACAACTTATGTAAACCAACACAGCTTAAAACTACCTATTTTTTACCGATAGATTCTTCAAACATATCATATCTCTAGGAAACAGAGCAAAAATTTTACATATATACACATATCAAATCAAGAAATCTATAGGAAAATTCAACCAACTCCCCTTATATTGGTTAACATAATTCACGTCATTTAAGCCGCCACACACTTTTCATCTCAGATATCCAAGCCACCACGCAATTCCCACCTCAAATATCCAAGCTACCACACACTTTTCACCTCAGATATCCGGTCAAACACATAATCCGCCCCTGCTTTTGTAAGCTCCTCTCTGTCGGAATTTCCGTAGGTGACACCGCAGGTATAAACACCTGCACTTTTTCCCATTTCGATATCCATCCACATATCACCGATGACCAAAGTTTCCTCTGCCTTAACTCCTAAATCCCGCAAAGTTTTTAACACCGGCTCCGGATGCGGCTTTAACTGCTCCGTATCCTGTCCGCCGAGCGCATATGTAAAATAATCTGACAGCCCCAGCCTCTCAAGAAATTCATGCAATGACGCATTGTTTCTGGACGTAGCAATCGTTGTCACAATTCCTCTTTCTTTCATCCATTCCAAAGTGTCCAAAAGTTCCGGAAACAAAACCGGCGGATATTCTTCCTTTACCTGCTCAAAAATTTCACGGTATACGGTCACACATCGGTCCAATTCTGAATCCGACAAATCCGGATACGTTGCCTGAAATCCTTTCTTTGCCGAAAGCCCGATTGTCGAAGCGCAGGTTTCCTCGTCCATTACCTCAAGGCCTAATTTTTCCATTGTTTTCTGTTTCGCGACCACAATGGCTTTTCTTGTATCTGCAATCGTTCCGTCAAAATCAAAGATGACTAATTTTATGCTCATAAAAACTCCTTTTATCCTTTCCGCTTAAACCGGAATACATTGTGCTCGGTATCGCCCCTTCGAATTTTATCTTCAATATGCTCTGCATAAAGACCGGCTGCCTTGTCACCTTCATCTTGTGCAGCCAGCTCACGGAACATTTCCAAAGCCTCCTGCACATCTCCGCTGTGGAACGCACGGACAGCCTCGCGGAATCTTGCTTTTGTCTGCTCGCGCCTGATGCGGTTTTCCTCATCCTGACACGCAAGTACTTCATACAAGCCTGCCACCTCATTGACACCTGCCACCTGTACCATTCCAAGGTACCGGGTAGAAAGGCTGTCCGGATCCTCCATACGGTCAAGTGTTTCTTTCGAAATAATCATTCCTGCACCGTATTGCTTTGTAAGAGCTTCCATACGGGAACTTAAATTTACGGTATTTGAAATAACCGTTCCCGACATACGTTCCTCTTCCCCTACAATACCGATGCGCGCCATGCCCGTATGAATTCCGATTCCCACCTTAACCGAGGAAATACCGAATTCCTTCTCTGCATCCGGACAAAGAACAATCGCGTGATAAAGTTCAATTCCCGCAACTACTGCATCATCTGCGGATTCAAAAAGTGCCATGACCGCATCTCCGATATATTTGTCTACAAAGCCGTTATGCTTTCTTATGATAGGGCCTGCTTTTCCGTAAATCCGGTTGACAAACTCAAAGCTTTCCTTCGCTGTCATCATCTCGGAATTCAGGGAAAACGCACGGATATCACAAAACAGAATCGACAAATCCACGCTCTGCGCATCGCCGAGCGCAAGGTCCGTAAACTTCTCCTTGTGCAGAAGCTCTCTGAAATTTTCCGGAACAAATTTATAATAAAACTTCTCATTCCGGTCTTTTTCTCTGATATATTCTTCCAGACGGTCCGCCATGTCATTGACGCCTGCACATATTTCACCTGTTTCATCCTTGGCATAAGAGTCAACGCGCACAGAAAAATCTCCGCCTGCAATTCTTGCCACAACATCTTTTGCTCTTCGGAGCGTTTTTACATTATGGGCAGACATCCATGTAATCACAAGAACCAGCAAAGCAATCCATACCGCTGCTGAAATCAGCACACTTTTTCCGGTACTTACAATCGCCTCAATCAAACGTGTCTGCTGCGCGGAAAGAAGCACGTACGCATCATAGCTGCCATCCTCATTGTAAATCGGAGTCATCAAAATTACATGTAATTTTTCCCACCCTTCTCCGAAACTGACATCATTGACAAACGTACGGGAATTCTCATAAAAATAAGTATCTATCGGTTCTTCTGTCTCAATACTGCTTGTCATAAACTGCCCGGAGCCTTCGCTGTCTGCGATGCAGACAAATTTTTCACCTGTTGCCCTCACATACAGCGCCATACTGTAATTGCCACTCCAATCACTTCTGTTTCCGTTCATAAAACTCTTAAGTTTTTCACTCAGAGCTTGTTCCAACCCACTATCTACACTTTCATATCCTGTGATACTCTCAAGCTGCTCTGCATCAAACTGTGCTGCGGCAATTTCATTAATCGCAATGGTTTCCCTCAAAATATCTTCCGAATTTAAGTTAATCATGCTGATAAACATTCCGATAACCACTGCAGCCAGCATCAAAACGACAACCGGGATAATGCCAAGAAGCTGCTTTGACAAAATAGACAGGCGCCATTTCATCAGACATCCTACACCGAAAACTATTCCCAAAAGCAGAAACACAATTCCAAGTACCGGCAAAATATCCTTTAAAAACATCTCACATGCAACTCTTCCCGGAAGACGGATATCACTCTCATATAAAGTGAGTGTGTCTTTTTCAAGCATATACAGCGACTCGTTCATATGAACCGCTGCTTTTCCTTTATATTCTCCCAAACCGATGGCATACAAAATCTGATTTTCTGCCATCTTTGTGCTTTCCTTCACCGAAAGAATTCTTTCCCATCCCCCGTCTTTCCACTGATAGAGCGCAAAGTCTCCCTCGCCGGAAAGCAGATAAATCGTTCCCTCCGCTATACAGACATCATACAAAAGCATTCCTTCTTCGCTGCGAAGATTATAGTCTGCCTTATAAACAACTTTATATTCTCCTTCATAAGAAACCGTTCCGATTTCACCGCTGTTTTTCATCACCAGAAATCCTGTTCCCGGAGCTGCATGGCATTTTACAACTTCCCCGAAGCCTTCACTGACAAGCGATATCGTCCCGACTTCCTGTAAAGTGTCCGGATTTACTGTCACAACTTTTTCTCCGCTTTCCTCTTTGTAAAGATAGCAAAGATGTTCCCCGACAGTGTGAAGACCGTAAATTCTCACCTGGTGAACCGGCGGATATTCCTCTTCATCATAATTCCGAAGAATAACCTCGCGCACAATTCTTCCGTCCGGTGCTATTTCCCAAACTGCCTCTCCGATTGTCAGGCGGGAATTTTTATCATAAACAGCCACATGACAATACACCTGTCCGTCCGGACCGAAAACGGCATCTATCATTTCTGCCTCTTCGTACGGAAACTGCTCTACGCCCAGTGCATAGTTAAGTTTTCCGGCTTCATCCATACAATACAGATTTTCCCGGTCATCTACAATCACACTCTTTCCATCCTCGGAAGATGTATAACTTTCCGGATTATTAAACTGAATCCGTCCGTTATTTTGCATATAGGAATACTCCGGTAAAAGCATACTTACAACAAAACAAAGCACTGCCAATATTAAAAAACTTACAGCAAAAACCGGCTTTTTCCATACAGGTTTCTTTCTCATAATTCATCCTCATAACTTAAATGTATCGGTTACTACAATATTGTAACATTACAAAGAGATACATTCAAACAATAAAAAAAGACGGCAAATACCGTCTTTTCATTTTTATGATTCAAATCTTCCTTCATGCTTTTTCAGCACATCCAAGAAATACTCCACGTTTTCCATCAGTTCGCCGTTAAAAATCGCAGAACCGGATACTAAAATATTAGCTCCTGCTTCGATAATTTTCTCTGCGTTTTCTTTGTTTACGCCACCGTCAACTTCCACGTCAACAGAAAGTCCTCTGTCCTGAATCGCTTTGCGGATTGCAACGATTTTCTGCGTACATCCTTCAATATATTTCTGTCCGCCGAATCCTGTATTCACCGTCATGATTAAAACTTTGTCCACCTTATCAAGGTAAGGCATAATTGCCGATACCGGTGTCTGCGGATGGAGCGAAATACCTGCCTGCAGTCCGAGACTCTTAATATGCTCAATCGTCTCAATCATGCATTTGCATGCTTCTACATGAACGGTAATACCATCTGCTCCTGCTTCTGCAAATTCTTCAATATAACGTTCCGGCTCTGTAATCATCAGATGTACATCAAAGAAACGGTTGGTTAATTTTCGGATGGAACGGATAATCGGAAATCCGAAAGAAATGGATGGTACAAAAATTCCATCCATAACATCAATATGCACATACTGCGCACCTGCTTTATCAAGCTGAACAATCTGCGCACCTAACTTTGCAAAATCTGCTGCTAAAATCGATGGGGCTAACTTCATCATTTGTCAGTATCTCCTCTTCTCTTTACATTCCTCATACATCATTACATAGCTGTCATAACGTTTCTTGCTTATTTTTCCCTGACAAAGAGCTTCCTTCACACCACAATCCGGTTCGTGAATATGTGAGCAACCTGCAAAACGACAATTTCCTTCCTGCTCATAAATCTCACGAAATCCCTTCGAAATGTCTTCCTTGTCATATTCGTCCATTCGAAGTGATGTAAAACCCGGTGTATCCATAATAAAAGAATCCTCATCGAGCGCAATCAGTTCGCTGTGTCTGGTCGTATGACGTCCACGCGCCGTTTTCTGACTGATTTCATTTGTCTGCATCTGCACATTGGACTGTAACAGATTAATCAGTGATGACTTCCCGACACCGCTCGGCCCCGCCACCGTTGTACACTTATGCTTTAAATATGCCTTAAGCTGCTCTACCCCCTGCTGCTCTTTTGCACTCGTATAAACGATTTGGTAACCGCTCGCCCGATAAATCTCTTCTATTTCTTTATAAATTTCCTGATCCTCATCCAAATCCGACTTATTAAAACAAATCAGACTCGGGATTCCCAAAAGTTCCATTCGCGCCAGAAAAGTATCCAGCAAATGGAAGTTCGGCTGCGGATTCACACTTGCAAAAATCACAAGCGCCTGATCGACATTTGCAACCGCCGGACGGATCAACTCATTTTTTCTTTTTTCTATTTTTTCAATATTGCCTTTTTTCTTTTCTTCGTCCACAACAGCGAGACTTACATAATCTCCTACAAGCGGTTTGAGCTTATCATTCCGAAAGCTTCCTTTTGCTTTACATTCATATACTGTCCCGTCCGAAGTCTGTACATAGTAAAAACCGGCAATTCCTTTTACGATTCTTCCCGTTTTTTGCATGCCTACTCCTGCACAAACTCAATAGCCGCCGGTGAAGTCGTCACTTCCTGGATAACTTCTTCCTGTACTTCCTGGCCTGTTGCCGCATCAATAACCGGCTGCATCGATTTTGCCGTGTAAGTATATGTGATAGTACCGCTTTTTACTTTAAAGCCGGTCTCATTTACTGCACACGGGAACGAAGATACCGTAAATGTTCTTGTATCCCCGTCTGATGCTGTAATCGTAATCGTTACGCTACCACCTGTATAACCACTCGGTGCATCTAACGTTGTTACATACTTGTAAGTGTGAACCTCCGGTCCTTTACTGAGCTGGATATCCACTTTAGAACCTTTTTCAACCTCTGTATCCGGGCTCTGACTCTGAGAAACAACGCAACCTGTTGTAACCGTATCACTGTACACCTCAGTCACAGCTCCGCAAACAAGTCCTACTTCCACAAGCTTTGCTTCTGCAGCTGTTTTTGTCATTCCGCGCAAATCCGGAACTTTTACTTTTACAATCTCAGGTCCGCTGCTGACAGTCAATGTAATTCCCGAACCTAAAGGAGCCATAGTTCCCGCTGCAGGATTCTGCGAAATTACTTTTCCTTCATCAACTGTATCGGAAGCTGCTGTTGTCACAGTCACCGCAAAACCAAGTGCTTCAAGTGCATTCTTAGCTGCTGCTTCCTCCTGTCCTGATACATCTATTACTTCAACTGTTTTTTCATCCTCTGTTGTCTCTTCCTGCGTATCATCTTCCACCGGTGCCTCAGTCATTGTACCGTCTCTTCCTGAGCTGACAATCAAATCAATCGTTGTATATAAAGCAACTTCTTCGCCTGCCATAACACCCTGTGCAATAACTTGACCTGCTTCGAAATCAACGGACGGAGCTTCTGTAATCTTTGTTCCGAGTCCGAGCTCATTCAGCAACGCTTTTGCCTCTTCTTTATCTTTACCGACTACGTCAATCATTAAAATCGGGGCATTCTCCTGTGTACTTTCTGTTGAACTTCCCGGTTTGCTTCCGCCGAATAAATCAAGTGCATGCGCTGCAAGCAACAGAACCAGAATACCGATAATCACCGCAACAACAATCGCAAGTATTGTTGTAATACGCTCCATCTTCGGATCCATATCGTCATCATCATATTCGTCGTCCGGTTCCTTATCCTTGACAACTTTTTCCGGCTTGTTTCTTACCGGAGGTGCCACAATTACATCAATATCCTCTTCCGGATCATCATCTTCTAATTCAAGTTCCGCAGACGTCATGCGCTGTACTTCACGGTCTTTCAGACGCATCGGCTCATCTAAACCGATAAAATCCGTACGCTGCTTAATTTCCGCAATGTCCTCTTCGGAAATTGTCTTTGTTGCACCGCCTGTTTCCGCAGAAATAATTTTCACAAAATTCTCTTCCGGATACATTAATGATTTCTTCAAATCTACAATAAGTTCTCCCATGGACTGATATCTGCGGTCCGGACTCTTCTGGGTACATTTGAAAATAATCTGTTCTACACAAACCGGAATCTCAGAAACGTACTCACGCGGAGATGCCATTTCTTCCTGAATATGTTTGATGGCAATCGCAACTGTTGTCTCGCCGTCAAACGGTACACGTCCTGTCAGCATTTCAAAAATCGTACAACCAAGCGAATAGATGTCACTTCTCTCATCAGAAAAACCGCCTCTTGCCTGTTCCGGGGAAGTATAATGTACTGACCCCATTACATTGGACGTAATTGTATTCGACGTTGCAGCCTTTGCAATACCAAAGTCCGCAATCTTTACTTTTCCTTCTTTTGAAATCATAATATTCTGTGGCTTGATATCCCTGTGAATAATATGATTATTGTGCGCCGCCTCAATACCCATGGAAACCTGAATCGCAATACTGATGGCTTCCTTCACGGAAAGACGCGCTTTCTTTTCAATATAATTCTTGAGAGTAATACCCTCAACTAACTCCATAACAATGTAGTTAAGACCTTCTTCTTCACCTACATCGTAAACATTTACGATGTTCGGATGTGTAAGGCCTGCTGCCGCCTGTGCTTCTACATGGAATTTGGAAACAAAATTTGTATTCTCGGAAAATTCCTGTTTTAACACTTTCACTGCTACATAACGGTTTAACTTGTGACATTTTGCTTTGTAAACATCACTCATTCCACCCGTTCCGATTTTTTCTAATATCTCGTATCTATCGCCGATAAGCATTCCAATTTTAATCATTCTTTCACCTCGTCTGAAAACGGTTTCACTAATACTATTCCGATATTATCCTTGCCGCCGTTGTTATTAGCCGCATCGATCAGAGCCTGCGCTGTCTCAACCAGCGTCCGGTCCTGCTTATGTTCATTGAGTATTTTAAGGATTTCTCTGTCTTCCACCATATTGGTAAGTCCGTCCGAACACATAAGTATACGATCGGAAGGGCGAAGTTCTACGGTAAAGAAATCAATATCTACATCATCTTTCGCACCGATGGCTCTCGTAATAATATTTTTATCCGGATGTAAACGCGCATCCTCCGGCCTAATGCCGCCCAAACGCACCATTTCCTCCACTAAAGAATGATCCCGCGTAATCTGTCTGATTTCCTGGCCGTTTACAATGTACAGTCTGGAATCGCCGACATTTGCAACCTGCAAATATCTTCCGATAATCGTCGCAACAACAACGGTTGTTCCCATACCTGACAGATTCGGATCCTCACTCGCCAGTTTTCTGATTTCCCGATTAGCTACCGTGATTGCCTTTTTGATAATCAAAGACGGATTTTTCTCAAAAGATGCTCTAATCTCACGCTCTATTGTTTCTACCGTATAGCGTGAAGCATAATCTCCTGCTTTATGTCCGCCCATACCATCTGCCACAATAAACAGATTCGGCATATTTCCAATCGGGTTCCCGGATGAAAATACATAGTCCTGATTCAGTTGTCTTTTTCTTCCGATGTCGGTTACGGAATATGATTTCAACACCAAGAGTCCTCCTCTTTCTTGCAATATAGGGCACATGTACCCATACTTTGTCATATTAACATACATATAAAAAAAGAGCAAGACCTGATGACGGTATGGGCTTGCTTCTTCCTTTTCCTTGGCCCGGAGGCGCCGTACTCCGATTTTCTTTGATTTCTAAAAATAAATCGAGTAATATTTTTGTTTTTCACCCGATGTCACAAGCTTCCTTCTTATAAATCGGGCGTCAAAAATTTATGACCTCCTATTTTTTCTCTTCATCGCTAATTTATCGGTGTAATTCTACTTTTTCTATCCGATTATTTTGTAATTTCTTTCCAAAATCGGGGAATTTGAATATAACTTAAAATGCAAAAAACTGAGTGCCATCGTCAATCTTCCAACAAAAAAAAGTTTTACAGCTGCCAAGGCAGCCATAAAACTTTCATCCCTCTATTCTTCCGTCAGCATCTTCACCGGCTCAATTTTACGGATGCGGAGCGAGCATCCCAAAGCAACCGCAAATGCCACAACCGTAATCATCGCCACGGTAATAAGCATATAGTGCGGAGCCACCGACATCTCACATTTCATAATTCCGCAGACAGAAAGTCCGAGGAGTGCCACCTTACTTGCCAGCCAGTGAGATGAGACCGCACCGATAACTGCGCCCGTCACCATCACAGGAAGGTTTGACATAATCGTCTGTATGCAGAGTTGCCTTGTCGTAAAACCAATGGCTTTATACAAACCATAATTTTTACGTTCACGGATGACCTTTGCTTTTATAAGCAGATATACTACAAGAAATACAACAATCACAGTCACTACCAGGAAAACACCGCACATAAGCTCCATGGCAAGTGCCACAATGTCCGTAACTGATTTACTCATTTCCACAATATCAAACGCTTCTCTCTCCGGGAATTTTTCATTGAGATAATCCAGCATCTCTGTATAAGTAAGCTCCCCTGTTCCATAAATATGGATCTGATGCGACTTACTCTCTCCTGTAAGACGGCTCATGCCTTCGTAATTAATCATTCCCCCAATTCCCATGTTCCGGATATGTTGATTGATACCGACGACAACAAAATCTTTTTTCCCTTGTATTTCTTCCAAATACACGGTATCACCGAGCGTTACACCCAGCTTGTCACACAGCGATTTTGACAGCACGATTTCGTTGTCGTACTCTGGGAGACGTCCTTCCAACATAAAATTGTTTTGCACTTTTTCCGGATTCTTCCAGCCGAAGCAAGACACATTTTCTTCTTTCTCACCGGCAGATATCATAACACTACTCTGCTTTAAATAAAGAACTTTTTCCACAACCGGAAGTTCTTCAATTTCCGCCCCTAATTCATCCAAATCATCACCGACATACGCCGCATCACCGATTTCAGATCCTACCAGCCTCATCAAATAAGAAATATCTTTTGCAAAATTCTGGTACATACCGAAACCGATGCAGCAGCTTAAGCTGAGTATCGTCACAATACCCAAAATACCGAGATTCTTCCTCTTTGCACAGAGCACAGATTTCATTCCCAGTGCCAAAGAAAGCGGCTGACATGTCGTTTCCAGCGGAATATGATTTTTACGGAAGTTGTGGGTCACAATCCCCTCACGCAGCGCATCGAGCACCGGTATTTTCCCGTATGGACGACTGCAGTTCCAAGTAATAAAAAGTACAACTGCAATACTGAACAAAAAAACACATCCGGCGCTGAAAAGGTCAACTCCGACCTGATATGAGACTCCGACAAGCGAACTTATAATTTCGCCGACAAAATCGCCGGAAACTGTTCCGAGACCGATTCCTATGAAACCACCCAGGACAGTAAGCAAAAGCATCTCCATCATAAAACTTCCGATCAGCTGCCTTGAAGTATAACCACTTGCCCGAAGCATTCCGATATTTTTCATATTCAGTTCACAGAAATTAGCAATACTGAAACGGATAATTACGAGTGTTACCGCAAGCAAAATCATTGCAAAAACAAGCATAATCCCCATACTTACATCTGCCATCATCATAGTTGCAGACTTTGTAGTCGCCCAATCATACGACCATGAAAAATAAGACTGTGCAACCGCCGGAACGTCCCTGTTAATTTCATCCAGCACCTCTTTGTTAAAAGAGACGGTATCGCACCTTTCTTTCAGACACACCTTCCACATGTAGGCTGACATCGCCTCCGGAGTGCTGATTTTCTCATACGTTTCCTCTGAAACAAACACTTGATACATACTGACCATCATCGGACTTGAATAAAACGGATCTTCGGAAAATCCGACCAATTCAAATACATATGTTTCTCCGCTGATATCCAGTACGATCTCATCCCCTATCTCGCACCCGTCCGACACATGCATATTATACGGCAAAAGAATCTGCTCATCCGATAATGTCCCTTTGAAATCTGTATTTAATTTATTTACTTCATCTTCCGCATCAGAATTACGAAAGATAAAAGAATACTCCTTTTCTTCCCCTCCGTCCACACGGTATTTCACCTGCGGTACATAGAGAACGTCCGACCTTTCCATCTGCTCTACATCCTCATGCGCAGATAAAATTTCGTCCACCTGTTCCGTGCCGTCTTTCTGCGCAACAAGATGCCAGTCCATACCATTTATCTTTTCGTGGATTTCCTCAAACATTCTTCCGCTGCCCAGCAGTACGCTGAGACTGATATACATCATCATCACAGCCAGCGTAATCAGTCCTGTAAGAACCACCGCATCACTTTTCTTTTTCTTCAAATTGTTTTTGGCGATAAAATACAAACGATACAAACGATACATACTTACCACCCCATTTCCTGTAAAAAGGCGCGGAGCGCATCGTGTCTTGCTTTATCTTTACTTACGTAATCACCGAGAGGAAGATTACCGGTAATCACACCGTCCTGTAAGTACATGATTTTATTTCCCCTTCTGGCAGAACGGATATCATGTGTTACCATGACAATTGTCTGTCCGGCTTTATTCAACTGTGTTAAAACGTTTAATACGTTTTCCGTATTTTGTGAATTGAGAGCTCCCGTCGGTTCGTCGGCAAATAAAATATCCGGTGTATTAATAATCGCTCTGACAATGGCAACACGCTGCTGCTCACCGCCGGAAAGCTGTGTCGGGAACTTATGATATACTTCCTCGGAAAGTCCGACCTGTAAAAGCAGCTCTTTCGCTCTTTTTGCAATGGCCTTTCTGTCCTTACTCTTTAACAGTCCGCTCACCATGATGTTATCAAGCACACTCATGGTGTCATTTAAGAAATTCTGCTGGAATACAAATCCGCAATGGTTACAGCGGAAAACCGCCAACTTATCGTTGCTGTAACCCGTAATCTCCTCGTCGAAGTATTTTACACTTCCGAGAGTCGGGCGGTCCATTCCGCTGAGCGCATAAAGAAGCGTCGATTTACCGGAACCGGAATTTCCCATAATAACTACAAAATCGCCTTCTTCTATTTCTAAGTTCAAATTTTTAAGTACATGCTGCTGCACACTCTCGTTTGAAAATGTTTTGCATAAATCTTTTGCTTTTAAAATCGTTTTCATCGTATCCTCCTAAGCTGAAATATGGTTTCTATATTTCACATTATAGGATTTCTTTCTTACAAAGTCTTTTCGCATCCCTTGCGTATTTCTTAACTATTTCTTACATATCACACTTTCTGTAAAAAAAGCGTCACAACAAAGCCACCGTCATTGTGGCATTCCATACTTCCGCGCATCTGCTCCATAAAGCTTTTTGCCAGATAAAGTCCCAGACCCGAACCCGTAGCCCCTTTTGCATTACTTCCGCGGAAATATTTTTCCGTAATCAGCACAAGTTCCTCCTTGGGAACTCCCGTTCCCGTATCACGGATTTCTATTGTCACACCGTTTTCCTTTTCCTCAAAGGAAACGTCCACTCGCGTCTTTGCGTATTTAAAAGAATTATTTACGATATTATCAATCACCTGGGTAAGCCTGAGCTTATCCATATACAAAAGACATTCCGGAATTTCGTTTTTCAAGCAGATATCCCCGTAAAAGCGGAGCTGCTCAAACATCTCCGGAATTTCCTTACTGCTCTCTTCTGTCGGTTCTACCTTAAGCATCTGAAGTTCTTCCATCGTCGCATGGAACATATTACCGATCAGACGGTCAATCGTATCTGCTTTTGCCTCAATCACCCTCACTTTTTCGAGTGTGTCCGGGTTCTTTTCCTTTATTTCCATCACTTCGCACGTCGCTTTGATAGCCGCCACCGGTGTTTTTATGTCATGCGAAAGTTCTGCCACCAGTTCTTTTTTACTGATATTTGCCTGATATTCTTTTTCTCTTGCCTTTTTCAGTTCCTCTCGCATAAGGTCAAAACTCTCCGTAAATGCGCCGAAGAAATTATGTCTTTCCATCGGAAGCGGGAGGTCAAGATTACCTTTTGCTACCTCACCTGCAAAACGTCCTAATTTATGAAACGGTCTGATAAAACGTAAATAAATAAAAATAAGCAAAAGGTAACCAGATAGCAACAAGGCTATACAGATGAACACAACTTCTTTTCTAAGCTGTTGCTTCCATTCCTGCGTCTGTCGAATTTCACGTGCCCAGACAACTTTGCCCTTCGGAACTTCATCTTCTTCGTAATCAAGCACAACATAGCCGCTTACAATCGCTTCATTGACATTCGCCCTGTAATTTTCCTCACCAATAAAATAAAGACTGCAGTCAAATGCAGTCTCTATCTCACTCTTCTTCCTTCCGTCTCCGACTGCTTTGCTGATTTCCCGTAACTCTTTGTTGTAATAAACCATATCGACCGCCACCTGCTCGTCTGCTTCTGTCGCCTTCCAAAAGTAAGCCATGGCTATCAATACCAGTACCGTAAATACTGCTGCCGGATATCGTAATTTCATATCTATATCTCCATCATATAACCGGTGCCCCAAATCGTCTTAATCAGCTTTGGCTGCTCCGGATTTTCTTCTATTTTTTCACGCAATCTTCGAATATGTACATTTAAGGTTCCGTCACTGAAAAAAGCATCTCCCCAAACCTCGTCAAACAGCCTTTGCTTTGTCACGATGGTTCCTTTGTTCTCATACAGGCATTGCAAAAGTTTAAATTCCTTTGCTTTCAATTCCGTCTTCTTTCCCCGTATAGTTACACTGAGAGTTCCTTCGTGAAGCACAAGCCCTTGCTGCGTCTCTTCCGCCGCCATTACATTTTCTTTCGTCTCTAAACGTTTCAGAACGGCCTTTACCTTTGCCAAAAGGATACTCAAATTGTACGGTTTTTTAATATAATCATCACCGCCGATATTCAGTGCCACCAAAATATCTTCGTCACTCTGTCTGGCGCTGACAAAGAGAATCGGCATTGTCATTGTTTCCCTTATTTTCTTACAAAGAGCAAAACCGCTTTCATCCGAAAGATTAATATCCAAAAGTAATAAATCGACGGTATTTCCTTTTAAGAACTCCATACACTCCGCAGGTGTTTTTACATGCGCGCATGAGACATCAAAAAGTTCAAAATATTCTTTTGTCGCCTTTGCCAAATCCACTTCATCTTCCACGATGAGGCAATTGTAATGCATATCTATTCCTCCATATGCCTTCTTCTCAGTTGTCCGCAGGCACCGTCAATATCCCGTCCCATTTCTCTGCGGACGGTTACTTTCACCTTGTTTTTCTCAAGCTGGTCCTTAAACGAATACACATACTTCATATCCGGCGCCGTATAATCACGCTCCTTAATCGGATTGACCGGAATCAGGTTTACATGACATCCGAGCGGTTTTGCAAGTGCTGTCAGCTGTTTCAAATCCTCCTGCGTGTCATTGACGCCTTTTACCATACTGTATTCAAAAGTAATTCTTCGTCCTGTCACATCCGCATAATTCTTGCAGGCATCCATCAGCTCCGCAATACTGTACTGAAATGCCACAGGCATAAGTTTCTGACGCTTTTCATCTGTTGTGGCATGGAGACTTAGCGCCAGTGTAATCTGCAAGCGTTCCTCCGCCAGCGCATACATTTTCGGAACAAGTCCGCATGTTGATACCGTGATATTTCTCTGGCTGATATTCAGTCCGTTCTCATCCGTCAGCATACGGATAAATACGAGCAGATTGTCGTAATTATCCATAGGCTCTCCCGTTCCCATCACAACCACGTTCGAAACACGCTCTCCCGTCAGACGCGTAATCGCATAAATCTGATCGAGCATCTCCGACGGTTTTAAATTCCGAACAAGACCGCCGATGGTAGAAGCACAAAACTTACATCCCATCCGACATCCGACCTGCGAAGAAATGCAGACACTGTTTCCATGCTTGTATTTCATCCACACACTCTCAACCACGTTACCGTCAGAAAGCTGAAACAGGAACTTTTTCGTCCCGTCAATCTTTGACTCCTGCTCACGCAAAAGCGTAAGCGCCGTAAACTCATATTCATTTTTACATTTTTCACGAAACGCCGCAGAGAGATTTGTCATCTCATCAAAGCTGCGTACAAGATGTTTATGCATCCACTCGTACATCTGCTTTGCACGGAATTTCTTTTCGCCGATTTTTTCAATCTCTGCCTGCAGAGTTTTGTAATCAAGCGACTTTATATCTGTTTTACTCATTGTTTCATCCTTTACGTCTCATGCGCACCATATAAAAGCCGTCCGATGAGTCTTTCCCCGGAAGCATCAAACGCTCCTGCTCCTCCTCAAACGGGAAATTGGCGAGGAACCATTCTTTATTTTCTTCGTTTTCCCCACGATTCACCGTACAGGTGCTGTACATCAAAATTCCGCCAGGCTTGACATATGCCTGCACCACGGATAATATCCGTCTCTGGAGCTTTGCAACCTCTTCCAAAGCCTCTTTATTTACACGATACTTAATATCGCTCTTTCTTCCGATAACGCCGAGCCCCGAACACGGAAGATCCGCAATCACAACGTCAGCTTTTCCGGTCATCGCCTCGTCTGCCTGCGTCGCGTCAAAAACCTGCGCCTCTATATTGGAAAGAGCAAGTCTTTCTATATTTTCCTCGATGAAAGACACTTTATATTCTGTCAAATCGCGTGCAATCACATGTCCGTCCGGACCTGTCTTTACCGCCGCATGCGTCGCCTTTCCGCCCGGCGCTGCGCACACATCGATAACCTTATCCCCGTTGCGGATTCCCGCCATCTCAACTACCATGGCAGAACCCAGATCCTGTACAGCAAATTTGCCTTCTTCATACCCCGGAATACTGCTCACGCGGTCTACACCGGACAGGGCATATACATATGTAAGCTCCGTTTCTGCGGTCTCTATGCCTGCCTCATTCATCTCGCAAAGCAACTTTTCTTTTTCCGCCGCAGTCAATCTCTCATCGATACGCACTGTAAGAGGTCTCTTTTCAAGAAGTGCATGCAGCATCTCCTCTGTCGCCGCATCGCCGTACTGCTTCTGCCAAAGCGAAATCATCTCCTCCGGCATCGAATACATCACACTCAAATGCCCGACCGGATCCGTCGCCTTATCCGGATATTCTATCGCATCTTTCCCCCGGGAAATACTGCGCAAAACTCCGTTTACAAACCCCTTCAGCGGTCCGAATCCACGCTTTGTTGCCAATTTAACACTTTCGTTACACACCGCGGAATCCGGAACTGCGTCCATAAACAAAATCTGGTATACAGACATACGCAAAAGCGTCCTGATCAGCGGTTTCATCTTTGCGACTTTTGTCTTTGAAAACTGATTAATCACATAATCAATGCGGATTTTCTGTTCAATCGTCCCCTCACAGACTCTTTTTATAAAACTGCGTTCCTGTTTTTCCAAAAAACCGTATTTATTTAAAACACCCTGCATTACCAAATGGCTGTACTGCTTTTTTTCCAAGATTTCCGTAAGGGCATCCAGGCAAATTTCTCTTGTATTAATCGCGGTCACGTCTATTTCCCCTTCCTCCATAAAGGAATATAAGTCTAAAAAGCTGAACAATCGCCGAAAGTGCAGCTGCCACATATGTCATCGCGGCTGCAGAAAGCACTTTTTTGGTCATCGGAATCTCATCTTTATGCAAAACACCTTGTTCTTTAAGCATTGCCAAAGCCCTTGATGATGCATTAAATTCAACCGGCAAAGTGAGCAACTGAAAAATTACCGCAAACGAAAACATAAAAATACCGATTTGTATCAATGTTTGATTGTAAGATAAAATACATCCGATAATAATAAGCGGTATCGATATTTTTGTACCGAAATTCGCAACAGGAACAAGCACGTTTCGGAGCGTAAGCGGCACATATCCCCGGTTATGCTGTATGGCATGTCCGCATTCATGCGCTGCCACGCCAATGGCCGCTACGGAACGGGAACTATAGGTCGAATCCGACAGGCGGAGAACTTTTGCACGTGGATCGTAATGGTCAGACAACTTCCCTCTGACATGCTCAATGCTCACATCGTAAATCCCTGCCCGCTCAAGCAACTGTTTTGCCACCTGCGCCCCGGTCACACCGCGGGATGCAGCAACCCGGTCATACTTATTGTAAGTCGATTCCACCTTTGCAGAAGCAAACATTGCAATCGCTGCACAAATAATTACCAAAATATAGGTCGGATCAAAATAATAGTACCCGTAGTACATAAATACTTACCTCTTTTCTGCCCCAAAAACAGCACCCGTTTCAAAGGAATGTCCGAGCATAAAATCTTTTACACTCATCCGCTTCTTTCCTTCCATCTGGATTTCCAGAATGCGGAGCATTCCTTCTCCCGTCTGCACAAAAATACTTTCTTTGTCTTTTCTGACAAGCGTTCCCGCCGGTGCATCGCTGTTTTCTGCCACAGGCTCTGCCCGCCAGATTTTCATCGTCTTATTGTTATAGTATGTGTAAGCACTCGGCCAAGAATTCAAACCTCTTACCAAACACCAGATTTCTTTTGCTGATTTTGTAAAATCAATATTGCCGAGTTCTTTACGGAGCATCTTTGCATATGTGCTTTTCGACTCATCCTGTTTTACCGGCGAAAGCGTTCCTGCTTCAATCTGCGGAATGGTATCAAGCAAAAGCTCACTTCCCGCTACGCAAAGTTTATCAAACAGACTCTCACCCGTGTCATCATCTTCAATCGGCACAATTTTCTGTGTCAGAATATCACCTGTATCAAGGCCGACATCCATCTGCATGATAGTAACACCGGTCTCTTTTTCCCCGTCAATAATCGACCACTGGATCGGAGCAGCACCTCTGTACTTCGGCAAAAGAGAGGCATGAATATTGATACAGCCGTACTTCGGCATATCCAAAATCTCTTTTGATAAAATCTGTCCGAATGCTGCAACGACAAATAAGTCCGCTTCGTATTTTCTAAGCTCTGCCACTGCTTCCGGCGTCTTGATTTTTTCCGGCTGCAGTACCGTAAGATTCTGCGTCATTGCATACGCCTTCACCGGCGGCGGAATCAGCTGGCTGCTTCGCCCTTTTGGTTTATCCGGCTGCGTCACAACCGCTGTGATTTCATGTCCCGCCTCAACAAGGGCCTGCAGAGGCCCTACTGCAAAGTCAGGTGTTCCCATGTAAATAATTTTCATAGATTATTCCTCTTCCTCGTCAAATTCTTCTACACTCTGTGAAACATCAAGAAGCGGGCCTTCCACCTTTTCCACATACAAATGGCCGTCCAAATGCTCGATTTCATGTAAAAGGGCTCTTGCCAGAAGTTCCTCACCTTCTATTATGATTTCCTCCATATTCTCATTTAATGCTTTTACTTTTGCATAATTCGGACGTGTTACCTGTCCGCTTTTTCCCGGGACAGAAAGACATCCTTCCTGACCTGTCTGCTCGCCGCTTGTCTCAAGCACCACCGGATTAATAAGCACAATCGGGTCGCCCTCTCCGTCTTCACCGCCGCAATCAATCACTGCGATACGCTTTAAGATACCTACCTGCGGAGCTGCAAGTCCGACACCGCACGCCTCATACATCGTATCGAACATATCATCAATCAAATCCAATGTTCTCGGTGTCATTTCCTTTACTTCTTTACAAACCTTGTTTAAAATAGGATCTCCCATTTCTCTGATTTTTCTGAGTGCCATTTCTCATCCTCCCATTAATATGCACGCACCGGATCTGTATCAAACTGCACCTGAATGCCCCGGAAGGCTTCTTCATTTGCGCTGACGATACGCTCTGTTTCATCTTTTATCTGAATGAGCTGCTCCATATCCGCATGCTTAATATAAATCATCTGTCTGTATTTATCATTGATTTTTCCGATTCCCGCCGGAGCCGGACCGATCAATCTCATTTGTCTTGTTTTCTTAAGTTCTTCAGAAAGTCTTTTGGCAATCACTGCAAGCTTTGCCTCGCTTTCTCCTGCCAGCATAATCGCAAGCATATGCTGCGCAGGCGGATAGTCCATCATATCACGATATGCCATTTCTTCTTTGTAAAATGCATCATAATCCTGTGACACACAATGCTGCAGACAATAATGCTCCGGCTTGTATGTCTGAATAATCGCTTTTCCGGACTTTTCACCGCGCCCGGCTCTTCCTGCCGCCTGCGCAAGAAGCTGGAACGTCCGCTCACCTGCACGGTAATCGGCTTCATACATCGAAATATCCGCCATGAGTACTCCGACCAGTGTCACATCTTTAAAATCATGACCTTTTACAATCATCTGCGTACCGAGCAGTATATCTGCCTCACCCGCAGAAAAAGTTGCCAAAATCTTCTCGTACTCGCCTTTCTTTCGCGTGGTATCCGCATCCATACGCAGTACCTTTGCCTGCGGAAACATCGAAACTAACTCTTTCTCAATTTTCTCTGTACCGAGATTCAGACCGGCGACAGTACTTTTGCCGCTCGGCAATGTCTTCTTACATTCCGGACAAAGCGTTTTCCCTTGAAACCAGGCTTCTGAATAGCCGCAATAATGACAAACTAATTTGTTATGATGCTGTGTCAAAGACACATCGCAATGCGGACATTTATATACATAACCGCAGCTTCTGCAACTGACAAGTCCCGAAATTCCCCTGCGGTTTAAAAACAGCATGACCTGTTCTCCCCTTGAAAGCGTCTGCTGCATTTCCAGATACAAATAACTGCTGAACAAACTCGGATTTCCGTTTCTCAGTTCACTGGTCATGTCTACTACTTCCACCGTCGGAAGCTGCGCACTTCCGATTCTCTCATCGAGAACATATTTGCGGTACTCTCCGCTTTCTGCCTTGTAATTTGCTTCCAAAGAAGGGGTTGCACTTCCCATCAGCACACATGCGCCTGACATTTCGGCAATTTTTATTGCCACTTCTCTTGCATGATATTTTGGCATCGTATCACTTTTATATACCGGCTCATGCTCCTCGTCGATTACGATGAGCCCGAGATTCTCAAACGGAGTAAAAAGAGCACTTCGCGGCCCGATCATCACTTTGACCTTGCCTTCTTTTGCCCTCCGGAACTGGTCATATTTTTCCCCTGCCGAAAGGCGGGAATTCACAACCGATACCACATCCCCGAAACGCTGATAAAACCGCATAACCGTCTGATACGTAAGTGCTATTTCCGGAATCAGGACAATTGCCTGTTTTCCGCGTGCAATCATGCCCTCAATTAATTCCATGTATATTTCTGTTTTACCGCTTCCTGTCACTCCCCGAAGAAGCGCCGGATTGATAATTCCGCTGTCAAAATCATGCAAAAAAGCATCTACAATCGCCTGCTGATGCTGCGTAAGCACCTTTTTCTCCGCTTTTCCCGTTGCAAAGCGGATCGGATTCCGATATTCCTGAAAACTGTCGATGCGAAGCACGCCTTGCGTTTCCATACTTTTTATCGTCTGCGGCGAAACAGAAAGCTCACCGGTCAACATACTGTAACTTACTGTCGCCCCCGGCAAAAGTGCTTCTAAAAGCTTTATTTTACCGACCTGCTTGCGCGCCTTTGCCTGTGCAAGATAATTGCACGCTTCATCATGTGATACCATAAGCGTCACTTCTTTTTGCACGACAGGTTTCATCTCCTGTTTGACCGGAAGAACCGTCTTCATCGACTGAATCATCGTACCGCCATAGCGATGCTTCATCCACGCTGCAAGTTCAATACTCCTTGCTTCCATCGGAAGATTTTCCGTCACAACCTGCTGTATTTCTTTTATTTTTTCCTCCGGATAATTCGGAGTATCCGTCATATCCACCACATATCCCGTGCGGATCTTGTTCCCTTTTCCGAACGGAATGCTGACACACATTCCGATGGAAAGCCCGCCGCGGAGACGTTCCGGTATCTTATACTGAAACGGTCTGTCTACCTTCTCATGGGATATATCTATGATGACATCCGCAAATCTGTTTTCCATGTATCTCCCTATTGTCTGCTTTCTAATATATCCGCAATGATTACTCTCTCATCCATCGGATACTTCTTTCCTTTTATTTCCTGATAGTCCTCATGTCCTTTTCCCGCAAGAATAATAACATCCCCCGGCTGACCATGGTCAATGACATAAGCTATCGCCTCGCGGCGGTCGATAATCTCTACATACTCGCCGTCCGTCTTACCAATACCGACTTTGATATCATTGATGATATCCTGCGGTTCTTCATTTCTCGGATTATCCGAAGTAATGACTGTCAAATCCGCTAGCTTACCGCTCACTTCTCCCATTTCGTAGCGTCGGCTCTTCGCACGGTTTCCTCCGCAGCCGAACATACATACAAGACGCTTTGGCTCATATTCTTTCAGCGTCGTAAGCAAGCTCTCAAGCGCCATCGCATTGTGTGCATAATCAATCATGAGCGTAAAGTCATCGGATACTTTCACCATCTCAATTCTGCCCTTTACTTTCGCATCAAGTACCGCCGCCTGTATCTGCTCTTTTGTCACATTGAAATGATGACAGACTGCAATCGCACAAAGTGCATTATATACGCTAAAACGCCCCGGTGCATGGACTTTAACGTCCATATCGACAACTCCCTTTGTCTTAAATTCAATGCCCAAAAATCCGGCGCCGGAAGTCAGGCCGAAATCCTCTACCTGATAATCTGCCCCTTTCGCAAATCCAAACGTCTCAATCTGACACGTATGACCTGCAATCACGTTTTCATAATTTTCATCGTCTGCATTGACAATACCGACACGGCACTGCTTGAACAAAAGTCCTTTGCATCGCATATAATCATCGAAATCTTTATGCTCCGCCGGTCCGATATGATCCGGGGCAAGATTTGTAAAAATACCGATATCAAACATAAATCCCTGCGTTCTGTGAAGCATCAGTCCCTGGGACGAAACCTCCATCACAACCGCCTGACAGCCTTCTTTTACCATTTTAGCAAAGGTCTCCTGCAATATATAGGATTCCGGGGTTGTATTGTTGGCCGGAATATGGGTATCGCCGATAATTGTCTCAATCGTTCCGATTAATCCTACTTTGTATCCCGCTTTCTCTAAAATCGATTTAATCAAATACGTGGTCGTCGTCTTTCCTTTTGTACCTGTGATACCGATTACTTTCAGCTTTTCTGCCGGATGACCGAAATAAGCCGCAGAAATAAACGCCATGGCATATCTGCTGTTTTCCACTTTGATGACGGTAAGGCTATCGCCTGCAACATCTTTGATATCCTCGCGGATGTCCTTTGTCACAACTAAAACCGCTGCACCTTTTGACACAACGTCCGCCGCATATGCATGACCGTCCGAAACTGCTCCCTCAATACAAATGAACATACAGCCCGGTGTCACTTTTCTCGAATCATATACAACCGCAGGAACTTCCGCCTCCGTATTTCCCTGCAAAACCTCGTATGAAAGTCCTTTTAAAAGCTCTGATAACAATGCCATTTTTCATGCCTCCAATGCTTTTTCCTTAATAAATTATAATACCATATTTACGCTCTTTTGGGTAGCGAGTATGTATTTTCTTTTCTTTTTATACTTTGAACACAATTTGTTCACAATTCACTTTTATAGTTAATCTCAGATAGTTGAACCACAACTCACTATCTCCCCCCTCAT
>JAZQDJ010000110.1:0-1591 GCA_045546735.1 Lachnospiraceae bacterium | reverse complement strand
CGATTAACTGTTCCTTATCCTGTACTTCACCGATAAAAACAACAAATTCGTCGCCGCCCACACGTCCGATAATTTCACCGGATACATAGGACTTACGAAGATTGGAAATTACATTAATCAATACTTCATCACCGCATTGATGTCCGTAGGTGTCATTGACCTTTTTAAAGTCATCTACATCCACAAGCAACAACATATGTGCACCGTTATTATGATTTTTAATGTATGCATCTACCAGTTCCTTGGTTGCCATCTTATTGTAAGCGCCTGTCATGGAATCGGTTTTCGACTCATGCGCCAGCTGTTCGATTTCTTTTTTGAACAAATTGATATTCGCAATTTTACCGACTGCCATAAACGGTCCGCCGTTCTCATCACAAATTGCACGATACAACACTCTGCACCACTGATATTCCTGATTCATATCCTTAATTCGGAATTGGATATCATTCGCACCGACACGTCTTGTACGAAGCAGTTGTTCGATGGTATCTTTCCGGTCGTCCGGATGAATGCTTTTCAGATGGATACTCATATCCTTCCGGAAAGAATCAATCACGTGTTCCAGTCCGTATAATTCGGTAAACCGCTCGGAAAGCGTTAATACATCCTTCTTAAAATCATACTCAAACAATACCTCATCACTGAGTTCCGTTACGATGCGATAACGTTCCTTTTCTTTCATCAATTTATCTTGCGTTGCCTTTAATTCGGACACATCCACAAATACAGCGGACACCGTGCTCTTTCCTGCATGCATTGCCTTGGATAACGTTACGTGCATCCAGTATTTTTTACCGTTGCAATCATGCATTTGTATGGTCTCTTCCGTATGACCGTTCGGTTCCAGGGACACGGTATCCATGAAAAATCCGTGATACTCCGGCGGAATAAATCCAAGCAGACTGTTTTGATAAATCTCATAAAGACCGGTACGATCCACACCGATAATCTCATAATATCCGCGACTGGCATACACTATCTTACAAATTCCTTCCGGGACATAATTCACCACACCGGCATGAATATTATTTGTAACCTTTCGAACTTCCATGGCCGCTTCCGTTAAAAGCTGCTCTCTGTCAAATATCATCTTTGCCAGCCAGATCAGCACCCCGATTGCAATCAGCCCCACCATAACAATCAGCCACAAAAGTGCCACCGGATTGAAGTTAAAATACGAAATCGAAGACATCCCGCGGATGGCCTGACGATATTCCTTTGTCATAAACAAAAGCAATACAAAAAGCGCGATTACAGCACCTATCATGGACGCCGTCTTAATCCAAAACGAATTCTTTTTCATACCCCGATTCCTCCTCTTTCGTTTCTTTACTTTTATTTTATCCGACTGTTCCGCAAAAAGCAATAGAAAAAGAAAGAGCGACTGCACATACAGTCACTCTTCTTATCTTAGAAATACTTTTTGTTTCCCCAGAGATTACTCTTTTTCAAATCCACATACTCATTATATGCCTGTTCCAAAATCTGCTTTTCATTTGCAAATTTTAACATATGGTACGCTTCGTGGAATTTGTAATATCCGGAATCCATGAAAAACTCTTCACGCTGCGGTTTGCTATAATAGCTG
>JAZQDJ010000109.1:0-48883 GCA_045546735.1 Lachnospiraceae bacterium | reverse complement strand
AAGAAAGATGCGAAAAGAGATGGTAAGGAGAGTTGAAGTGGGCAAGAAATGATGAAAAACAGAAGAAACATGCCCGGCAAATATATAGGAAGTTAAGAAGCCGTGGGCAAGAAAAGAGCGAAAAGATAATAAACTTGCCCAAAGAGAATGAGGAAAGATGCGAAAAGAGATGGTAAGGAGAGTTGAAGTGGGCAAGAAATGATGAAAAACAGAAGAAACATGCCCGGCAAATATATAGGAAGTTAAGAAGCCGTGGGTAAGAAAAGGGAGAAAAGATAATAAACTTGCCCAAAGAGAATGAAGAAAGATGCGAAAAGAGATGGTAAGGAGAGTTGAAGTGGGCAAGAAATGATGAAAAACAGAAGAAACATGCCCGGCAAATATATAGGAAGTTAAGAAGCCGTGGGCAAGAAAAGAGCGAAAAGGGAATAAACTTGCCCAATCCTTTCATATCGGAACATCTCCCCGCATACAATGTAACAAGAATCGGGGAGGTTTTATATGAAGATTGCTTACAATAACATACATATGGACAGGGTGAAGTGCAAGGCTGTCACGCAGATAAGTCCGGAGGATGACATCAATTTACCGGAAACAAGCCCGGATTTAAGTAAAATTATTTTTCGGGAAGGAAATGTTGTAATATCCGACGTAAAAGTGACGAAAGATCATGTGGCGATCAGCGGAACGCTTGAGGTACTGATACTATATCTGACAGAGGATGATGATGAAAAGTTAGCGCGCATTGACGGGAAAATACCGTTTGCAGAAACATTTTATGTAGAAGGGGCACAACCGGGAGATACGGTCGATATCAATTCAAAAATTGAAGATTTGTCAATCAGTGTCATCAATTCAAGGAAGCTGAGTGCGAGAAGTATAGTTACTTTCTGCTTACAATCAGAAGAGTTGTTCGATGAGGAGGCGGCTTGTGATTTAGAAGACGGAGAGAACATCGAGTATCGCCTGAAACAAATGGAATTGGCAAGACTTGCTATTTGCAAAAGAGACATTTTCAGATTGCGACAGGAGCAGGAGCTTCCGTCACATATGCCGAATATTTTTCGATTGATTTGGAAGAGTGTCAAGATTTCATCTATCAATTTCAAACCGCTTGATGACAAAATCAGTGTAAGCGGAGAATTATCCGTATTTTTGCTCTATGAAAGTACGCAGGAAAATGACAATGTACAATATTACGAGACATCGCTTCCGTTTTCCGGAACGATTGATTGCGTGGGAAGCCGAGAGATGATGATTCAGGATATCCGTTACTGTATCAGTGGCAGGGACTTTGAGATCAGACCGGATTTCGACGGAGAAGAAAGAGGCTTCTATTTGGAGCTGGTACTTGATTTGTGCATCAAGCTTTACGAAGAAGAAAATATATCTATTTTAAGTGATGTGTACGGAACAAGAAAAGATGTGGAGGCGGAAGCTAAAATAGGAAAATTTCGGAAAATTGTTGTAAAAAATAACGGAACATGCAGATTGAATGAAAAATTACCAATCGAAGGAAATCCTCAGATACTTCAGCTGATACACAGTGAAGGAGAAGCTTATGTCGGAGAATGTAAAATGACCCGGGACGGAGTACAAATTGAGGGAGAAATCGGAGTGAAATGCCTGTATGTAACAAGTGATGATAAAATGCCGTATTCGTCGCTGGAGCAGACGGTTCCGTTCAGTTACCTTTTAGAAGCAAAAAATGCGACAGAACATGCCATATCGAGCATCAGGGTTTCACTGGAACAACTTTCGTTAAGCATGCTTGATGCAAAGGAGCTGGAAGCAAAAATTGCACTTGATATATCCGGAATTGTATTTGAAGAGTTTGAGGAGGAGCTCGTAACAGACCTTCGCGTGTCGGAACCGGATAAGAAAGTGCGAAGAGAACAGCCGGGCATAGTAATTCACGTGGCTTCAAAAGAGGATACACTTTGGCAAATCGGGAAAAAGTACTATATACCGGTAAAAAGAATCAAAGAAATAAACGGTCTTTCGGGGGATGAGATTAAGCCGGGGGACAAATTATTGCTTGTCAAAGAAAAAGAATAGCAAAGCATATGACCGGGAGACTTACTCCCGGTTGCTTTTTTTGCGGTTTCAGTATATATTTAGTTTATATTATGTATAATGTATACAAAGTGCAAGGCGGGTACAATATGAATTCAATTACCAGAAATGCGTATGCAAAAATAAATCTCGGTCTGGATGTCACAGGTGTTTTACCGAATGGTTATCATGAGGTAAAGATGATTATGCAGAATGTCGGAATATGTGATACTCTCACTTTTACAAAGAGAGAGGATGACCGGATTGTAATCGAGACGAATGAGGGTGTTTTACCGACAAATGAAGACAACCTGATTTATAAAGCGGTTATGTTACTGAGAAAATTGAGCGGAAGTGAGCAGGGGGTAACAATTAACCTTACAAAGCGTATTCCGATTGCAGCCGGAATGGCGGGCGGAAGTACGGATGCAGCAGCAACACTTCTCGGGGTTAATGAACTTTTGGAACTCGGACTTTCGAAGGAAAAGATACAGGAGGAAAGTGTCAGTATCGGAGCGGATGTTCCGTATTGCGTGCTTGGACAGACAGCTCTTTCGGAAGGAATAGGAGAAAAACTTACACCGATTGCAGCGCCGCCGCAGGCATATCTGGTTGTGGCAAAACCGGACATATATGTATCTACGCCTGTTGTCTATAAGAAACTGGATGCGAAAGAAAGTTATGAACATCCGGATATTGACGGAATGATTGAGGCCATTGAAAACAAGGATTTGCAAGGTATTGTCGACAGACTCGGCAATGTTTTGGAAATTGTTACGATAGAAGACCATCCTATTGTAGAGGATATTAAAAAGTTACTCGTTGATAACGGTGCACTCGGTGCACTTATGAGCGGAAGCGGTCCAAGCGTGTTTGCAATTTTTGACGATGAAGAAACTGCAAAGAAGGCGTGCGAAAAGTTAGCAGAAGCTAACCTTGCAAAACAGTTGTTTGTGACTACCTTCCAAAATGGAGAGAATGTATGAAAGATATGATGCAGCAGAACATGGATGAATATTTACCGCTCCGGGATGTCGTGTTTAAAACGCTCAGACAGGGAATCCTGACAGGAGAACTCAAACCGGGCGAAAGATTAATGGAAATCCATCTGGCAGACAGATTGGGCGTAAGCCGTACTCCGATCCGTGAAGCTATCCGCAAATTAGAGCTGGAAGGTCTTGTTACCATGATTCCGCGTAGAGGAGCGGAAGTGGCACAGATTTCTGCACAGAACTTAAAAGATGTTCTTGAGGTCAGACAGGCCCTGGATGCTCTCGGCGTAGAACTTGCCTGCGAGCGCATTACGGAGGAAGGTCTTGAGGAACTCAAAGAAGCCTGCGAGCACTTTGCAAAAATGACAGCAACAAAAGATGCGACTGTGATTACAAAGGCAGACGTAGCACTTCATGATGTCATTATCCGTGCGACCGGAAACGAGAGACTTCAGCAGATGATTTCAAATCTTTCCGAGCAAATGTACCGGTATCGTTTCGAGTATATCAAAGATTCTTCTTATCACACATTGCTGATTGAAGAGCATAAGAGGATTTATGAGAGTATCGCAGCGCGCGATAAAGAGCGTGCAGTGAAAGAAATCCAGACGCACATTGAGAATCAGCTCAAAACAATTATGGAACATTTAAAATTGAATTAAATGAAAAAAACTGTGCATACTCCTAACAGAAAGGAGTATGACATGAAAGAAAGAATAGAAAAGAAAACAGAGACGTTTGTTTACGGAATATTAAGCCTGATGTTCGGGGCGGCATTTTTCTTCGGAGTGCTTTACCCGTCGCACAGTATTTCTCCGGTTGTCTATAAAACACGCCCTCATGCTTATGTCAGGGAAAAAACAGAAGGATACGAATTAGATGATGTCCGCTGTAAATTTTATATTTACGAACGTCTGAAAAACAGGTAGGAGAAAATATGTCAGATTGTTTGAAAGATGCACCGATTGGTGTGTTTGATTCCGGATTCGGAGGACTGACGGTAGTACGCGAGATTATGCGTCAGATTCCGAATGAAAAAATTGTATATTTCGGTGATACGGCAAGAGTTCCATACGGAAGTAAGTCAAAGGAAACGGTGACACGTTTTTCGCGCCAGATTACAAATTTCTTGCAGACACAAAATGTAAAGACAATCGTGGTGGCGTGCAATACGGCAAGTGCGTACGCCCTTGACGAATTGGAGAAAGAAATCGACATTCCGATTATCGGCGTAGTAAAACCGGGTGCAAAAGTGGCAGCAGATGTGACAAAGAACGGAAAAGTCGGCGTTATTGCGACGAGCGCAACCATCGGTTCGGAAATTTACACTACATATATTAAACAGATAAAACCGGAAGTGAGTGTAACGGGAAAAGCATGTCCGCTTTTTGTTCCTCTTGTGGAAGAAGGACTTCTGGAGGATCCGGTGACAGATGAGATAGCATCGCGCTATTTGCTTGAGCTGATTGATATCGATATTGACACATTGATTTTAGGATGCACACACTATCCGCTGATCCGCAACACCATTCAGCGTATTGTCGGCGATAAAGTGACGCTTGTCAATCCGGCGTATGAGACGGCAAGAGAGCTTAAAGAGCTTTTGGAAGAAAAAGGAATCCTGCAGGATAAGAAACCGGATCTCGGAGAAAACCGCTATCAATTTTTTGTTTCCGACGGTGCGGAAAAATTTAAAATCTTTGCAAATTCTATCTTAAAATACGGAATTCTTTCGGCAAAAACGATACATATTGAGGACTATTAATTATGACAAAAGAAGTATTCGTAAGAGTGGCATCGTATCAGACTTTGGATGATGACGGTGAACATATGGAGATAATCAACAAGGGAACTTATTATAAAAAGAATGATTATCACTATGTCATCTATGAAGAAATGATGCAGGGTTTTGATACACCTATCAAGAATTTGGTGAAGTTTAAACCGGGAAGTCTTACCTTGAACAAAAAGGGAGTCATCAACACAACCATGGTACTGGAGGAAGGATGCAAAAACAGTTGTTGCTATGCAACTCCGTATGGGAATGTGATGTTGGATATGGATACGGATTCCATAGAAATTTTTGAAGAGGAAGACAGGATTTGTGTAGATGCGTTTTACGCGCTGTCAGCCAATTATGAGCATTTGGCAAATTGTGAAATTCATATGGAAATTACTTCAAAGGAGAACGGAATACAGATTTAAGGAATTAAAAAACTCTTGTTTCGGATGGGATACATCCAAAAACAAGAGTTTATTTTTTATTTTACCTGGCTGAGACCGGCTTTTTCTTTTGCAAATGCAAGTGCGCGTTTGAAAGCACCCTGTTTCTTTTCCGGTTCATTTGATTTGTTACCGCGGATACCCTTTACATCAAGAATATAAATACCGCTGACAGAAGCTTTTACCTCTTTTTTCACAGGAATTTTGTCGAAGATTTTTTCTTCACAAACAAGAGAAAGAATCTGCGGACCGACCTTAGCCTTTACGATAGGCATCTTTGTGGAACGCATCAGCTTCGGTGTCTGTGAGATAACCGACTGAGGAAGTCCGGAATCTTTAATCTTCATCCGTTTCTTGTCGATAATCAACATGGAAACCGTCTGTTTGGAAGCTTCCAACATAGCGTTCTGTTCTTCCTGCTTTTTCTGAGCCTTTTTACCGATAAAATATAAAACAATGATGGCAACAATCATGATTGCCAAAACAACTAAAAGTACAATAGCACCTGTGCTCATACACCTAACCTCCTAATATCTTGCAAACATAGGTATTGTAACATTCTTTTGGAGGAAGTGCAAGAAAGTATGAATTCTTTATGAATTTTTTTCAAAGACTTTATTGAAACTTTAAAATGTGGTATAAGTAAAGAGACGTTTTGTGAAATAAAGCAATAGAGGAGATAGAATTATGAAAAAGAAATTATTGGCAGCGCTTCTTGCTGTAAGTATGGTTATGTCGCTTTGTGCATGTAATTCTGAAAAAGAAGGAGAACAGACAACAGAGACGGCGGAAGTAAAAGAAGATCTTTCCACCAAAGATTTTAAGGCATCAGACTATGTCACAGTCGGTAGTTTTGAAGGACTGGAAGTTACGGTGAACGTTTATAATTATACGGATGCTGACGTGGAAAAGCAGTTCGATGAAGAAGTGGAGTATTATGTGGAATATTCCGACCTTTACACATATGTACCTGTGGAAGGCAGAACAACGGTAGAAGACGGTGATGTTGTAAATATTGACTATGTCGGCAAAAAAGACGGTGTCGCTTTTGACGGAGGAACCGCGCAGGGACACAATTTGGAGATCGGTTCCGGTTCCTTCATCGACGGTTTTGAGTCCGGTCTGATCGGACATGAAGTCGGAGAGACTACAACATTAAATCTGACCTTCCCGGAAGAGTATCACAGTGAAGACCTTGCAGGGGCAGCGGTTACGTTTGATGTGACGATTAATTCCATCAACACAAGAGAAATGCCTGAAATAACAGATGCGCTTGTTGCGCAGATGGATCTCGGCTTTGACACAATTGAGGCATACAAAAGCGATATCCGCAATTATCTGCAGGAGACTTGTGATGACTCAAATGCGACAGAGAGAGATACTGCTGTGTGGGAAGCAGTTTACGGAGTTTGTGAAGTAAAAGAGCCGCCGAAGGAATTTGTAGACAGCTTAGCTGCAACAATTAAAAAGAATGCAGAGATGTATGCGTCTTATTACGGAGTAACTTTCGACGAGTTTCTTACAAACTATATGGGTCAGACAAAAGAGCAGTTTGAGACAGAGTGTCGTGCAACAGCATTAGAGGGTGCAAAGGAGAAACTTGCGATTGCGGCAGTTGCCGAAAAAGCAGGAATTAAGCTCAGCGATGAGGATGTAAAAGCAGCTGCAGAAGCAGAATATGAAGATTATGGATATGAAACAGCGGATGAGCTGATTGCAAGCCTCGGCGCGGGTGCATATTATGACTATATCTTGAGTGAGAAAGTATATGAATATCTCGCAACTTGTGTTACAATTAAAGAGAATGAGCCGGTTTCTGTTCTTGCAGACGAGGAAGAGTATTATGAAGAAGATTTGTCAGAAGAAGAGGACGGCGAGGTTGTTGTAATCGACGGGGATGATGTTGAGAGTGAATTCGAGGATGAAGAATATTACGAGGAGGATCCGACAGAAGACCTTATTTTGCAGACACAGTAATAAGATGGTGATTTCATGAAAAAGAAGGTATTAGGCCTTGCATTGAGTTTCATATTAGTTATGGAGATAGTGGTTCCCGCATGGGCAACCACTATTTCGGGTGTTAGGAATCAGCGCAGTCAGACGCAGCAGAGCCTGAATGAAGTGAACGGGCAGATTTCAGACATCCAGACGCAGAGGGATGCAGTTTACAATGAGCTTGAGACGATGAACGATCAGCTTGTTGAAGTTTTGACAAGTATTGAGATTCTTGAAGAGGAGATTTCTTTAAAACAAAAGGAAATCGATAAAGCTCAAAAAGATTTGGAAGAAGCGCAGAAAATCGAAACAGAGCAGTACGAGAGTATGAAAAAGCGTATCCAGTTCATGTATGAACAGGGAAACATGGTATACATGCAGGCGCTTCTCGGAGCAGTGAATTATTCGGATATGGTAAACAAAGCCGAGTATGTGGAAGGCATATACAATTATGACAGAGAGCTGCTTGCAGAGTATGTAGGTACGCGAGAGAACATCGAGACTCTGAAAGCGACGCTTGAAGATGAGCAGTCCCAGATGCGTACAGCGGAGTATGAACTTCAGGGTGAGAAGGAAAATTTGGAGCTGCTTGTTGCACTTAAGCGCCGTACAGTAGAAGATTTCGATTCCCAGCTTGAGAAGGCAAAAGAGAAAGCATCCGCTTACAAGAGACAGCTCCAGCAGCAGACGGAGCGTATCCGTAAGTTAGAAGAAAGAGAACGTAAGAAAAAAGAAGAAGAAGAGAAAAAGAAACGTGAAGAAGCCGAAGAAGAGTCCCAGGGTAATGACGAGGATGGCGATGGAACGACTTCTATTGATATCACTACAGGAGAAACCGAAGGTGAGGATGACGGCGGCGAAGAGGACGATGATGATGATTACAGCGATGATGCAGATTCATCACTCGGACAGCAAATTTGCGATTATGCATGTCAGTTTGTCGGAAATCCGTATGTCTACGGCGGTACCAGTCTGACAGACGGAGCGGATTGTTCCGGATTTACACAGGCGGTATATGCACACTTCGGAATTTCTATTCCTCGTGATTCTTACAGTCAGCGTAGTTGTGGCTACGGTGTATCGTATGAGGAGGCACAGCCGGGTGACCTTATTTGTTATGCAGGTCATGTGGCACTTTACCTCGGCGACGGGCAGATTGTTCACGCCAGCACCGAACAGACCGGTATTACATATGGCTATGCGACTTACAGAACAATTCTCGCAGTCAGACGAGTGATTTAAGAGAGGGAAGACATGTTTCAGAAAAAAGATTATATATACAGCGAGTCGATGGGGGTATGCCTTGTCGCAGATGTGACAAATCTCGCTCCGAAAAAAGGGACGGCCGTTTCCTATTACGTGCTAAAGTCCGTGTATCAAAAGGATAAAGTGGCTTATATTCCGGTGGAAAACCACACGGTAGAGCTTCGGGAATTGATAACGCCCAAGCAGGCACAAAATCTTAATGAGGAATGGCAAAAGTCAGAGGATGAAGATCTTAAAAAGCAGCTGGAAAGCTTTGCGGATTTTGAGTTGCAGTTTAAGATGGCGGATACACTTTCAAAGGAGACGAGAGAGCTTCTCTATCGAAAAGGGGAAGTAGAGTTTGTTTTGAATCGAGATAAGTCGTAAAATTAAAAAAAGAATGAAAAAAAGAAAACAGGAAATACTGAAACCGTGGCTATGTAAGTGGCTGCGGTTTTTATTTTCCGGAGGTAATCAATTATGTGCACAGCGATTATGTATCATACAAAGGATCATTATTTTGGAAGAAATCTTGATTATGAAACAACATTTGGAGAAACGGTGGTGGGGATGCCTCGTAGATATGAGCTTCGCTACAAATGCATGAAAGAAGGAGCGGTATCTTGCAACGAGCACTTTGCGATGCTCGGAATGGCAGTTTTGGTGGACGGGTATCCGCTTTATTTTGATGCTGTAAATGAAAAAGGGATTGCAATGGCCGGTTTGCATTTTGTAGGAAATGCATATTATGCGCCGTCGGAACAGGTTTGCGAAATGGAGGATATTGCTCCTTATGAACTAATTCCTTGGGTGCTATCGCAGTGTGAAAATATGGAACAGGTGCGAAAACTTTTACAAAAAACACGTTTGGTGGCGTTACCGTTTAGTGAAGAGTTCCCGCTTTCTCCGTTACATTTTATGATTGCGGATAAAGAGAAATCAATTGTTGTTGAACCTATGTCGGATGGTTTGCATATATATGATAATTCGGTCGGAGTCCTGACAAATAATCCGCCCTTTCCTTATCATATGGCTAACCTTTGTAACTATATGAATTTGACTTCGGAAGTGGCGGTCAATAGGTTTTCAGGTAAGTTTTCTTTGGAGGCCTTCAGTCGCGGAATGGGATCGGTAGGACTTCCGGGAGATGTATCATCTGCATCACGTTTTGTGCGTGCTGCATTTGTGCTTACAAACTCGGTTTCCGGTGAGAGTGAGGAGGAGAGTGTTCATCAGTTTTTTCATATATTGGGAAGTGTGGAACAGATTAGAGGTTGTGTAAGGCTAACTTCGGATCAGTATGAGATTACGACGTATTCTTGCTGTTGTAATCTGGAGAAGGGGATTTATTATTATCGGACATATGAGGATTTTGCAATCAGGAAAGTTTGCATGGGGGATTTGGATTTGGAGGGGAGAGTGTGCATTTTACCTATCCGGAATTGATGAGGAACAAATTCGCCGGGAAATTGGGCCAGAAAGCCGGAAACTTTGGGCCATGGCCCAAGAAATCACCTTGCAAGGCCCAAAAGGAGAGAGAAAGAAGATATTTGAGTTGTCATAAGCGGTCAAACTTAAATATCTTTTTTATATTATGCGACTAAAGTCCACTAAAAGTCACATAGCCCGTGCTATACTTTGAATACTGATGATAGGAGGAGTGTTTATGGATGCATTAAAAATACCTTTATGTCATATTCATATGTTTTTTATGGTCGGCGGGACGTATGAGACGATTGAGACTGTGAAGAAAGAGCGTAAATACCGCATTGAGAAGTGTAAGCTTCATATCGGCGGGAAGACGTATATCGGCTTGATCCGTTATGATAAATACAGTACGGCTATTGTAGATATTTTGGAGGATGGGTCTTATGAGGATTGTTATACCGACTTCTGGGTGACTTATGATGAGTTGGAAAAAACCATTCCCCGCGAGGTGATAGTATCAACGGTAGGGCGGTTTTTGGTATACAAATACGCGGTCTACGTTATGCGGCTTGTGATGGTGATGGGATTCCTCTTTTTCTGGTATACGGGCCGCGCCACTTCCGCCATGGATTATGTGTTTTCGGCTTGTCTCATCATAATGGTGTTCGCATTCTCGAGACCGCTTTTAATTTACAGCATACGGAACTTATAAAAACAGCACACACACGCAAAGGAGAAATGGTTATGACAAATTTAACACCTGTACTTGTAGACGGAAGATGGTATGTAAAGGATATGACATCCGGAAAAGTAGCTTTCGAGACTTCTTTTACGATGGAATTTTTAGCGCAGATGCTTTGTGCTAACATGATGGGCTTGAGACTCGATGAGGCGCAAGCCCATTGGGAAAGTTCCCGGCCACAGACTTGCGTAGTAGCTGCGTAATAGAGAAAGGGGAGATTACATATGATGCATTTATCAAAATCGAAATATTGTTATCTTTGGAGATGTCCGAAGCTTGCCTGGATTAACAAGTACAAACCGGAGCAGATGGAGGTTTCTGAGAGCGATCAGAGAAAGTTTGATGCAGGAAACGAAATCGGTGATTTGGCCATGGGTCTGTTCGGAGATTTTACGGAGGTAACAGCCTATGCCGAGGATGGCAAATTGGATCTTACTGCGATGATACAAAAGACAGAGGAGGAGATGGCAAAAGGGACCGCGGTTATTTGTGAGGCATCTTTCTCTTATGATGGTTTGTATTGTGCCGTGGATCTTCTTAAAAAAGAAGAGGATGGTTATGCAATTTATGAAGTAAAGAGTTCTACGACAGAGCCTGACGAGAAAGAAGCCAAACCGATATATGTGGCTGATATTGCATATCAGAAGTATGTACTTGAGAACTGCGGAGTGCATGTATCCGGAACATATTTGGTAACGCTGAACAAAAAATATGTCAGGGGAGAAGAACTGGAACTTTCCAAGTTGTTTAACATCATGGATGTATCGGAATTTGTCGAAAACGAGTATCCGAATGTGCCAAAGATGCTTTTGCTGGGGAAAGAGGTTCTTTTGTGTAAAGATGAGCCGGATATACCTATGTCCTGTGCATGTAAAAAACCATATGAATGTCCGTGTATGGCTTATTGTACAAGCCACCTTCCGAAGCCGAATGTGTTTGATGTGGCCGGTATGAATTTTGATAAAAAACTTAAGATGTGCGAAAAAGGAATTGTATCGTTTGAGGATCTTCAGGAAAGAGGAGGATTGACGAACGAGAAGAGTTTACGTCAGATTGATCATTATCTGAACGAGCGAGAGGATTATGTCGATAAGGCGAAGATTCGGGAATTTTTGGATACCCTTTCTTACCCGATTTATTTCCTTGATTTTGAAGGCATGCAGCCGGCGGTTCCGTTATTTGCAGGGACAAAGCCGTACCAGCAGATTGCGTTCCAATATTCTTTGCATTATATCGAGGAGCCGGGCGGTCAGTTGAAGCATAAAGAGTTTTTGGCAACTTCCGGTGTAGATCCGAGACGAGAGGTTGCACAGGCACTTTGCCGTGACATTCCGAAAGATGTTTGTGTGATTGCATATAATAAGAGTTATGAATGCGGCAGAATTAAGGAAATGGCAGAGGCATTTCCGGATTTGGCAGAGCATTTACAGAATATAAAAGAAAATGTGAGGGATGTGATGAATCCGTTTAGAAGCGGTCACTATTACAATAGAGCGATGGAAGATTCGTACTCTATTAAGTATGTGCTGCCGGCTTTGTATCCGGATGATCCGTCTTTGGATTATCACAATCTGGACGGAGTTCACAATGGCACGGAGGCTATGGATATTTTCCCGCGTATTCAGGATATGCCTGAGAAAGAGCAGAAAAAAGCCAGAGAAAGCCTGCTTGCGTACTGTAAACTCGATACCTATGCAATGGTAAAAGTGTGGAAAAAATTGGTAGAATGTTGTAAATAAACGAAAAAGCGAGCACCCTCAAAAATGAGGGTGCTTGTTTCATAGTAAACTTCAAAATCATAATAATAATTTTTTACGGCGAAACAAATTTTGTTTTTCCGTCACTGATTTTCAAAAGTCCGTTACAATACGGGCAGACTTCGCTCTGCTCTGAGTTTGGTGCACCGCAGCTTGGGCAAGTAGCATACAGTGTCATCGGTTCCGAAGAAAATGCTTCCGGATGTTCCCGGAAGTAGCGGTAAGCGGCATTTTTCTTTGTGACACCTCTTAAGATAGAAATATAGAAAATACTGTAGAAAGCAAGCAGCATTAATATGCCCGGAGCACCTACCCAGTAGATTTTAAATACAGCCAAATCGTCCATAACCGAACGGAAAGAATAGTCAATTGCATCATACAGGTTCAGACCGGCCATTCCTTTGTGGAAGTTGTCGATTAATGTATCGAAGGTCATGTCAGATAAGCAGTCGACGGTGTCATCGCCGCAATAGAAATCATATTCGTAGTCGTAGTAGCCGTCGTCGTTATTGGTCGTATATAACAAAATCATGGCATCTTCTTCGTAGCCGATGCTGTAATAAAGCTCTTCGGAATATACTTCGATATTTGCATAGTGTCTGCGCCAATCGAAATCGTCCGTGTAGACTGTGACAGGCATTCCTGATTTTTCATACACTTCCTGCAGCAAGTCAAGAACTTTTTCTTCTTCTTCTGCGGTCAGGGCATTTGCCCGGTCTTCAATATAAATACGGTCTGTATCGCCGTTTATCTTTTTGCCGAAATGAATAAAGTCCGATGAAAAACCGGAAAGCATAATAAACATATGTATTGTGACAAAAACAAGGACAAAGATGGTTCCTACGTTCCATCCGTTTGTCGTACCGAAGTCCCTGCTGTTTGTATAGTAACTGTGGTATCTTCCGCGACGGTCATAGTAGGATCTGTTATAACATCCGTGAAAAGGTGTTCTGGATACTCTTGAAGAGCTTCCGCCCGATCTGCTTCCCCCACTGCTGCCTCTGGATCCTCCGCTTCTGGAACCGCCTCCGTGTCTTCCCATAGTATTCCTCCTTAAAACAAATAGTATAGGAAAATTATAATATGAGTCGCGTGGAGTGTAAATAAAAAATCAAAAAATAACAATTTACATGTTATACTTAGGTAAGGAGGATGATGAGTATGGAAAAGGAACTTACTTTTGATGAGAAACAATTTTATATGAGATTATATACAGAAGATATTCCGGAGGCGGAAGTAATTACCATGGGAGTACCGAGATATGATAATGACCCGTACCGCAGAATGAATCTTGATGATGTATTAGCAGAACATCCGGAATTCAGAGATGTGGATTATGTTGTTTATTATTTTTATGTATGGGATATCGGCCTTGAACAGCTTCATTATTTTTATGAGGTGGATAAAAATACAGAGGAATTTCCTTCGCATAATGTTCCTGTGGCAATGTATAAAATTATAGAGTATCAGGGTGAAAAATATCTGTTTTTCGAGTATGAATAGAGGTTTTAATATGCAGACAGAAATTATAATAAATAGAATTGAAAACGGAAGTCTCGTTGACCGGCTGACAGATATTTATCCGGATGTTACACAGCTCGTATATCAAAAGGAGCGTTATATAAAGGCTGTAAAAAAATTTGAAAGTCTTTATGGCGTGGGCGAAGCAGAAATTTTCAGTGCGCCCGGAAGAAGTGAAGTGGGCGGGAACCATACGGATCACCAGCACGGAGAGGTACTGGCTGCGTCCGTTCATCTTGATATTATCGGTATTGTGCGCGCAACGCATGATTCACAGATTAAAATTGTATCGGATGATTATGAAGAAGTGATTCTTTCTTTAGACGATACGGAAATAAAAGAAGAAGAAAAGGGAACAACGAAAGCGCTGATCAAAGGTGTCGTTGCAGGTTTCATGCAAAACAGACATAAGGTAGGCGGTTTTTGTGCATATGCCACCAGTGATGTGCTGATCGGAGCGGGTCTTTCTTCGTCAGCTGCCTTTGAAACATTGATCGGAATCATACTTTCCGGACTATATAATGAGATGAAGATATCCGCGGTTGAAATTGCGATGATTGGGCAATATGCGGAAAATGTCTATTTCGGAAAGCCATGCGGACTGATGGATCAGATGGCTTGTTCGGTCGGAAATCTGGTGCATATTGATTTTCATAATCCCCAAAATCCAAGGGTTGAGAAGCTGGATTTTGATATGAGCCGATGCGGATACAGTATGTGTATCACAGATACGAGAGGTTCGCATGCGGATTTGACACAGGAATATGCAGCTGTACCGGAAGAGATGAAAGCAGTGGCCGGCTTTTTCGGGAAAGAGGTACTGCGTGAGGTGACATATGATGAGGTTGTAAAAGAAATATCTTCGCTTCGGGAAGCACTTGGCGACAGATGTGTGCTGAGAGCTTTGCATTTTCTTTGTGAAAATAAGAGAGTCGCAAATGAAGTGCATGCTTTAAAAACAGGAGACATGAACTTGTTTTTGGAGAACGTAAAAGCATCCGGCGATTCCTCATACAAATATTTGCAAAACGTGTATTCTTGTCATGATACAGCGCATCAGAATGTTTCTGTTGCCTTAATGATGAGTGAAATGCTGCTCGGAACAGAAGGGGTCAGCCGGGTTCACGGCGGCGGTTTTGCAGGAACGATTCAGGCATTTGTCAAAAATGACTTTGTGAATATATATAAAGAACAGATGGATCATATTTTCGGTGAAGGTTCGTGCAAGGATTTGAAAATCCGAAAATACGGCGGAATGAAAGTACTGTAAGAGGAACAGCAATGGATAAGCTTTTACAAATTAAAACAACCGGGAGGGATGATACGAACTCCGACCAATACCGTTATCCATACGAACCTACGCCATATGGTGTTTTAGAGCGTTTGGCAAATAGCGGGTTCATCCGGAAAAAAGATGTGGTTTTGGATTATGGCTGCGGGAAAGGGCGTGTTGACTTTTTCCTGGCTTATCAAACCAAGGCAAATACAATAGGGATAGAGTATGATGAGCGGATTTACCGGAGTGCGCTCGAAAATCAAAAAACCGCGGTTTCGGGAGCAAGGACAGAACTTATCCTTGCAAAAGCGGAAGAGTATGAAGTTCCGACAAAGGTTAGCCGGTGCTATTTTTTCAACCCTTTTTCCGTGGAGTTACTGCAGAAAGTCATGGCAAGGATTATAGAATCATATTATGAAAATCCGAGAGAACTGCTTTTGTTTTTTTATTACCCGTCCGATGAATATATTTCCTATCTTATGACAGTGAATGAATTGGAGTTTTATGATGAGATAGATTGCGGAGATTTGTTTGAGGAGAAGGATAAGAGAGAGAGGATTATGATTTTTGCATTATCCTGAGGGGGAAGGAAGCTTGCTTTCATCCGGGAGAGAAGAGGCTTGCTTTAGTCCGGGGATTTTTCATATAGAACTCAATTTTTTGTAGTGATATATCTGCAAAATTTTCACTCTGTTTCCTATAGAATAATATTTTAGGCAAAATATATCTGTAAATTTTATTCTTAAAACCTTTATGCGGTTTACATAATTTGGATGCTTGTGGATTTTTCACTGATATTTTCATATAGATTGGCAGGAAAATTTGTTTCTGGGCGAAAAAGCTTCTGAAAAATGCAGATAGAATCTCCTTGTTTGAGACTTTCTATCGGTTCGTCCACGGAAACAAACTTTAAAGAGACATATAGAAATTTCGAAAACCAATATAAGTATGTAAATCTCGTCGAATTTTGCAAAAAAAGGAGCGGACACAGTCGCTATGAGAAAGTATTATATTGACAATTTAAGATGGCTCATACTCTTGATACTGATACCATATCATGCAGCGCAGGCGTGGAATACATGGGGTGAACCGAATTATATTTTCTTTGAGGGAAATCGGGTAATCAGCAGTCTTATTGTTTTTTTCAGTTCCTATTTTATGCCGCTTTTATTTGCGCTGGCAGGTATAAGCACAAACTATGCTTTGCAGAAGAGGACTAAGAAGGAGTATCTGAAAAACAGAGTGAAAAGGCTGCTTGTCCCGCTTTTATTTGGGACCATAGGACTTATGCCTGTTATGACGTATTTGGCGGATAAGTTTCATGGATCTTATCATGGTGGGTTCGTGGAACATTATGCGGTATTTTTTACAAACCTCACAGATTGGACCGGAGCAGACGGCGGATTCTCGCTGGGACAGTTTTGGTTTCTGTTATATTTAATGATTATTTCGGTTGCAGGTGTCGGGATTGTTTCGCTGATAAAAAAGATTGAGGTTCCGTTTTGGGCAGTTTTTCTGCTTGGCTTACCATTGCCGATACTAAGCGGACTGCTTTCTGTCGGTGGAAAAAGTTTTGCGGAATATGGATATTTCTTTTTGATTGGTTATTATATATTTGCGGATGAAAAGATTGTCGAAAAAGCAAAGAAGAATTGCCTGCTGTTGTTTGGTATTGGGTTAGCAGCGGCTATTTTAAATGTTTATTTTTTCCTTTGGGCAGGAACAGAGTTAGCAGTGGCTAACGATATTGCGAAATATGTATCAGAATGGATTATGGTAATCGCACTCATAGGTTTAGCAAAAAGGTATTTTGATTTTAACAATAAGATTACGGCTTATATGAGCAGAAGATCATTTTCTTTTTATTGCTGGCATTTTATCTGGGTTGTGGTATTTCAGTACATATTATATGGGATTGTCGGCAGCAGAACCGCTATATTGTTTGCAGGTACTGTGATTTTGTCGTATTTGGTTACGTTTGTTTGTTGTGAGGTAAGTGTTAAGTTGGTTGACGGAGATTTATATGAAAAAAAGCGGAATGACATATTTTACAAAAGGGAGAGATAATAGGGGAATTTGCGAAAGAAGATACCCTTAGGTGATTTTGGTATAATAAAAGAAGTATATTAAAAATGTAAAGGAGAAGAGTCATTTTGCGTTTACAAGATATTATAAGCATGGCCGGAAGTTATATGGGGATAGGGATAGTCTTATTCCTTGTTGTTCTTGTCGGTTTAGCGGTGGGTTATAAAATCATATATAGAAAGTTATGCAAAGGAAAAAAGGAAATTGACTTCAAAAAGTTTTTCTGGTGGTTCATTCTTATTTTTTATATTTTTGTGGTTTTTTCCGTAACGCTATTGAGTCGTCCGGATTTTATGGGATTTTGGAATGGTGAGATAGTTTCTTTCTTTTATTCCTATAAAGATGCATGGGTCAGTGCTTCGGAGAGCGCATGGAGAAATATCATACTTAATATCTTGATGTTTGTTCCGTTGGGATTTTGGCTTCCGGTCGGTAAGAAAGCATTTCGCTCATTTTGGAAAACATATTTGGTTGGATTTGTTCTTACAATCGGAATAGAAGTTTTACAACTGATGCTTTCCCGGGGAATATTTGAAGTGGCGGATGTATTTAACAATACATTGGGGACGATGATTGGTTATGGGGCGTATAAGGTTTTAGAGTATTTTGTTTTGTTATCTAAAAAGAAAAAACCAAAAATATTCGGAATGTTAATCAGCCAAATTCCATTTATTTTTGCTGTATGCATGTTCACAACTATATATTTGGCATATCAAATTCAGGAACTAGGGAATTTGCAGATAGAATGTATTTCCCCATACGCTGAAGATAAATTCCGGATTGTTTCGGATGAAGAATATGACAAGGATAACAAAAAGGCAATAGTATATCAGGTAGATACCCTGACGGTTGAGGAAACGGAGCAGTTTGCTGTCCGTTTTTTTGAAAATTTGGGAACAACACTTGATGAAAGTCGTAATGATATATACGAAAACTCGGCATTGTATTGGTCGGAAGATGAATATAGTATCTGGATTGATTATAAGGGCGGAACTTATAGTATGACAGATTTTAACACCTCTTTTCCTGAGGAAGGAGAAAAAGAACCTTTACCGGTGAAGGATGCATCAAAAGAAACCATACGGAATGCATTATCCGGATATGGAATCGAAATACCGGAAGAGGCAATTTTTTCATGCAGCCAGGATGGGGGATATACTTTTACTGTTGATATGTTTGAATCAGACGGTGTGATTTATGATGGAGTGTTAGTATGTGATTACTATGATAATGGAAAATTTTCTGACATTCGAAATGATATCAGAAAACTGGAAGCTTATAAGGAATTTGATATTCGTTCGGAGAACGAAGCCTATGAGCAGATTCTCGCCGGCAAATTTGTAGGTTTGAGATATGAAAGTGCAAAATTAGAAATTGGTGAAGTGTCTTTGGATTATATGTTGGATACAAAAGGATTTTATCAACCCATATACAGTTTTGCCGTACGAGTAGGAGGAGAAGAATATAGCATACAGATTCCTGCAATCCCCAAATAAAAAGATGAATGATGAGATGGAGTTATTATGATGGAATGTATTTTTTGTCGCAAAGAAAAACTGGTTACAGATATCGTTTATGAAGATGACATGGTAATGGCATTTATGGATATGGATCCTATAAATGAAGGTCATGTTCTGCTTGTGCCGAAGAAACATTATCTCGATATAGATGAAATGCCGGATGAGATTTTAACGCATCTGATGTTAGTGTCGAAGAAAATTGTGGCTGTTTTGAAAGAAATATATAATCCTGATGGTTACAGTATTATGCAAAACGGAGGGGAATTTAATGATGTAGGTCACTATCATTTACATATTTTTCCGCGATATAAAGGAGATGGATTTGGATGGACTTATGGGGAAGATGTGAAAGATGTGAATGTGGAAATTGCGGGAAGAATTAGGGACGGGTTAAAGTAAATTTGTATTTGTGTGAGAGGTAAAGTATTGTGAACATAGAATTAATCAGAGCAACCGTGGAAGATGCTGCGCAGTTATGGGAAATGCAAGTGAAATCATTTCAGGCATTGCTTGATAAATATCAGGATTATGAAACCAGCCCGGCGAGCGAGCCGTTAGAAAAAATCATATATAGATTAAATCAAAAGGAAACATTTTATTACTTTATAGTTGTAGATCATGTTAAGGTCGGAGCAATCCGGGTCATTGATAAACAGACAAGTGGGAAGAAAAGAATAAGCCCGATATTTATATTGCCGGAGCATCAAAACCGGGGAATTGCTCAAAAGGCTATGAAGTTATGTGAGAACATACATGGTTGTGAGAAGTGGGAATTAGATACTATTTTACAAGAAGAGGGAAATTGTTATTTGTATGAAAAAATGGGGTACTACAGAACCGGTAAGAGCGAAGTGATAAATGATAAGCTGACATTGGTTTTTTATGAAAAATAGGAGCGAGAAAATTTGAAGTTTTTGTTATGGAGTAGCGTTAGGAGGAAAATGATTTTGATAGAGAAGGCACAGAAAGAAGATTTAAAGGAAATACTTGAATTGCAATATTTGGCTTATCAAAGCGAAGCTAAACTCTTTGGAGATATGGATATTCCGCCTTTAAAGCAAACGATAGAGGAAGTGGTCGAAGAATTTGTACAGGGTACTGTTTTAAAAGTAATGGATGACAGCGGAGATATTATTGGTTCTGTCAGGTCGTATGAAGAGAACGGCACTGTTTATATCGGCAAATTGATGGTGCATCCTAAAATGCAAAGGAGGGGAATCGGTACGCAACTTTTATTGGCAATAGAGAATGAATTTCCGAATTGCAGGTATGAGTTGTTTACCAGTACCAAAAGTATTAGCAACATAAGATTATATGAAAGATTGGGATATAAAATTTTTAAAGAGGAAGCAGTATCTGAGGAACTGCAATTTGTATATTTGGAAAAATGTTAAGAAACTTTGAATTTACAGGAGAAATCTATTAATGAAAAAAACAATAAAAATCACAAGCAGAATTATGCTCATACTTCTCGCCGTTTTACTCATATTTACTGTTGTGACATATATTGTTCATCAGGTAAAAACCAATAAGGAATTTGATGTTTTACAACAAAACGGTCTTTACAATCCGGTTTCTGTCGGGGATTATTCTCTCAATGTCGCTAAATTCGGCAAGGAAGATGGAAAACATACAATTGTGGCTATGGCAGGACTTGGAATGGGAGACTGCTCAGTATCTATGAGACAAATGACTGCATGTTTGGAAGAAGACAATCAAGTTGTGTTTGTAGATAGGGCTGGGTATGGGCTGAGCGATGATACAAGCAACGAGATGACATTGGAGCGTATCGTTGAAGATTACAGAAAAGCTCTGAAAAACTCCGGATTAGAAGGGCCATATATTCTCATGCCGCATTCTGTTGGCGGTGTATATGCAACATATTGGGTGTCGAATTATCCTGAAGAAATTGAAGCAGTTGTTTTCATAGATGGCACACAACTTTCAGAGAAGGCTTATGTGGGCGACGAAGATGAATACGCAAGTACATGGCCGGATTATGCGATGGCTTTCCTGATGAAATTGGGATTTAGCAGATATTTTTTGAGATATGATTTCTATCTGTATCCGGACAATTACACAGAGGATGAACAATATCTGGGTGACGCACTAAGCTTAAGGAATATGAGTTCAATTGCATCATTGTCTGAATCTACAAATACTCCAAGCAACGGAAAAAGAGCTTTTGAGGGAATTGTTATCAATGATGTGCCGAAGCTTTACATATGCTCAAGCTGGGGATTCGAGACAAGAGATGATTTTGTCGATTATCTCAAGTGGATGAACCGGCAAATAGAAATTAACAAACTCGGTGAAGCAAAGAATGAGAATCCAACGGATGAAACAGTTGCAAAGTTATTGGGACAATGCGAAGAATTGAGAAATGCTGAGCTGCTTCCCTATCTTAATAAAATGGGCAATTGTGAGTTGATTTGTCTTGCCGGAGATCATATGATTTATGAACAAAAGCCCGAAGAATGCGGAATGATTATAAAAGATTTTATTGATAGACTTGATAACTAAATTCCAATTTGTCGAACACTCGAAACTTTCAGTTTTCACCTTTAATTAAAAATTCCCGTTCCGGGATTAAGTCAAAGACCTTGCGCCTTTACTGATCCGGAGCGGGATTTTTTTGTTTACGAGTTCCATATCTCTATCGTTTTCAGCAGTTTTTCTTTTTGATCCGTGTCTAATTTGATGATGGCTTCGTACAAGGATCTGTCCAAAGCGGTTTCTGCATATTCCGGCTCCAATTCCCCGACAAGAGAATCCAGAGAGCAGCCGACAAGGCGCGCATAATATGTCAGCATACGCAGAGACATGGCCGTCCGGTTGTTTTCCACATTGCTGATATAGCCGGGGGTGACGCCGAGAGATTCAGCCACCTGGTTTTGAGTCAGACCGTTCTTTATTCGCAGATTTTTAACAAGAGTACCGTAATTTTCGTTTTCCATATGGGACCTCCGCGTAAATACTAATGATAATAAAAATATACAATAAATATTGCTTGATTTGAAGTTAGTGATAGTATAGAATATATACAATAAGTATATTAAATTTAAAGGAGGAGATGGAGCACTGAATAAAAAAGAGAAATTGAATGTAATTACAGATGAAAACGGGAAAAGGATTGTTTTAATAAATGATATAAGATTTAGAACAAGACATGGTATTGATTGGAATGAAGTAGAGGAATATTTAAAAGAGTATATTGGAAAATATTATGAGATATTAGAAACCTCTGAAAGGGTTTTTATAGGAGCTGATTTTCCGGATGAATTCTGTCATTCCAAAGATAAGATTAAATTAAAAGGCGGTAATGAGAAAGCGAAAGCAAATATGATATCGGCGATAGGTGATTTGATCCGGGTAGCGACGAACAAGACAATATCGGAAGATTATGGTAATAAACATAAGAAAAAAGCGCAGCAAGGTTGGTATCGATATGATACGCGATTTGGGATTCCTTCTTATAATTCGGAAGGGATATTAGAACGATATAATATTTATTCTGCAAGAATGTTAGTAAGATGCGATGAGAAGGGACGGCTTTTCTTGTATGATTTAGTAAGAACAAAAAAAGAAACGAGCAGCCCGCCTGAACAATAAATTGTTACACGGTAGTAAACTTCGTTTCTTTGTTCATATTGTAGGGAGAAATTAAATACTTGTCAATGGATTTTAAGAAAAAAGATTTGAAAAGAGGTGTGATTAATGGAAAACCTTACATCAAAAGATAAAGATGGAAAAATCTTGGTAAACGGAGAATTCAAGATATGTAATATAGCGGATAGATGTAGTGGTTCTGCTTGTCCGGATTATTGTATAATAAATAAAATAATTAACCGGTTATATGAATTAGAGCATAAGAATGACTACGGTAACAAGTAAGATATAGCAGAAAATTATATACCTGTCATATAACAGTCCCTCCCCCGCATACACTGTAAAAACAATGATTTCAGGGGGAGACTTTGAAACAATATATCGAGGAGCGGGCAATCGGCATCGCCAACTACATTATCGAGCAAAATGCCACCGTGCGTCAGACGGCAAAGGCGTTCGGGGTAAGTAAGAGTACGGTACATAAGGACGTCACAGAACGTCTGCCACTATTCAACCATGCACTGGCAAAAGAGGCGCGTAAGGTACTCGATGTGAACAAGTCCGAGCGTCATATCAGAGGTGGCCTTGCAACAAAAGAGAAATATATGCAGCAGCATATCGGATAAGAACCGGGGGAACCTTCGAGATGAAACTTGTGGGTTGCCCCGGTTTTATTCTTGAAATGGAGGGAAATATACTTTATTCTAGATGTGTGATGTATTAAGTCATTACAAAAAGAGAGATGAGAAATATTAGTAATGAGAGAATATAAGTCATTAACACATACATTTGAACCTGTTTATAATGAAAAATCCAAGGTGCTGGTGCTCGGTACCTTTCCATCGGTCAAATCACGGGAAATTAATTTCTATTATGGGCATCCGCAGAACCGTTTCTGGAAGGTGATGGCAACAGTTACAAAAAGCGAAGTTCCGGGGACGATAGAGGAAAAGAAAGAGTTGCTCTTGGCTAACCATATTGCTGTGTGGGATGTCATACAAAAATGCGATATCATCGGCTCAAGTGACAGCTCAATAAAGAATGTCGAGGTAAATGATATCGCAGGTTTATTAAAAAAAACAAATATTGAAACCATCGTTGCAAATGGTGCGACGGCGGAGCGTCTGTACAATACGTATGCGCTTTCGCAGACAAGCATTCCGATCATAAAGATGCCATCTACGAGCCCGGCAAATGCAGCATGGACTTTAGAAAAATTGTGCAATGAGTGGGAGAAAGTTATACGCTGCTAATTATTTTCCAAAATACCAGGTTCAGTGTTTCCCAGTCATGATTATGGTCATCTTCCATGTTGTCAACCAAAGTTTTTTGAAGAGTAAGTTCGGTGGATATAAAGTCATAGATGATAGGGATTTGTGGATTCAAATCTTTTTCTTCTGTGACTTTTTTTACTTCAAGAAGGTGTTCTATGCCTTGGCGCAGATCAGCGGGAAGAGAGAGCGTCAGCAGATCGTTAAATAACACGGGCGGAGGACAGTCATAAGCCTGGATATATTTTCCGGCCAAAAGCGGACGCAGTGCATAAAAGTATTTTTTGTACTTCACCTGCTCGTTTTGCAAATAAGTTTCAAATGTGTTGCGGGCAGTTCCGTAATAGTGCCCGAGGCTTGCCTTTTTGGAAAAGTAAGCCTTGGCTGACTCATAGATGAAATCCCATTCCGGAGTTTTGAGATAAACTACCGGTGAATTGCTCCATTCAAAAAGTGTGGCATTGCCCCGGCGGAACTGTACAAGTGCTTTTTTAAGATCCCAACCGTTAATGTCTAAAACTTCGTCCAATTGCCATTCGATAACGTCCTTTGGTTCGTCAAGGCGCAGATAATCGGTCTGAGAGCGTACATAAATAAAACGTACGTCGTAGTCGCTGTCCGGTGAGGCAAATCCCCAGGCACGACTTCCCGATTCAACAGCAAGCAGAATTTTTACATTTTCCTTTGTTTCAATTTCTTTCAGTTTTTCAAGAATTTTTGAAATCATATCCATTAGAAATCCCCTTCAATTGCTTTTCGGTTCACATATTCCACAAAGGCGCCGACTTTTTCCATGTTCGGATTATCCGGAAGAGAAGTTTCACGTGTAGCGCGCTCAAGTTCTGTTTCATAATGTGCCAAAATATCATAAAATTCGTTTGAAAACGAGTGATCCTCTTTTTGGAAACCACCGTTTCTTATTTTGAGTAAAAGTTCAAGGTCGTCTGTGCGATGTGTTCGGATTTCACCCCTGTCAAGAATGTCGATTGCCATCATAAACAGGCGGATCAGGTGCATCGCATGTTTGTTTAAGTGATTGTCATCCTTTTTGCGGTTGCGCTTTCCGATTTTGTCATATTCACGGATTACCATGTTCATTGCAGAGAACATTTTTTCGTAGTCACGCAATGGAAAATGCGAATAGTCGGCATCGACAAAAATTTCACTCTCAAGTCCTTCGGTTACAGCATGATCAATGTACAGGCGAATGTTGCCGGTATCTTTGTTTTCGTAACGGCGGTTAAAGTCGTCGAGCGCATTTTGCACGGAGTTTAAGATGTGCTGCTCGCGATCCGGTTGTGGCATAGCATCACGCGCAATTGCATTTTGCAGGCGTCGAAGCTGGGCGCTTGCGTAACCACCAAATGATTTTGCAGCACGTTTGGAAAGGAAGAGATCTGTGTGGTTGATGATTTCCTGCCCGAGTGTGGTTTTAATAAGGTACTGGTCTTCGTCAAGCCCGAGAATTTCACATGTATTCGGATTGCACTCCAGAAGAAGTTTCACGATTTTATTAAAAGAGTAAATTACGGTATCTGTATGTTCATCTTCATACTGCTCGTACTGTGTCAGGCCGAGCAAGTCAGAAGGAAGATTTAATGTAATCCCGCGAAAGTCGATATCGCTGTTTTCGTTGCTTGTCCCATATGCATGGCTTCCGCCGAGCCCGAGCAAAATGATTCTCTTGCCGAGCCGCTCATGAGTACGCAGGAAATCATACTGCGGGGAGAGCATAAGCTGTTTGAAATCGGTCATGTAGTTCACCTCAATTTGTTTGTTGATGGGATTATAGCACAGATGGAGAAGGAAGGGAAAGGGGATGTGAAATTTTGTTGAACGTATTAGTTTTTGGGAATATAATTAGGAAAGGTAAAATGGATTTTTTTTGGAGATTTCAGTGAAAATGGGAAATATTAAATCAGCCAAACAGACAAAACTAAATACACCTCTTTTTACAAATCGTACACTCACAGCTTTGATTCTTCCGCTCATTTTAGAGCAGGCGCTTGCGATTACGGTCGGAATGGCCGATACGATGATGATTTCATCCGTGGGGGAAGCAGCCGTTTCGGGAGTTTCCCTTGTGGACATGCTGAATATGCTTATTTTCAGTGTATTGTCGGCGCTTGCGACAGGCGGATGTGTTGTAATCAGCCAAAATCTCGGAGCAGGAAAGAAAGAGGAGGCACTGAAAGGAACAAAGCAGTTACTGTTTACAGTGACTTTTTTCAGTGTGCTTATTGCGGTGCTGGTTATCCTTTTTAGAGGAGGGATTTTGCGTCTGTTTTTCGGAAAAATTGAAGCGGATGTTATGCAGGCAGCATTGACATATCTTGTGATTTCGTCGCTTTCGTTTCCGTTTCTCGGAGTGTATAATGCCTGCGCGGCGATGTTCCGTGCGATGGGAAAATCCAATGTGACATTTATTGTTTCTGTGATTGGAAATATTATTAATGTGGTCGGAAATGCCGTCTGCATTTTTGCGCTGCACATGGGAGTGGCGGGAGTTGCAATTCCGACTCTTATTTCCCGTGTTGTAATGGCGCTTATTTTATTTGTGCTTTTGCACAGCCCGAAACGTGAAATTTATTTTCCTAAGGTTCGTTTCCGTATAAATAAAGAAATTATTCAAAAAATATTATATATTGGCATTCCGGGTGGTGTGGAAAACGGAATTTTTCAGCTTGGCCGCGTGATTGTGGTGAGTATTATTTCCGGTTTCGGAACGGTGCAGATAGCGGCAAACGGAGTTGCAAACAGTCTTGATTCCATGGGCTGTATTATAGGTATGGCGATGAATTTGGCGATGGTGACGGTAATCGGACACTGTGTCGGTGCAGGTGATGAAAAGCAGGTGCGTTATTTTACGAAAAAGTTACTTGCAATTACCTTTGTGTCGACGTTTATTATAAATAGTCTGATTCTTCTTTTTCTGAATCCGATTTTGTCTTTGTATGGATTATCTGCAGAAACAACAGCGTTGGCATATACACTTGTCATGATTCACAACAGTCTGGCAATTATATTCTGGCCGCTTTCGTTTGTGCTTCCGAACATGCTTCGTGCGTGTAACGATGTGAGTTACCCTATGGTAATTTCTGTCTTCTCTATGTGCGCTTTCCGTATAGGTTTTAGTTATGTGTTCGGTATTCTTTTGGGACAGGGAGTTCTCGGTGTCTGGTATGCGATGCTGATGGACTGGGCATTCCGAAGTATTTGTTTTGTGGGAAGATATTTGAGCGGAAAATGGAGAATGACAGCAGGAGTAAGATATGAGAAGAATTGAAAGTATTGTAAATTATATAAAAAGCGGTGCTTGCGATATGCAAAGAGTAGGTCTTGAATTGGAGCATTTTGTCTGCAACGATGAATATGAGATGATTCTGTATCCGCAGATGGCAGAGTGCTTGGAGGAGATTTGTGCAAAGGTAGGAGGAGAGGCTTTCCGCTTGGACGGCAAGATTTACGGAATCTTCTGTATGGATTACAACATCAGTATTGAGCCGGCTTGTCAGTTGGAAATCAGCATTTATCCGAAGGAATCACCGGAAGAAATTCAGGAGATTTATGATGAGTTTAGGGCGGTGGTTGAGCCGGTTTTTGTAAGCCGAGGCTATCGTCTTTGTGAGTCGGGAGTGTTTCCGCTTGTAGAAAACGGGGATATGTCGCCAAGAGAACTTCCTCTTATTCCGAAGGACCGTTATCGCCGGATGGACGAGCATTTCAAGGCAACAGGTAAGCATGGGAGATACATGATGCGTGCGACAGCGTCCACGCAGGTTTGCATCGATTTTTCTTCCGAAGAAGATGCGATGAAAAAGCTTCGTGTGCTGCAAAAACTTTCACCGATTCTTTCTTTGATTGCGGAGAACAAGAGTGGGATAGGAACCGGTAAGGAGTGGAAAAAGCATCTTCTGCGTAATCAGATTTGGCGTGATGTCGATCCGGACCGCTGCGGATATTTGGAAGATTCAGTTAGCGCAGGCTACTCGTTTGAAAAGTATGCAAAGTACATGGAGTCTCATTCGGATATTTTGTTTCGTGAGCAAAGTCTGCCGGAGGGAGATATTTCAAAAGAAGATATTGAGCATCTGATTTCGGTATATTTTCCGATGGTGCGTTTGAAAAAATATTTAGAGTTTCGGGCAGCAGACAGTATGCCTATTTCGCGTGCAATAGGGTTTTCGATGTTGATTAAGAAGCTTATGTATGAAGCAGATATTTTGGAAACCTTGGATGAGAGGCTCGGTCATATTGAAACAGTGACGGATATTATGGAAGCTGAGGATGAGATTTTTGAACGGGGATTTCATGCAGTTGTCTATGGCAAACATATTATGGAGTGGATGAAAGAACTGTTTTCGGCTGCGCTTGGTTGCGCGTCTTCGGAAGAAAAGGAATATATTAAGAAGGCATTACCGCTTCCGCTGCTAAATTATGAATATAAAGAATTAGTTGCGGGTAACGAAGATGAGCACAGACAATCGGCACTTGGGATTCGTGAATATCTTATGAATTCGACAGCAAAGTACCATGGACGTGTTGTGCGCACACTTTATCTTCCGAAACTTTTCACAAGGCGTGAAATAGATTTGTTTGATAGTGCGATAAAAGAACTTTATGGGATTTTTGACAAGGTGTATGCGGAGTTTGAGCGAAACGAATCATACCGTGCGTTGTTTGGTTTTTCGCCGGAACTGAATGAACTTATTTTGCGGGAAAAGAAGTACAGTTGTAATATCCCGATTGCCCGTATCGATATTTTTTATGATGAAGAGACAGGAGACTTTAAGTTCTGCGAATTCAATACGGACGGAACGAGCGCAATGAATGAAGACAGGGAACTTAATATCGCATTTTCGCAGACGAAGGCTTACAAGGAGTTTGCCAAGACTCACTATTTAACATCGTTTGAGTTATTTGATACATGGGTGGAGGAAGTGCTTTCTTTGTATGAGGAATTTGTTTCGACGTCGAAACAACCGAATGTTGCGATTGTTGATTTTATGGAGAGTGCGACAGAGAACGAGTTCAAGATTTTTGTTAAGCGTTTTGAACAGCGGGGGTGTAAGGCAGAGATTTGTGATATACGGAATATCCATTGGGATGGTGAGAGGTGCACAACTTCAACGGGTATGGAAGTGGACGTCATTTATCGCCGTGCAGTTACCTCAGACATACTTTCGCATATGGATGAGGTGACAGATTTTATCGCGGCTGCAAAGAGCGGCAGAGTTTGTCTGCTCGGTGATTTCCGGACACAGATTGCACACAATAAGGTGCTTTACAAAATTTTGCATATGGAGCAGACACAGCGCCTTTTAACAAAGCGCGAGCAAGTATTTATCCGAGCTCATGTACCGTATACGATTGCACTTGATGAAGCGTTTGCCGAGGGTAACGAGGAGTTTTTGGCGCAGGTTCTTTCGCATAAGGATGGCTGGATTATAAAGCCGGAGGATTCGTATGGTTCGAAAGGTGTACATGCAGGTGTAGAGCATGAGGATGCGTCGGAGTGGCAGGTGCTGTTATCCGCAAACCGCGGTAAGAAGTATATTCTTCAGGCATTTAATAATCCGTACGAACTTTTGAATATTGATTTTTCTGAGGATAGTTACCGCTGGGTAAATGCGAGTAATCTGACAGGACTTTTTGTTTATAATGAAAAGGTGCGCGGAGCTTATTCGCGTATCAGTTTTGTAAAGATGATTTCCACGCAGTACAGCGAGATGTCTTCGCCGACAGTGCTGGTGGAGTAGGGTAGATTAATTTAATATTGCTTGTTTTGGCTCTCGTCGGTGGTTTTGGCCCACCGGCGGGAGTTTTTTGTGTTTTGGTGGGATGATTTGGGAGCTTACTTGGTCCACCGAAAGAAGAATTATGTGTGCAGGTGGGCCATGGATAAAAAATATTAAAAAAACTATTGACAAATATATCGGCGCACGATATATTATAAACACGATACATCGGACGGCGATATATCGGCGCGCGATAAAAAGAAAAAGTAGGAGGAAAAACAATGGCAGAAAAAGATTTACCTTTAACCGAGGCCGTATATTACATATTGTTAACATTACGTAAGCCGAATCACGGCTACGGTATTACACAGGAGGTCGAGGAGTTGACCGGCGGCCGGGTGGCACTCGGAGCGGGAACACTTTACGGAGCGATACAGACTTTGCAGAAAAAAGGCTGGATTGATATTTACAGTGTGGACACAGAGTCACGTAAGAAAAAAGAGTACATTATTACCGAGGAAGGCAAAGAGGTCTTTGAGGCAGAGCGGAAACGCCTGCAGGAACTGTTGGACAATGCAAAACTTATGGAGGGAAAATAAGATGACAAAGTTTAGATTATATTGGGATAAAGATGCAGAAACAAAGTGGCTCAACGAGATGGCGGATGAGGGATTTGCGATGACCGGATTTTTCGCCGGCTTTTACAAGTTTGAGAAAACAGAAAAAGGCAAGTGGAGATATCAGGTGGACTTCGGCGAGAAGTTCGGAGCAGTGACAGAAGATTATCGCGAATTTATGAATGAAGCAGGTATTGAAATTGTGCAGAACTGGGGATACTGGGTTATCCTTCGCAAACTCGCATCGGAAGGTGAGTTTCAGCTTTACACGGATGTGGAATCAAGCATCGAGCACTATAGCAAGATTTTGACAATGTTTAAGGTGGTATTCGTTATTGAGCTGATTTGTCTTCTTATAGAGATTATAGGGGCTTTAAACGGTGCAGATATCGCTTGGGTATTTGCATGCATCGTCGGAGCGTTTACATTTGCGGTTCTCAATGCGGCTGTTAAGACCAAAAACAGAATATTGGAACTGAAGGCCAGACAGTCCGGAATAGATCCGGAGAAAGATGAAAGACAGTTTTCGCCGGCATTGATGGCAGGACTTTTAATGAATTCATGTGCGCTTTTGATGGATCATCCGGGCGGACTTGTGAAAATGATATTACAGATTTTGGCAATTATATTGATGCTTGTCGGAATTGTGCAGACGGCAGCAAAGTGCAGAAAGTAATACAGAGAAAAGAACAGAGAAAATGCTCTGTTCTTTTTTTGTGTCTTGTAGTAGAATTGTGTCAGTACGCTATGAAAAAGGAGAAGAAAAATGGCAATTCAGTTATCTGACCATTTTACATACAGGAGATTGCTGCGTTTTGTGTGGCCTCCGATTACAATGATGATATTTACATCAATTTACGGTGTTGTAGATGGATTTTTTATTTCAAATTATGTGGGGAAAATACCGTTTGCAGCGGTTAACCTTATCATGCCTTTTCTCATGATTCTCGGAGCGCTCGGATTTATGCTCGGAGCCGGCGGGAGTGCACTTGTTTCCAAGACACTTGGTGAGGGAAAAAAGGAAAAAGCCAATCAGATTTTTTCTATGCTTGTACTTGTTGGTATTATCACCGGAACTATTTTGGCAGTAATCGGAATTGCTTTTTTGGAACCGATTGCAATTTTTCTCGGTGCGGAAGGTGAGATTATTCACTATTGCGTAATTTACGGGCGTATTATTTTGATTGCGCTTCCGGCATTTATGTTGCAGAATATGTTCCAAAGTTTCCTTGTGACGGCGGAACGTCCGGAGCTGGGACTTGTGATGACGGTGCTGGCAGGTGTGACGAACATTGTTCTTGATGCACTATTTATGGGTGCTTTTGCATGGGGGACGGTCGGTGCAGCATGGGCGACAGCCATCAGCCAGTTTGTCGGAGGCGTGGCACCGTTTTTCTTCTTTTTAAAACCGAAAAGAAGTTTGCTGCGACTAACGAAACCGGTATTTGATGGAAAGGCACTTCTTAAAACTTGTACAAACGGTTCTTCGGAGCTTGTAACAAATATATCGATGTCGGTTGTTTCTATGCTTTACAATTTTCAGCTTTTAAAGTATGCCGGCGAGAATGGTGTGGCAGCGTATGGTGTTATTATGTACGTCAACTTTATTTTCGTGGCAATCTTTATCGGATATGCTATCGGAACAGCACCGATTATCGGTTTTCATTATGGTGCCCAAAATGAATCGGAGCTACAAAGCATTTTCAAAAAGAGTATGAACCTGAATCTAATTGCGGGAATTGTACTGGCGGTTGTGGGACTATTTCTTTCCAGAGCACTGGCGGAGTTGTTCGTGGGTTACGACCCGGAGCTTTGCGAGATGACGGTCAAGGGATTCCGGATTTATACAATCAGTTTTTTATTCTGCGGATTTAATATTTTTGGTTCGTCATTGTTTACAGCGCTCGGTAATGGGTTAGTTTCCGCTGTTATTTCCTTCCTTCGGACACTTCTTTTTCAAGTGGCGGCGATTCTTATTATGCCACTGATTTGGGGACTTGACGGTATTTGGTATTCCGTGGCGGTAGCAGAAATAGTGGCGCTTGTGCTTACAATGACGTTTGTTGTAAAATTAAGAGAAAAGTATCATTACTAAGGAGAAACTTGCATTATGGGATTGACGATGCTCTTTTCGCTGTTGTGCGGCGTGTCTCTTTTTCTGTTCGGAATGACGTTGATGGGCGACGGACTGAAAAATGTGGCAGGGAATAAGCTTGAGCTAACTTTATACAGACTCTCAAAATCGCCGGTGAAAGGTATTTTATTCGGGGCAGCTGTGACGGGTGTTATCCAGTCAGCCTCGGCTACCTCTGCGATGGTAATCGGTTTTGTAAATTCCGGAATTATGAAGGTGGCACAGTCCATCGGACTGATTATCGGCGCGAACATCGGAACGAGCGTGAACGGATGGATTTTGTGCTTGTCCTATATTGAAGAGTCGGAAGGATTGGCAGTATTGCTTTCGACGACTACGATTACGGCTGTGGTGGCGGTTGTCGGTATTCTTTTTAAGATGTTTGCCAAAAGGGCAATTTTGCGCAAAGTCGGAGATATCATGTTCGGTTTTGTGATACTGATGGTAGGGATGCAGATGATGAGCAATGCGGTTGCGCCTCTGCAGGAAAGTCCGGATTTTACGACGCGAATTACAATGTTTTCCAATCCGGTTCTCGGTATTTTGCTCGGTATTTTGATTTCCCTGCTTTTGCAGAGTTCTTGTGCGGCAATCGGTGTTTTGCAGGCGCTTTCGTTAACGGGAGGAATCGGGTTTTCTGCGGCGTTTCCGATTATCATGGGTATCGGTATCGGAGCTTCTTGTCCGGTTATTTTATCGGGTATCGGAGCAGGTAAAAACGGAAAAAGAACAGCTCTTAGTTTTTTAGTGATAAATGTACTCGGAACGTTGCTTTGTTGTACTATTTTTTACGGATCGCATGCGTTGTGTGATTTTGAGGTTATGGACAAAGTGATGACACCGGTCGGAATTGCTTTTGTTAATTCAGCATTCCGTATCGCAATTGCGATTTTTCTGTTACCGTTTTTGAAGCAAGTAGAAAAACTTTTGTTTGTTTTTCTTCCGAGCAAAGACGGTGAGGATAAGGAGAATGAGATTTTCGATCTTCTCGAGGAGCATTTTTTGGAAAATCCGGAACTTGCCATCCGTCAAAGTCAGGTAGTTATGGACGGAATGGTGGAGAAGGTTCGTTCGAACCTAATCCGTTCATTGAAACTTTTGGAAGAGTATTCGGAGGAACGTTACAGTAAGGTTCACCGGCGTGAGAATTTGATCGATAAATATGAAGATAAATTGGAAGCATATCTGGTACGTCTGACCATGGGAGAGATGGATTTAGAGCAAAGCCGCCAGGTTTCCAAGATTTTGTATATGGCGGGAGAGTTTGAGCGTCTGGCTGATCAGGCGGTTAACCTGGCAGATGTTGCAAATGAACTGCATGAGAGTAAGGCGCATTTTTCCGAGGAGGCACAAAAAGAGCTTGCGACGCTTAATGATGCAGTGAAAGAGATTTTGGAAGTGACAATCGAGATTTTCAGCAATGATGATACAGAACGTGTGGCGGAAGTCAGTGCAATGAAAAAAACGGTCGGAAAGCTTTGTGATGAATGTAAGATGGCACATATTTCAAGAATTCAGTCCGGAAAATGTAATAAGCAAAGTGAGTTTGTATTTCATGAAATTCTCGATGAAATGGAGCATATTGCCGTATATTGTTCGAATGTGACGGTGACAATGCTTGAACTGGAAAGTATGGATGAGGAGTAGGAAATGAAAAAGGTATTATTGTATATTTGTCTGGGAATACTGACATTTAGCATGACAGCGTGCAATACGGCAAAAGAAACGAAAGAAGTTATGTCCGACATACAGGTGGAAACTGTTTCCGAGGATAAGGATGAAACACAGGTTGAGGTTTCTGAGGAAACGGCGGCAGAAGAGTCTGATGAGTCTGAGGCAACTGAGGAAGAGGAAAGCAAGTCCGAAGCAACTGAGGAAGAGGAAAGTAAGCCTGAGACAACCAAAGAAGAGGAAAGTAAACCAGAAGAAACCGGCCTTGCGACTCCGTCTGTGTCCGGCGCTCTTCATGTAGAAGGTACACAACTTAAAGACAGTAAAGGAAATAATGTCCAGCTTCGCGGAATCAGTACACACGGGCTTTCGTGGTTTCCGCAGTATGTGAATCAGGAATTGTTCCATGAACTGCATAAGGATTGGAATGCAAATGTCATGCGTTTGGCGATGTATACGGCAGAAAACGGCGGTTACTGTGAGGATGGCGACAAAGAAAAGCTGAAAAAACTTGTAAAAGACGGTGTACAATATGCGACAAATGCAGATATGTATGTCATTATTGATTGGCATATACTTCGTGATGAAAATCCGCATCGCAATAAAGACGAAGCAAAGAAGTTTTTTGAAGAGATGTCCAAAGAGTATGCAAATGCGGACAATGTCATCTATGAGATTTGTAATGAGCCAAACGGAGGAACTTCTTGGGCGGACGTGAAGTCTTATGCGGAGGAAATCATCCCGATAATCCGCGCAAATGATAAGGATGCACTGATTATTGTCGGAACACCGACATGGTGCCAAGATGTAGATAAGGCAGCAGCGGATCCGATTACAAAATATGACAACATTATGTATTCCCTTCATTTTTATGCGACAACGCATACAGAGTGGCTTCGTGACCGTATGAATCAGGCGATTGATTCCGGTTTACCGATTTTTGTTTCGGAATTCGGAACGTGTGATGCGAGCGGAAACGGTGCTTTTGATGAGTATCAGTCGAATGAATGGATTAAGGCGCTTGATGCAAAAGGTATCAGCTATGTGACTTGGAATTTGTCGAATAAAAATGAGACTTCTTCCATTTTTAAGGATGGTTGCTCAAAGACATCCGGATTTACGCAGGATGATCTTTCGCAGAACGGAAAGTGGATTTATGCCCTTTTGACAGGGGATAGAGAAGTAGGTAATTCGGAAACGGAAAAATCGGAGGAAAAAACGGAAGAGCAAAAAGAGGAAACTACGGCTAACGCTGTGTCAGGAAAAAGCAATGATTTTAAGTACACGGCAAGTGTGACAGGAAGTTGGGAGTCCGAAGGAAAAAGCTTTTATCAGTATGTGCTTGAATTGGAGAATATTTCAGGTAAGGATATTGACGGATGGGAAATGGTTATTTCCTTCAACGGAGATATTGAACTCTCAAGCGGCTGGAACGGAGAGTATTCTGTTAGCGGAAGCAAACTGAAGATTAAATGCATGGATTACAACGGGAAGGTATCTGCAAGAGGTAAGGTCGGAGATATCGGCTTTATTGTCAGCGGAGAATCAGGTTTGAAAATAAAGTAAACGGAGGCAAACTATGAAGAAGATTTTCATGTTGTTACTTGTAAGCATGCTTCTGACGGGATGTGCGGACGAGTCGCCGGAGAGTGCTGCGCCGCAGGCGGAGAGTTCTGGGCAGTCATCTTCATCGCAGGAAACGTATGTCTTAAGTTTTGAGGCAAAAACAATAGACGGAAATGAGTTTTCATCGGAGAAGCTTAGTGAGTCAAAGGTAACGATGATTAACGTATGGGCGACATATTGCAATCCGTGTCTGGCAGAAATGCCGGACTTGGGGGAGATTGCACAGTCATATGATAAAGCAGATTTTCAAATAATCGGTATTATCAGTGATGTTGTGGAGGCTGCACCACAGTCGGATATCGATAATGCAAAAGATTTGATTCAGCAGACAAAAGCAGAGTATCCGCATCTTTTGTTAAATCAAACGCTTTTTGAAAATCTGGTAGGCGGGGTGAGTTCTGTGCCGACTACATTTTTTGTAAATGCAAAGGGTGAGGTACTCGGGTATGTAGTTGGTGCAAATGACAAGGATACCTGGGTAGAAATCATAGATGAGCTTTTGCTGAAAGAGGGCGATGGGGATGAGTAAAAAGAAGATTCCGGGATGGCTTTTGGGAGTAAGTGCCGGATTACTTTTCGGCGGCTTGGGATTTGTTTCCGGACAATATTCAGATATTTATCGCAAAGCAATCATGATTTGCCTCGAGTGTATAGGAATCGGGTAGTAGGGAGGCAAGATGAAGAGATTCGGTTTGCAGCGGTTTCGGATGCAATTTCAAATTATATATACAATTTTAACGAATGGATACCTGTATGGTTTTCTGAGCGGAAAAATTTATAAAGGACCGCTAAAATATGCTTGTGTTCCGGGATTGAATTGTTATTCGTGTCCGGGGGCTCTCGGGTCATGCCCGCTCGGTGCGTTGCAAAATGCGTTGGCGCAACGTCAAATTGAGGTTCCGTTTGCTGTCCTCGGTTTTTTATTTGTGTTCGGAAGCATTTTCGGAAGATTTGTGTGCGGATGGATGTGCCCGTTCGGTCTGTTTCAGGATTTGCTGCATAAGATTCCGCTCTTTAAGAAAATTAAGCGTTTACCGGGACATTCCGTGCTTAAGTTGGGAAAGTATGTGATGCTGTTTGGAGTGGTTATTTTCGGTTCGGTGGTTTTGTTTACAGGATTCGCCAAAGTTCCGGCATTTTGTAAATTTGTCTGTCCTTCCGGGACATTTATGGGGGCTTTGCCATTAATGTTAGCCGATGCTAATTTGCGTGCACAGGCAGAGGGATTGTTTTGGTGGAAGATTACAATTTTGATATGGATAGTGATATTATCTGTGAAAGTTTATCGTCCGTTTTGTCAGTATCTTTGTCCGCTCGGAGCAATTTACGGATGGTTTAACCGGTTTTCACTTGTGCAAGTGAGATGGGAGCAGGAGAAATGTATTTCCTGCGGCAATTGTCAAAATGCATGTCCGGTGAATTTAAAACCGGAGGAAATTTCGGTGTCACCGGAGTGTATCAAGTGTGGGAAATGTGCAGAAGTCTGTCCGACGGACTGTATTCATTTCATAAAGAAAAACAAAAAGCAAAGGTAAGTTTTATGGGATTTAATGATGTATTAACAAAGATGAATGATATCATGTACACGTACATATTAATCATTCTGTTAATCGGTGTCGGAGTATATTTTACGATTCGGACAAAAGGCGTGCAATTTCGTTTTTTGAAAGATGGAATTAAATCTATGATGGAAAAAGCGTAAAGCCGGAGAAGATCCGGTATTTTATGAAGATGAAGTCGGTTTGACGGGGACTATTTGGACGAGAGATCGGAAGTAGTCAGAATATTTTGCTTAGGTGGATAGACAAAAAAGGAAGTATTGCATATTTGCAATACTTCCTTTTAAAATACTTATTAATCTGTAAAGTTATCAAAGTAACCCTGAATGTGGATAATCGGAGTACCTTTGTCTCCGGAACCGCTTGTCAGGTCACAAAGCGAACCGATGAGGTCAGTCAGCTGTCTAGGAGTTGTACCCTGAGAAGCCATATTACCTACAAGGTTTGCATCTTTTTCTTTAATGCTCTTTGAAATTGCTTCTTTCAGTTCTGCGCCTGAAAGATTCTTGAAGTCGTTATCTGCAAGATATTTGAGCTTAAGCTCATTCGGAGTTCCTACAAGACCGCTTGTGAAAGCCGGAGAAACAACCGGATCGGCAAGTTCCCAGATTTTACCCTGCGGATCTTTGAAAGCACCGTCGCCGTATACCATAACTTCTACATGTTTACCTGTTTTTTCGAGGAGCTGAGCCTGAATGTCATCTACGAGATCCTGGCACTCTCTCGGGAATAACTTGATGGAATCTTCCGTTGATTTATTAGAACCGAGAAGACCGTATTTTGTGTTATATCCGCTACCGTTTACAGGAGCATTGAGGATATCATCCATTCCGCATACAACTTTTGCACCGTTCTCAAGAAGAATACGTTTTGTTCTTTTTCTTGTGTGGATGTCACAGTTGATGATGCAGTCTGTGTAGTTTAAAATTGTCTTTGCCTGAGTTGCAAAAATAATTTCTACCTCAGCACCTGCCTGCGTAATAATATCCGAATAATACTGTACATAGTCAACACCTGTGAATTCATGTACGTTTTCGCCGAACAGTTCACGGTATTTTTCAAGAGTTAACACGTCTGAATATGGGTTGATATTAGCCTCGTCTAACTGATCGAGTGTTAAAAGAGCATTTCCAACTTCATCACTTGGATAGCTGAGCATGAGGACAACTTTTTTTGCACCCATCGCAATACCTTTTAAGCAGATTGCAAATCGGTTACGGGACATAATCGGGAAAATAACACCGATAGTGCCTCCGCCGAGTTTGGCTTTCACATCATCAGCAATGTCCTGAACGGATGCGTAGTTACCTTGTGAACGTGCTACGATGGATTCTGTAAGAGCAACTACGTCTCTGTCGCGCAGTTCATAGCCTTCGCTCTGTGCAGCTTCCAATACGCTGGTGACAGCAATGTCAACCAGATTGTCGCCTTCTCGGATGATCGGACAACGGATACCTCTTGATACAGTTCCTACTTTTCTTTCCATTTAACACACCTTCATTCTATAAAATATAGTGTAAAAAGTTACGTGATTTTTTAACCACGAGTTTTATTATATATGGAAGTTGCCCATGTTGCAAGAAAATGATGTAATAATTCATAAATTTTTTCATATTTTTTTAAAGAAACTGTTGCGTAATAAAAATCACTTTTTTATAATAAAAAAGGATTTTTTACGCCACAGAATTATCAGCAGTACAATATTCTAAAAGAAAAGAGGAAAAGTGAATGAAAGTTTATTGCGGAAAAGATTATGACGAGGCGAGCCGCATAGCGGGAAATATTATTGCATCACAGGTTATCTTGAAACCTGATTGTGTGCTCGGGTTAGCAACGGGTTCCACTCCGGTCGGAGCTTATAAGGTGCTGATCGACAAGTGTGAAAAGGGAGAACTTGATTTTTCAAAGGTAAAGAGCGTGAATCTTGATGAGTACAAAGGATTGTCTCCGGAGAACGATCAGAGTTACCGTTATTTTATGAACACAAACCTTTTTAATCACATCAACATCGACAAGAACAATACAAATGTACCAAACGGTCTTGAGCCGGACGCAGACAAAGCATGTGCAGAGTATGATGCGATTATCGAGAGTATGGGAGGTGTAGATCTGCAGCTTCTCGGTCTCGGTCATAATGGACATATTGCATTCAATGAACCGGCGGATGAGTTTTCCAAAGGAACAAATTGTGTAGATTTAACACAGATGACGATTGAGGCAAATGCGAGATTTTTCGCAAGTAAAGATGAAGTTCCGAAACAGGCGTACACGATGGGTATTGCCTCTATTATGCAGGCAAAGAAGATTTTGATTGTAGCTTGCGGAGAGGATAAAGCGGAAATCGTAAAGAAAGCATTTACAGGACCGATTACACCGCAGGTTCCGGCTTCTGTGCTTCAGCTTCATCCGGACGTAACACTTGTCGGTGATGCAGCAGCGATGAAATATATGGTGTAGGATGATATATACAGATGTATAATGAAAGGAGTATTGTACCTAACTGAATGTAGTTAGGTGACGATACTCCTTTTTTTATCGGTATTTAATAAACATGTTCCAGTAACCATTTGGCAACACCGTCATTATCATTGCTCTCTATGATTCCTGTAGCAAGTTCTTTTAACGCATCAACTGCATTGCTGACAGCGTAGCATTCATCTGAAATGCGGAACATAGGAATGTCGTTAACTGCATCTCCGAAAGAAACGATGCGGTCACAGTTCCAAAGTTTCTTTAACCGGCGGATTGCCTCTGCCTTATTGGCTTTTTTCGGCAAAATTTCACACCAATATTCCGGACGGTAAAGCTCTTGGTGCAAGGAACAGGTATATCTGTTATCCTGAGAGAAAATTTCGTATATCGGCAGCAAATCTTTTTGTTCTCCGATGCAGGTAATATAAAACATATCTCCGTCATACAAGCCGCTACGATTTGCTAAGGGGCGGAACCGTTTGTCGCCCTTGCGGGTATCCAGATAATATCGGATTCCTTCATTTTCTTTGTTCATAACCCATGATACTTTCTCGCATCCATTAACATAAGAATATACCAAGGGACTGACATCAAATTTGTCCAGTACTTCTATAATTTTATCGGATTCCTCTTTTTGAAAATAAGCAGATGCTAAAATTTCGTTGGTAGATGGATTGATTATGAAAGCGCCGTTATAGGCAATAATCGGGATGTTGGTCGCAAGACCCTGCGCTACGACGGAAGCAGACACCAAAGAACGGGCAGTTGCATAGGTAAACAACATTCCCTTTGCGACTAAATTGTTGATAATATCAAGGCTGTATTGGTTAATGCGACTGTTCGTATTTAACAAAGTTCCGTCCAAATCCGTAACATATAGTGTTCTCATACATGTTCCCTCTGTTTCTGAGATGACTATCCCAACTGCAGCATAGCGTCCAAACTCTTTTTGGCAGCCAAGCGTACTTCTTCGGATAAGATAATTTCCTCGCCTGCATCACCTTTTACACAGTGATATACATCGGCTAAGGTTGTCAATTTCATATCATGACATATCAGTTTTTTTGATAACGGATAAAATTTTTTGTCCGGACATTCAAATTGCAGGTGTGAAACAATACTGTTCTCGGTTCCGATGATAAATTCATCGTGCACACTTTTTTTTACGTAGTCCATGATTCCGGTGGTACTACCTATGTAATCGGCCAGTTCGGAGACTCCGTTTACACACTCCGGGTGAACCAGAAGTTGTGCATCCGGATGGTTTTCTTTTGCCTGTAAAGCTTCCTTTTTCGTGATACCGGCATGAATAGGACACCCGCCCTGTATTAATTGTATCGTCTTCTCGGGAACTTGTTCTGCAACCCATGCTCCCAAATTACAATCCGGAATAAACAAGATGTTTTTTTCTTTCATATTGCGGACAATTTTTACTGCGGAGGCTGAGGTTACGCATACATCGCAAACAGTTTTTAATTCGGTGGTTGTATTGATATAAGCAACTACAGCATAACCCGGATATTGTTCTTTCAGTTTTTTGATTGTTTCAACATCAAACTGTCTTGCCATGGGACAATCCGCGTCCGGGTGGGAGAGGATAACTTTTTTCTCCGGTGATAAAATTTTTACTGTTTCTGCCATAAAACGAACACCGCACATTAAAACGGTACTCTGAGGTGCTATGGCAGCCTTTTCGCTTAAGCCGTAAGAATCACCGACATAATCCGCAATCTCCAAAATATCATGATTTTGATAGGCGTGTGCCAAAATACAGATATCCTTTTCCTGCTTTATTTTCATAATCGCATCTTGTAATTGTCTTGTTGTATTCATAATAGTCTCCATTTCTTCTAAACAGTTACACATTATAATAAAGTCGATTTACAGTGTCAAGACATATGTACACATTTGCTTGTCACCTGTCTTGTCAGATGTAAAATCATGTGCTATACTGTTCGCTGTGATTATCGAAAGAAATAAATTTTACGCGTGTATTCGCACGGGAAAGTTGGTTTTATGACAACAGATATACTGATTGTAGGAAGCGGTTGCGCCGGTTTGTATGCGGCTCTTCATCTCCCTAAGGAGAAAGAGGTCACCATTATTACGAAAAGTGACGTTGAAAGAAGTGATTCCTTTCTGGCCCAGGGAGGTATGTGTGTGTTAAAGGAGCCCGGTGATTACGATTCCTATTTTGAGGACACATTAAAAGCAGGTCATTATGAGAATGACAAGACTTCGGTCGAGATTATGATAAAATCTTCACCTGATGTGCTGGAGGATTTGATTCAGTATGGTGTGGATTTTCAAAAAGAAGCGGATGGATCTTTTTCCTTTACGAGAGAAGGTGCACATTCTGCTAAGAGGATTCTCTTTCATAAAGATATTACCGGAAAAGAGATTACCTCCCGATTGCTCGAGCAAGTCAGAAAACAGAAAAATGTAACGATTCTGGAAAATACGTGCCTTCTTGATTTGCTCTGTGAGGAGAATTCATGTTATGGAGCTGTTGTCCGGAAGGAAGAAGGGACAATTTCGCGTATCAGTGCAGATTATACCTTGCTTGCTACGGGTGGTGTCGGCGGATTGTACCGGCATTCTACTAATTTTAGACATTTGACAGGTGATGCGATTGCGATTGCATTAAAGCACAATATCCGGACAAAAGATTTGAATTATATTCAGGTTCATCCTACAACCCTTTATACAAAAGAAAGGGAAGAGAGTAGTTTCCTTATTTCTGAGTCTGTTCGGGGAGAAGGTGCTCTTTTATATGACAAACATATGCAGCGGTTTGTATCTGAATTGTTGCCTCGTGACTTACTTACGGAGGCAATATACAAACAGATGGAGAAGGATGGAACAGATTATGTTTGGGAGGATTTACGAACGATTCCGACCGAGGAATTGGAACTGCATTTCCCGAATATTGTGGCACATTGCAAAAAAAAGGGATATGATGTGACAAAAGAATGTATTCCGGTAGTGCCAGCCCAGCACTACTTTATGGGAGGAATTCATGTGGATTATAATGCAAGGACTTCAATGCAGCGCCTTTATGCAATCGGTGAGACTGCCTGCAACGGAGTGCATGGTAAGAATCGCCTTGCAAGCAATTCACTTTTGGAAAGTTTAGTATTTGCAAAACGTGCGGCACTTGATCTTGCAAGCAATTATCAAAATGCGTGCGGCAAAGGGAATACGATTCCGTCTGAAATTGCGAATGAGACAGATGTAGAAGAATTGGCTAATACATATCGCGAATTAATCCTTCCGAAGTTGAAAGGATAAAGGAATAATAAATAAAAAAATGAAGTGGCAGAAAGGAAGATATATATGAATAATCCGATTACATTAACATTAAATGCAGATCCTTTTATTTTAAGTGCATTGCGGGAAGATATTACAAGTGAGGATGTATCTACCAACAGTGTAACTTTGGAAAAACAAATGGGTAGTGCCGATCTTATTTGTAAGGAAGACGGTATCATCTGTGGTCTTGATATTTTTGCAAGAGTATTTACGCTTTTAGATCAGGAAACACAGGTAGAATTGATGGCAAAAGATGGCGACATGGTAAGCAAAGGACAGCTCCTTGCGAAAATAACCGGCGACATCCGGACGATATTAAGCGGTGAGCGAACAGCCTTAAATTATTTGCAGCGCATGAGTGGTGTTGCAACCTATACTCATAATGTGGCAAGTCTTTTGGAAGGTACTTCTATCAAACTTTTGGATACGCGTAAGACAACGCCGAATAATCGTCTGTTTGAAAAGTATGCGGTACGTGTAGGCGGTGGCAATAATCATCGTTATAATTTGTCGGACGGAGTTTTATTGAAAGATAACCACATCGGTGCTGCAGGCGGTGTGCGCCGGGCAATTGAAATGGCTAAGGCTTATGCTCCTTTTGTCCGCAAAATTGAAGTGGAAGTAGAAAATCTTGAAATGGTCCGCGAGGCAGTAGAAGCAGGTGCTCACATTATTATGCTGGATAATATGACTCATGAACAGATGGAGGAGGCACTGAATATCATCGATGGACGTGCAGAAGTGGAAATATCAGGAAATGTTACCAAAGAGAATATCGAGAAAATAAAAGATCTTAAGGTGGATTATATTTCATCCGGAGCACTAACACATTCGTCTCCGATTTTAGATGTCTCTTTGAAGAACCTTCATCCGATTGATTAGTGTAGGAAAGGAAAGTCTTATGAACGGAGAGGAACGAAGAAACCAAATCATAGATTTGTTAAGACAAAGCGCTGTTCCGTTGTCGGGGACTCAACTTGCAGGGCAGGTTGGTGTCAGTCGTCAGGTGATTGTGCAGGATATTGCTTTGTTACGTGCGAATGCATATGAAATCGTCTCCACGAATCAGGGGTATTTGATGGCAGATTCTTTTGAAAAAAGTCGTGTTTTTAAAGTGATTCATACGGATGATGAGGTAGAAGAAGAGTTGTCATTAATTGTGGATTGCGGCGGACGCGTGGAAGATGTTTTTGTATCACATAAGATTTATAATATTGTTAGGGCACCTATGAATATCCATTCACGTTTGGATGTAAAACGATTTATGGATAACCTAAATTCCGGGAAATCCAGTCTTTTGAAGAATGTTACTTCCGGTTATCACTATCACACAGTTACGGCGGAAAGAGAAGAACTGTTGGATTATATTCACGATGCCTTGAAGGAGCGCGGTTTTTTGGCTCCGTTGCAAGATTATGAACCGGGAGATTTAAAAAAATAAGTAAGATAAGATGGGGAGTGTGGCAAAATAAATGGGTTAAAACGCCTATGGGCTCGACCAAAACCAATTTTTTGTCTATGAACATATAAAAATAGCCGTGGAAAAATATCCACGGGTATTTGTGATTTCTGAATTATCTGTTTAAGATAAGTTTTGTGAGTTCTACAGGATCAACAATCTTGCCGTCTTTGTAGACACGCATGTTACCTGATGCGATTTCGTCAATCAGAATAACTTCGTCATTGTTGTAACCGAACTCAAATTTGATATCCCAAAGGTCAAGACCGATAGATTTAAGATCATCAGCAACAATCTTTGTGATTTTTAATGTCTGCTCTTTCATGCTCTGGAACATTTCCGGAGACATAACGCCGAGTGCTGCAAGGCCTTCGCCTGTAACAAGCGGATCACCGAGTGCGTCATTTTTAAATGTACATTCCACGTAACCGCCTTCTAAAACAGTTCCGTCCTCTATATACTCACCATATCTGCGGATGAAGCTTCCTGTTGCAACTAAGCGGCAGATAACTTCAAGACCGTGACCGAATACAGTTGCCGGAAGAACTTCCATAGTAGCGTTTTCAACATCAGCGTTCACATAGTGAGTTTTGATGCCGGCGTCTTTTAATAATTCGAAGTAGTGGATAGAAGTTTTTAAGTTTTCTCTTCCGATACCTTCGATTGTTAAGCCTACGCTGTTCTCGCCCGGATCGAATACTCCGTCTTTTCCTGTACAGTCATCTTTGAATTTCAGCATTACATTGCCGTTTTCGAGACTGTAAACATCTTTTGTCTTACCTTCATAAATTTTTTTCATCGTACGATCTCCTCCATTTAGGTGTAGTGTCTTTTTTGACACTAATACTTTAGCATAAATGTTGTGATATGCAAATATTTTTTTTTGTGTCGGAAAAAATTTTTTTAAAAAATATAAAAAAAATACTTTTTTGTGAGAAAAAAGTGTAATATAATACAGTGTGTTCCATAAAAAGTAGTTCCATAATTTTAAATTTGGAGGAGTAAAAAGATGAAACAGGACATGATTGTAATTCTTGATTTAGGTGGTACAGAAAATACCGTAATTGCCCGTCAGATCCGTGACATGGGTGTTTACAGTGAGATTCATCCGCATGATATTACCCCGGAAGGTCTTGCAGCGCTTGAAAATGTGAAAGGTCTTATTTTATGCGGGGGCGAGAACCGTGTGGTAGACGGACAGGCAGTTGACGTATTACCTTCTATATATGAATGCGGTTATCCGGTGATGGCGATTGACCATCCGACAGCAAAATGCGAAAAAGCATACGATGCAATGCCTGCAGAGGATGTCATCAAAGCATTCGTGTTTGATGAGTGTAAAGCCGAGGCTAACTGGAATATGAAAAACTTTATCGAAGATCAGGTGGAACTGGTTCGCCGTCAGGTGGGAGACAGAAAAGTTCTCTTAGCATTATCCGGCGGTGTAGATTCATCCGTTGTTGCAGCGCTTTTATTAAAAGCAATCGGACAGCAGCTCGTATGTGTACACGTAAATCATGGTCCCATGCGTAAAAATGAGTCAGAAAACGTAGTAGACGTATTCCGTAATCAGTTAAATGCAAACCTTATTTATGTAGATGCAACCGACCGTTTCCTCGGAAAGCTTGAAAATGTAGCTGATCCGGAAGAGAAACGTAAAATTATCGGCGGTGAGTTCATTCGTGTATTCGAAGAGGAAGCCCGCAAGTTAGAGGGAATTGATTTCCTCGGACAGGGTACGATTTATCCTGACATTATTGAGTCCGGTACAAAGACTGCAAAATGTGTAAAATCACATCACAACGTAGGAGGTCTTCCTGAGGATCTTCAGTTTGAACTTGTTGAGCCGCTTGCTCAGCTTTTCAAAGATGAAGTTCGTGCCTGCGGTATTGAGCTCGGTCTTCCGGCAGAGATGGTTTACCGTCAGCCGTTCCCGGGTCCGGGACTTGGTGTTCGTTGCCTCGGAGCAATCACACGTGACCGTCTCGAAGCACTCCGCGAGTCTGATGCCATCCTTCGTGAAGAGTTTGCAAAAGCAGGACTTGATAAAAAAGTATGGCAGTACTTCACAGTCGTTCCGGATTTCAAAGCAGTAGGTGTCCGCGACCACGAGAGAAGCATGGGTTATATGGTAGTCATCCGTGCGGTTAACACCATCGATGCCATGACAGCAACGATTGAGAGACTTGACTACGATTTCCTTGAGAAAGTGGTAGACCGTATCACAGCAGAGGTTCCTAGCGTAAATCGTGTTTGTTACGAGCTTACGAAGAAACCGGTTGCGACGATTGAGTTTGAGTAATACAAATGAGCCAAGAAATGCCGAATTTACGGTGTTTCTTGGCTCTTGTTTTTTGTAGTGACAATCAAATGACAATAATTTTGGAAAATTACTATGCAGTCAATATTAAGGTAATAATTGCTATTATAATGGCGCCTATTGATATAAATTGATTGCTTTTTGTGTAATTTATATTACATAAAGAATTTAAGTAAGCGTAATAGTTGCTATAGATACTTTTGTAATCAATATTAATTTGAGCAATAAATATATTTAGTTTTTGCTCTTTGTATCCTAAATATAATTTCCAGTCCTTATCAAAAGCTTTGTAAATATCGAATTTATTATTTGTTTGAGATTCACAAAGACTTTGCATTTTATTTAGCAAATAAGTGAATTTTTTATTATACCTTGCCTTTCTTCTTCCTGTTGAATATTTTGAAAACTCTATTTCAAATATTTTAAGCTCGCGATGCCCAAAAAACATATAATAAAATGAGTTTCCATATTTTGCAATATAAGATGATAGGTTGAATTGTGGTATATTGTTATTTCCAGCCATAAGACAGTAGTTATAGTTGGAATCACATGTTATCATATAGTTTTCCTTTTTGTTGTAATATGAAATGCCACAATAACCAAAGTCTAGGGTATTTATATTTATAGGTTCCTTTCTTGTCATATGCACCATATTTATTAATCGGTATTTTTTACCTTGCTCACTATAGAATACACTTGTTATGTAATGTTGAAAAATTAAAACAAAAAACTCTTCGTTCATTTCATTTAAAAGATGAAAGTCAATTGGTTGATTTTTCTTTAAATAATAATACGGCAAATAGTCTTTTTTATTTAGTTTTTTTATATTATCGCATACAAAATTTGTACAGTTTTCCTCGCTTAAATTGTGCTTTAAAGTAAAATTATATTCAAGAATAGCAAAATAACTATTAATTTGACTCCATGTAATTTTCACGCTTTTTATGTATTTATCATCAAGAAATTCTATTTCTGCAAAGATTCCGTGGAAAGAACCAGAGTATTGCAAATGTACATAGTCATAGGATTTAAAAAAAGTCGGCTTCTTGTAGATGATAGTGGTTTTATATTTTTTGGAAGGTAGTGAGTGTAATCGTTTACTAAGCTTGGTTACTCCATCATTTGATAATATGTCACATATAGTTACACTTGTAACAATATGATTTTCGTACCAATCTGTCCGGTTTTCTAAATTTGGATCGTTCTGTTGAAATTCTAAAATTTCTTTTTTGTGCTTTTCGTCATATTCCTTTTGTGCGTTTGTATAGGTATTGGTGTTAACGTGCTCTAAATAGTATTTATAGCTTTTTTTGAATTTCTTTTTTTTATTCATAATAACCTCACATAAAATAGAAATTTTAATCTTTCTTCGGTTTCCTCTTCCTTTTCACATAAGAGAAATCTGGAAACAAGTCTTTTAGCAATTCAGCAGTTTCTTCTGCGTCTTCATCTTCGTTTATATTCTGAACCATTAACTGGTCATCATCATCAAGATTCAACGAAACAGTATATTCTTTATTCGGTTCTACCGGATTCATCGGGAATTTAATCTCTTTAAGATAGTATTCCGATTCTGTTATTTCTCCATCTTCCAATCTGTCTCGCAAGCGTGCCCAATACTCAACCAGCTTTCGGAAGTTGTCAAGGTCTTCCTGCGGACGGGGACCGGTGGACGAAAGACGTTCTTCGAATTTAAAAGTCAACTCTCCGCCTTTCATAGTAGGGCGTAGTCCGTATGCCCACTCGATATCAAACAACACATGAAGTGCGCTGAATATATTGGCAACGTCAGGATCAGATAACGCATAAAAGCTGACATTGAGGTTATTGGCTATATTCAATAGTGTTGCTGCATCTGGATATCTGTTACCAAGTTCATAGTTACGGATGGTGGATTCATTTAATCCGCATTTATCCGCTAATTCCTTTTGCGTCATATCAGATGCGATTCTAAAGTTTCTAATCAGATAGCCTACCCGGCTAGTGAATTTTTCGCCCATTTAACTGCTCCTTATAAGTATAATCGTTGTTTGGTTCTACACGAAAACACTAGGTGTAAATCGTGTGCTCACATATAGTATAGCACTAACAAGTCGGATCGTAGCCATGTCGTTCTGTGAGCCAAGGAGTTGGGTCTAGTCATTGTCTTCCTAAGACCGCTTGGCCTCCGACTTCCTTATAAGTATAATCGTTGTTTGGTTCTACACGAAAACACTAGGTGTAAATCGTGTGCTCACATATAGTATAGCACTAACA
>JAZQDJ010000108.1:0-3867 GCA_045546735.1 Lachnospiraceae bacterium | reverse complement strand
GGTAAATACAACAGACCCTGAGTTCTACAAATGGACACAGTGGATTTTTGTACAGATGTTTAAAAAAGGTCTCGCATATCAGAAAGAGATGCCGATTAACTGGTGTCCTTCTTGTAAGACAGGTCTTGCAAACGAAGAAGTAGTAAATGGTAAATGTGAGCGTTGCCATTCTGATGTGACAAAGAAAAACTTAAATCAGTGGATGCTCCGTATTACAAAATATGCAGATCGTCTGTTGGAGGATCTCGATACACTTGATTGGCCGGAAAAAGTTAAAAAGATGCAGTCTGAGTGGATAGGACGTTCTTACGGAGCGGAAGTAGATTTCCCGATTGACGGAAGAGATGAAAAAATTACGGTTTATACAACAAGACCGGATACACTTCATGGTGCAACGTTTATGGTGCTTTCACCGGAACATGCGCTTGCCAAGAGTCTTGCAACAGAGGAAAATGTAGAAGCTGTAGAAAAATATATTGCAGAAGCAGCAAACAAATCAAACGTTGACCGTATGCAGAGCAAGGAAAAGACAGGTGTATTCACAGGTTCTTATGCGGTAAATCCGCTCAACAAAGCACTTGTTCCTATTTGGCTTTCTGACTATGTACTTGCTGATTACGGTACAGGAGCTATCATGTGTGTACCTGCGCACGATGACCGTGACTTTGAGTTTGCTAAAAAATTCGATATTCCGATTATTCAGGTTATTGCAAAAGACGGAAAAGAAATTGAAGATATGACAGAGGCTTATACAGAAGCTGCAGGTCTTATGATTAATTCGGGCGAGTGGAATGGTATGGAGTCATCCACATTAAAACAGGAAGCTCCGATGATGATTGAGAAGATGGGTTACGGACGCAAAACTACAAACTACAAACTCCGTGACTGGGTATTCTCGCGTCAGCGTTATTGGGGTGAGCCGATTCCGATTGTACACTGTCCTGAGTGCGGACCTGTTCCGGTTCCGGAAGATCAGCTTCCGCTTTTGTTGCCGGATGTAGAGTCTTACCAGCCGACAGGAACAGGAGAGTCCCCGCTTGCAGATATTGCAGAGTGGGTAAATACAACATGTCCTTGTTGTGGTGCTCCTTCCAAACGCGAGACAAATACAATGCCGCAGTGGGCAGGTTCTTCATGGTATTTCCTGCGCTATGTGGACAGCAAGAACACAGAGGCTCTTGTAAGTAAAGAGATGGCTGAAAAATACCTTCCGGTAGATATGTATATCGGTGGTGTAGAACATGCAGTTCTTCATCTTCTTTACTCAAGATTCTATACGAAATTCTTATATGATATCGGTGTAGTTGATTTCGAGGAGCCGTTTAAGAAGTTATTTAACCAGGGTATGGTTTGCGGTAGAGATAAAGTGACAGGTGCAGCGACAAAGATGAGTAAATCGCTCGGAAATATCGTTTCGCCGGATGATATCGTAAGAGATTACGGTTGTGATTCGCTTCGTCTTTACGAACTCTTTATTGGGCCGCCTGAACTTGATTCTATTTGGGATGAGAGAGGTATTGACGGTATTTACCGTTTCATTACAAAATTCTGGAATCTTGTGATGGACAATAAAGACAAAGATGTAGCAGAGACAAAAGAGTCTGTAAAACTTCGCAATAAGATGGTTTATGACATTACACAGCGTCTTGAGAGCTTTAGCTTAAATACGGTTATTTCCGGATTTATGGAATATAACAACAAGATGATTGATATGGCGAAAAACGGCGGTGTTGACAAGGAAACATTAAAGACAGCAGTGATTCTTTTAGCTCCGTTTGCTCCGCATCTCGGCGAAGAACTTTGGCATGAACTCGGCGAAACGGGTTCTGTATTCCATACAGTTTGGCCAAGTGCAGATGCTTCTGCTATGAAAGAGGATGAAATTGAAATCGCTGTTCAGATGAACGGTAAGACAAAAACTGTTGTTACAATCGCTGCAGATGCATCAAAAGAGGATGCAATTGCAAGTGCAAAAGAAGCACTCGGAAATAAACTGACAGGTACCATTGTAAAAGAGATTTATGTACCTGGTAAGATTGTAAATATTGTTGTTAAACCGAATTAAAAAGTCAAAGAAATCATGTGCCTGCATATATGTGCGGCACATGATTTTTTCTTATGTATGGGAAAACATGGAAAGAAGTTTATTTACCTTGGAAAGTTCCTCCGGAGAACTGTATTCTTTGATAACTTCAATAATTTCAGAGATTTCGTCATCGGAAAAAGAAATATTTTTCTTTTTTGTACTGGTTGCCAGTGCCATGAGAAACGGCAGTTTCTGATTGTCTGACAAGGCTTGCATTTCAAAAACAAGTTTTTGCAGAAAATCAAGTTTGACCGGGGCGATGTGTGCAATGCGTGAATCCTTCATCCATTCCTGATTTGCCATATAAAGCTCCTTTCGTTACAATTCTTCTTCAAATTTCTTTTTAAAATGTTCAAATAATTCGGCCTGTTCGCCGGTCATCATATTGTGTATGATATCTTCCGGAGACTGAGAAGAATCCTCCGGTTTTGTAGTTCCGAATGCCTGAAAAAGATTGCTGATTTCAGAAGCATTTTCCTCGCTGAAAACAGACATCATTTGTTTCATTTTTTCAAACATATCTATACTGTGTTTTAATTGCTTTAATTGTCGTATGAGATCACTTTGTTTTTCGTTACAGTACGGAAGGGCGTTGTCTAAAAACACATCGAGATATGACAACTCTATAGAAGCATGTTCGATTTTTGTCTTTGGCAGATGCTCCATACAATATTTCAGCTCTTTTCCTTTGATAAGCAGTGCTGCATAGGGCCTTAGTGAAGGCGAGAGCAGAGGGAGAGCGAGCTTTAATATTTGTATTTCGTTTGTTGTATATAATGTGTCAAAGGTTAAAATAGCATCGCTTTGGTCCATACAATCCTCCTGATTTATCATATGCAGACTTTAGCTTAATGAGAACGAAGGAGGCACAAGGCCTCCTCCTTTTGGTTGAATAAGATGTTAGAACCAGGAATTGTTTCCGCCACAGCAGCAACTGAGAATTAAAAGAATAATAATCCATTCACAACAACCGCCGTTGTTTCCGCCGAAAAAGCCTGAGCCGCATCCGCAACCGTTGTCGTTGTTGTTGCCGCATACGCATAATAAGATGAGAATCCAAATCCAGCTTCCGCATCCGTTTCCGCAACTTGTTTCCTGACGACATCCACATTGACTAGCTGATAATTCACTCATAATTGAGCCTCCGATTTTTGTTTTATGATGTATCTTATGCCGGAAATAGGAATGTGTGCATAGTATTGGGAGAAAAAAACAGACACAATATGTTGGATAAGGGTTGAATTTCGAGCAATATATAGTTAAAATAAGGATTATGGATAACTCTGTAATTAATCAAATTAAACAAAAATATGATCTGAAAAAAGACAGTGATATATTAGCACTTTATGCGGCGCTTCAGTCAGGGCAGTATCAGCTTGTGACACCGGAAGAGAGAGCGTTTGACGATGAGGTTTATGAACTTGCGATGGAAGTAAAACGCAGACAGCGTGAGCAGGGTAAAAAAGCGCAGGAGACGGTAGATGTAAGAGCTAAAAAGAAATCTAAGCATAAAGTTGTTGTGTTGACGAAAAAGGAACATCGTATCAAACGGATGATATCGTTGGTATTATATCTGGCTGCAGCTGCATGTCTTGTGTATTTCGGTTTATATTGTTATGAGGCATATCAAACGCAACGTGAGAATGAACGGCTTGCTTCGCGTAAAGAAAATGAAATGGTAAATTCTCTATATGAAACGCCGGAAATAGTCCATACGGATGAGGAAACGGGGCAGGAAAAGGTTTATACGGTGCTTGACGAGTATAAAAGTTTATATAATC
>JAZQDJ010000107.1:0-5218 GCA_045546735.1 Lachnospiraceae bacterium | reverse complement strand
TGTCCGGTGGTAATCAGCAGAAAGTTATTTTAGCACGTTGGTTGCTTACGCATCCGGAATATCTGATTTTGGATGAGCCGACCAGAGGTATTGACGTCGGAACAAAAGTAGATATTCAGAAATTAGTACTCAAACTTGCATCAGAAGGTATGAGTGTAACATTTATTTCGTCTGAAACGGATGAGATGCTGCGTACATGTTCCCGTCTGGTAGTTATGAGAGACCGCAAGGTAGTGGGAGAACTCACAGGCAGCGATCTGAATCAGAATAAGATTATGAGTACGATTGCCGGAGGTGAAAGTAAATAATGAAGAAGATTTTTTCAAACCAGATATTTATTCCGATCGCAGCACTTCTGTTGCTTGCGATATTCAATTTAATTGTAGATCCGTCTTTTTATAAGATTACATTAGGCTATAACAGTGCAGGAGATCCTGTGTTATCCGGTTATCTTATGACAATTTTAGACTTTGGTTCTGAGCTTGTTATTTTAGCAATCGGTATGACGCTTGTTACAGCCGCATCCGGCGGACAGGACATCAGTGTCGGCGCAACGATTGCAATTGCAGGTAGTGTGATTCTTCGTGTACTTTGCGGAACAAACTCCAGACCTGAGACACTTCAGGCGCCGGTTATTGTAGCATTCATCGTGGCTTGTATTGTGGCAATGCTGTTCGGAGCATTTAACGGCGTTCTTGTAGCATACTTCAAGATTCAGCCGATGGTTGCAACGCTGATTTTATTTACTGCAGGTCGTTCGATCGCTGCATGGATCAATAACAATGAATTGCCGATTATCAGCGAACCTTCCTTTGCGTACTATGGAGGATTTATTCCTGGAATTCCGATTCCGACACCGTTCTTTATTGCTGTGGCATGTATCATTGTAACAATGCTTGCGTTAAAGTTTACGAATCTCGGTCTTTATACACAGGCAGTAGGTATTAATGAGCATTCTTCCAGATTGAATGGATTGAACCCGGCATTTATTAAATTCCTTACATTTGTAATTCTCGGATTATGTGTGGCAGTGGTTGGACTCATCAAAGTAAGCCGTTTGTCTACTATCAACTATTCTGTAGTTGCAAAAGATATTGAAATGGATGCTATTTTGGCGGTCGCTCTCGGCGGAAACGCACTGGGCGGCGGTAAATTCAATATGTGGGCATCGGTTCTCGGAGCATATGTAATCCAGTTCCTGACAACGACATTATATAAATTTAATGTTCAGTCAGATGCGCTTTCTGCTTATAAAGCAGTTGTCGTAATCGTGCTTGTTGTTTTGAGCGCACCGACAGTAAGAGAAGCGATGGGAAAATTTGCAAAGAAAATCAAAGTGAAATCAAACGGGAAGGAGGTTGCATAATATGTCAGAAAAAAATAAAACAGCTGTGCAGAGTGTGAAACTCGGTGACAGAATTAAAAATATGACAGATGCAAATCTGCTCCTTGCCATTACGATTGTTGTATTCTTTGCAATGTATATCGGAGCTATTATTTTCCAGGGGAAAGGATTTTTAAAACCGCAGACATTCTTCAATATTTTAAATGCGAATGCAGCGCTGATCATTTTGGCTTGCGGTATGAGTTTAGTTATGATTACCGGCGGAATTGATATTTCGGTCGGCGGTGTGACAGCACTTGTAAGTATGTGCTGTGCAGTATATCTTGATTATCACGGCGGAAGCGTATTTGGCTCTATGCTTATCGCAATCGGTATCGGATTAGCTTTCGGTCTTGTGCAGGGATATCTTGTTGCGTATCTTGATATTCAGCCGTTCATCGTCTCACTGGCGGGAATGTTTTTTGCACGTGGTATGACAACGATTGTAAATACAAATCCATTCAACGTTGTAAATGAGGATTTTGTAGCATTAAAAACGACACGTATTACAGTTCCGGGACTCGGTTCTGTTAACAAAGTCGGTGAGTATGTAAATGCTTACATAGAAATCGGTGTTGTTGTGGCACTTTTGGTCGTGGTAGTTATGTTCTGTATGCTCAGATGGACAAAACTCGGCCGTGCATTTTATGCAGTCGGCGGTAATACGCAGAGTTCTTTGATGCTCGGTATTAACGTAAAAAGAACAAAATTCTACTCACACCTTATCTGCAGTCTTTTGGCGGGAATCGGAGGATATGTTTATTTCCTTCATGTCGGTTCCGGAGCTGCTTCTCATGCGAGCGGAGCGGAGATGAATGCGATTGCATCTTCTATTATCGGCGGAACCATGCTGACAGGTGGTGTTGGTAATATTATCGGAACATTCTTCGGAGTGTTATCGTTAAGTACCATTCAAAATATTGTATCATCAGCAGGTCTTGACCAGGCGTGGTGGACAGGAATTACAATTGCAGCAATGCTTTGTCTGTTCCTTGTAGTACAGAGTGTCGTAATTGCAAGAAAGAAAACAGGGACAAAAGTGAAAAAGTAAGGTATGATATAAGGGAAGGCAGGAGGAGTCTAAAGAGGTTCCTCCTTTTCCCCATTTTGTTTGTAGTATAGGGAGCAGGGATTTTATGAAAAAAGTAAAAACGGGAAAAAAGATGCAGATGAATATGTTCGCAATGCTGATGCTTCTGACGATGATACCTCTTTTGTTATCGATTGCGCTAATCAGTGTAATTTCACTTAATATTACAAAAACCAATCTCGAAAAAGCGGCGGAAGAGAAATTGTACGTGGTTGCGAATGATTTGTCGAATCATTGCCGTGAAAATGAAATCAGTTATGCGACGGCAGAGCAGTATCATGATTATATTGACAGCTTGAAAGACCAGAAGATAGAGATGGCAATTATTATCAAAGATTCTCCGTCTGTTGCCTCAATCAAAAATGAAAATGATTATCGTGTGCGCGATATTGAAGTTTCGGAAGAAATCTATGCACATGGAGATGAAGGATTTTACGATAGCGAAGTGGCGATTGACGGAAAAGTATATTATGGATATTATAAGCCGATTACCGTGCATGATGAGGTGATTGGAATGGCATTTGCCGCGCAGCTTAAAGATAATGTAACAGAAGCGGTAAACAGCAGTATTACAAATTTTGTTTCGATTGCGATTGTTTTGGTAGCAGTGTTTACGTTGATTATTCTTTTGTTCAGCAAGGGACTTATAAAATCATTCCTTGTATTGGATGAAAATGTAAACGCATTGTCACAGGGCGATTTAAGTGCACACAGCGAGCAGAAGAGCGGAATTAAAGAGGTAAATAATTTGTTTTCTTCTGCAAAGCTTATGCAGGAGAATTTGTCCGATATTATCGGAAAGGTAAAAGATGTATCCGGTGATCTTGTAGGGAATGTATCTGAAGTTACTTCTTTAAGTCAAAAGAGCGCAGACCGTGCACAGACGATTACGATGGCAATGCAGGAATTGTCTGATTCGACAATGAATATGACAGAAAGCGTGCAGGATATCAACCTGCAGATGATTGAAATCGGTAACTGTGTCGGGGATATTTCCGATAATGTGGATCGTTTGTATGCAACCTCTGAAAATATTCAGAAAGTAAATGAAGAAGCAAAAGTAAATATGCAGACGATTCATGAAAATACAGTACAGTCTGTGACGGCTGTGAATGATATTACGGAGCAGATTAAAGAAACCAATGAATCAATAAAAGGTATTGATACAGCGGTTGAGTTGATTCTTTCTATTTCAGAGCAGACACAGCTCCTTAGCTTGAATGCTTCTATTGAGGCGGCAAGAGCCGGTGAAATGGGAAAAGGGTTCTCGGTTGTTGCGGAAGAAATCCGTAATCTTTCTGAGCAGAGCGCAGAAGGTGCTGAGATGATTAAAGATATTGCAAAGATTATTGTGGAGAAATCCCATAAATCTGTACAGTTGGCAGAAGAAGTCCATTCTTTAATTATGCTTGAACAGGAAAATGTTTCAAGAACACAGTTAAAGTATGAAGAACTCAGTAAAGATATTGGTGATTCAGTAAATGAAATTAAATCTATTTCCGACAAAACTGAGTATTTAACGGAGTATAAGGAAAAAGTGGTGGATCATGTACAGAGTTTGAGCGCAATCAGTGAGGAGAACGCTGCAAGCAATCAGGAAGTAAATGCCAATGTATCTGAAATCATGTCGGATGTACAGACGGTAAGCGATAACTGTGAAAAGATGAATTATCTGGCGAAGAATCTGGATAGTGCAGTTCAGTATTTCCATGAATAGGAGAGGGACTTGAGTGAAGAAGGCAGTCATATTTTTGTTACTCATATGTTTTGGCATCGGTGTTTTTGCCTGCAGTAATTCTAAGTTGAATTCTGAGTTGCAGGAGGAACAACCGGTAACGGTAAATAAGAGGATTGTGGTAGGTTTTTCTCAGCTTGGAGCGGAGTCGGATTGGCGCAGTGCCAATACAGAGTCGATGAAGGAAACATTTACCATGGAGAACGGATACGATCTTATTTTTGAGGATGGTCAGCAAAAGCAGTCGAATCAAATTACGGCGATTCGTATGTTTATCCAGCAGGAAGTGGATTATATTGTGCTTGCTCCTGTGACGGAAACCGGATGGGACACCGTTCTTCAAGAGGCAAAGGATGCGGGGATTCCTGTGATTATTGTAGATCGTATGGTAGATGTATCGGATGAAAGTTTATTTACCTGCTGGGTGGGATCGGATTTTGAGTTGGAAGGGAAGAAGGTTGCCGAGTGGCTCAATGCTTATGCGATGTTGAATGGTATGGAACCGGGCGATTTAAATATTGTCAATATTCAAGGTACAATCGGTGCATCAGCGCAGATTGGGCGTACAAAAGGTCTTTCGGATGCGGCTCAAAAATACGGATGGAATATTTTAGAAGAACGTACCGGAGATTTTACCCAGGCCAAAGGTGAGGAAGTTATGAAAGACTTTTTGGCAAAATATGACAATATTAATGTGGTATATTGCGAGAATGATAATCAGGCTTTTGGGGCGATAGAAGCAATAGAGGATGCAGGATTGAAAGTCGGTTCTGATATTGCGGGCGGCGAGATTATGGTCTTGTCTTTTGACGGAGTAAATGAAAATTCTATGCGCTATGTGTTGGAAGATAAGATTACGTGTATTGCAGAATGTAATCCGCTTCACGGACCGCGTGTCATGTCAATTATCGAAACATTGGAAAATAATGAGACACCTGAGAAATTTTCTTATGTAGATGAGCAGCTTTTCAGCGCATATAAGGAAATATCGACAGTAGAAGTAGATGGA
>JAZQDJ010000106.1:0-7880 GCA_045546735.1 Lachnospiraceae bacterium | reverse complement strand
GCACTTGTTAAACTTCTGGGAATATGAATACTTGTAAGTTGACTACAACCTCTAAACGCTCCACCTCCCAATATTTCCAACTTATTAGACAATTTCACGCTCTCAATGTTTTTACACCCTTTAAACGCATAATCATCTATTAATATCACACTATCCGGTATTTCAATCATTCCTAATTGCGTACAGTTTTCAAATCCGCCTATTCCAATCGTTGTTAAATTCTCAGATAACACTATTTTTTCAAGATGACTGCATTCACTAAATGCACTTCTTTGCAATTCTGTTACACTGCTTGGAATTGTTACATCTGTTAAACCATCACATTCGCTAAATGCATAGCTTTCTATTACACTTACTGTATCCGGTATTTCTATTTCCTCTAAACTGTCACAGTTTGCAAATAAATATTCTGCAATTTCAGTTGTTCCTTCCTCAAAAGTTACTGTTTTTAACGATGTACACTCTCTAAATGCTCCCACAATACCATCATTATATCCTGTCCATGCACTTGTTAAACTTCTGGGAATATGAATACTTGTAAGTTGACTACAACCTCTAAACGCTCCACCTCCCAATATTTCCAACTTATTAGACAATTTCACGCTCTCAATGTTTTTACACCCGTTAAACGCATAATCATCTATTAATACCACACTATCCGGTATATCCATCTCCCTTAGCGCACTACAATTATAAAACGTCTGCGGATTAATCGTTTTAAAATAATCATTCTCCGGCAAAAATGCCCTTCCCAAACTTGTACAACCATAGAACGCACTTCCTCCGATGGTTTCCACGCTATCCGGTATCATGATGCCGATTAATGATGTGCAACCATAGAACGCACTGTTTCCAATGCTTTTGACACCATCCGGTATCTCAACACTTATCATAGTTGTGTTATTTTTAAATGCATTGTCCCCAATGGCAGTAACCGTTTCCGGAATCACTACAAATCTTTGCCAACCGTTATACTTCGTGAGAACTCCGTTAGCGTCTATCACAAAATTCACGGAATCATCATAAAACATTCCGTCGCCGTCGCCATAAATGGAAGCATAATTGCTCGCATGATAAAGAGATATACCGTTACTTCCGCTTGCACACGGTCCATAATACGATACCCATGTATTCCAGTTAATGGTCCACTGATGGATAGAACATGCCGGATCAGAACCCGTAAGATTTGCATTGCAATCATACACAACCACGCCTTCATCTGTACACCCAACAAAGACCATGGTATGCTGTCCATACGCATCTCCGGATGCCTGAATCACATCTCCCAATCTTCCCTGTTGCATCAGGCCTTTCACACTATCTACGGTCACACCGCTTCCTTTTACCTGTCCGACCAACTCTACATTATTAAGATTTGCATATTCATATCTTGCACTTGCTTTATAAGCCGTCGGCATTTCACATCCGAACAATTTGGAAAATACCATTCTGGCAAATCCAAAACACTGAATAGCTCCTCCCCAGCTTCCCGTCCAAGTCTGTCCCACATTCGGAATATACTGCGCCTGTATCGCTGCAAAACGTGCGGCAATACTTTCCGTACTGTCGTAATCTTCTCCGCTTCCCGGTGTCGATGCGCCGGTCTCTGTAAGCGTAAGTACTCCGCTGTCCAAATCCTTTTTTACTTCTCTCATACACATAATAATATATGCTTCATAAGTAAAGGCTTTTCCAATCTCACTGCTCCATAATTCAATTTGATTTCTCTCATCTCTATACGACGTTCCCTTCAAACATGCCGAGCAAGTATCCATATAGATTTTTAATGTTGATAAGTACATGGAATAGGCTGCTTCATACAAAATAATATCTCTCGCGTCATAATAGTGCCTTTTAAAATCTTTTTTATAGAACCCGATATTATTTTTTGCCTCTGTCATATAAGCATGTGTAATATATGCCTTCTGCACCTGCTCGTAAGACGGATTGACAAGATTATAGACCATTGCCATTCCCTTTATCGCTAACTTTGAAAGCACATAAAGCGGAGCATTCACCATAGTCCCGAGCGCACATTCCGTCAAAACCTCCGTAACTGCCTTAATCACTTTATCTGTACAATATTTATTCACAATATTTGCAACCGGATCTTTTTCGATATCTGCCTTTAAAAGTTTCAGACCCTGTACCAGTTCTCCGTCTTCTTCATATTGTAAACTCTCAATCAAAAAATCAATGGTTCCCATCTCGATTTCCTGCAAGAGCATAACTTCTGTCACAATGTCAAAAAGGTCAAAGCCTTCCTTTACTTTCGATACAACCGGTTTTGAATCTCTGATGGCACAGATGATTTCACCTGTCACACCGGTTCCGACATTATTGTAAAATGTCAATCCTTCGTCTCCCGAAATTGCTTCTGCAAACTTATTAAAATCCGTTGCCAGATCATATGTTTTATCGATCGTACTAAAATTATCATTAATTTCTTTTAATACACCTGCCTGCGCATTTTCAGTCGCCAGATAGTCCTGTACCACCTTCATTGCCACTTCTTTTTGGTAGGTTTCATACTCTGTTTCAGTAATCCCGGTTTCTCCGAGAAAAGTTTCGACCGGGTATGACATTCCCTGTTGTAATCTGTGAAAAAATTCTGCTGTATCCTCATCTTGAATTGCCACACAGAATGCTTTTCCTCCCATATCTTCCATTCTTCCGAAAATTCTGACTTCACAGTCCTCATTATCCAGATACGACGGGCACTTCTCAAACAATTCCTCATATGTTATTCCATATTGTTGCTTAAAATCCGATGTATCAAGAGCCAATGCCTGATACACTTCATCTACAGCCATCTGGTCTTGCGTCGGATCATAGTTGACAAATTCACCTTCCGGTTCACTCATTTCTTCTAATTCATTTCCGCTTACCGTATTTGCCAAACCACTCAACGGCATAGATACCGTCAAAAGAATCACACACACCAAAATACTGATTACCCTCTTCATAAGCACACCTCTCCAATCGATAAATTGTAAATATTACCATTAAAATCATCTTATCATCGAGCAATGCAAATGTAAATTGCTTTTTCACTTCATTTTGTGTCATATCTTTGTAATGTCAATTCAACTTATAATGTGATTAGAGTAAGGGAGGGCTTGTCCTATGAATAAATTTATAATTAAACCAAAAGAAGACAAAGCAGTTACAATGACTATCCGCATAGATCGCTCTTTACAGGAAAAATATAACGAACTATCCACAAAGACGAATCACTCACGAAATGAATTAATTGGCATGGCATTGCAATATGCTTATGACAATATGGAAATCAAGGAATAGAAAAAGAACCATTGAGATTTTATCTCTTTGGTTCTTTTTATGTCTATATTTTTATAAATTCGCTTCCTCCTCAAACTGTGAATTGTACAGCTGCGCATAAAAACCGCCTGCTGCAAGAAGCTCTTCGTGTTTTCCCTGCTCTATGATATCGCCGTCCTTCATCACTAAAATCCGGTCTGCGCCTCTGATAGTAGAAAGACGATGCGCAATGACAAAACTTGTGCGTCCTTTCATCAGGTTATTCATCGCCTTTTGAATACGCACCTCAGTTCTTGTATCGACAGAACTTGTCGCTTCATCAAGGATTAAAATCCGGTTGTCAGCCAAAATCGCTCTGGCAATCGTCAACAGCTGTCTTTGTCCCTGTGATACATTTGTCGCATCTTCGTTCAATTCCATTCTGTATCCGCCCGGAAGTGTACGGATAAAATGATCCGCGTGTGCTGCTTTTGCAGCCGCAATCACTTCCTCATCTGTGGCCGTCAGGCGTCCGTAACGGATATTCTCCATAATAGTTCCCTTAAAAAGCCACGTATCCTGAAGTACCATACCAAACTGCTCGCGCAGCTCACTGCGGTTAAAATCTTTTACGTTGTGACCGTCAATCAAAATTGCGCCTCCGTCCACATCATAAAAACGCATCAGAAGTTTGACCATCGTCGTTTTTCCTGCACCGGTCGGTCCGACAATGGCAATCATCTGTCCCGGCTCAATCTCACTGCTGAAATCATGAATAATTGTCTTATCCGGTGTGTAACCGAAACGGACATGTTCGAAAGTTACCGCCCCTTTTATCTCAATATCTTTCACCGGATTTTCGGCCAAAACATCTTCCTCTTTTTCCTCAAGGAATTCAAACACTCTCTCCGCAGCAGCAGCCATAGACTGAAGCATATTGAACACCTGCGCCACCTGCGTAATCGGCTGCGTAAAGTTTTTTACATATTGGATAAACGACTGGATATCCCCGACAGAAATCGCACCTTGTGCTGCCAGCATGCTTCCGGACACTGCTACTCCGACATAGCCGAGATTTCCCACAAAGCCCATAATCGGATGCATCAGACCTGATATATATTGAGATTTCCATCCTGACACAAATAATTTTTCATTTGTGTCATCAAATTCTTTTAATACATCATCTTCTTTGTTAAAAGCCTTCACAATATTGTGACCGCTGTAAACTTCCTCAATCTGGCCGTTAATCTCTCCCAAGAATTTTTGTTGGTTCACAAAATGTTTTTGTGATTTTCCGATTACAATTCCCATCATAATTCCCGAAACAGGTAACATTACAAACGCAATCAGCGTCATAAGCGGACTGATGGACAACATCATAACCGCGACACCGATCAGCGTTGTCACCGAAGTTATCAGCGTTGTGATACTCTGATTTAAACTCATTCCGAGCGTATCAACATCATTCGTAATTCGCGAAAGCACTTCTCCTACGGTTTTTGATTCAAAATACTTCATCGGCATACGATGAATTTTCTTTGAAATCTCATCACGGAAACGGTACGTCATTTTCTGTGAAACAGTTGTCATGATCCAGCCCTGCATAAACGCCATAAGCGAACTGAATACGTATAATAAAAGTGTCACAAGAAGAATTTGACCGATTTTTGCAAAATCAATTCCGCCGGTACCTGCAATTTTAGCTGCAAAACCTTTAAAAAGCGTTGTCGTTGCCATACCGAGTATTTTCGGACTGATGATATTAAACACCGTGCTTGCTGCTGCAAAAATCATCACGGCAAAAATTGCCCATGTATACCGCTTAACATACGCAAGCATCTTTTTCATGGAACCTTTAAAATCCTTCGCTTTTTCCACCGGTGCTCCCGGAGGTCCGCCGCCCGGGCGTCGTCTCGGAGGTCTGCTTACTCTTTCTTCACTCATACCGAAGCACCTCCTTTCAGTTCTTTCTCTGAAAGCTGCGAACCGGCAATTTCACGATACGCCTCACAGTTTTCCATAAGCTGCTCATGCGTTCCGGTTCCGACGATTTTCCCGTCTTCCAAAACAAGAATCTGATCTGCATGCAATATCGTACTGATACGCTGTGCTACAATAAGCACCGTCGCATCTTTTGTTTTATCTTTTAATGCACGTCTGAGCGCTGCATCCGTCTTGTAATCAAGCGCAGAAAAGCTGTCATCAAACAAATAAATCTTAGGATTTTTTGCGATCGCCCTTGCAATGGAAAGTCTCTGCTTTTGTCCGCCCGACACATTGCTTCCGCCCTGCGCAATCGGACTGTTATATCCTTCACTTTTTTCAGATATAAACTCTGTTGCCTGCGCAATTTCTGCAGCCTCTTCCATTTGGCCGTCCGTCACGTGTCCGCCGGCAAACTTTAAATTTGAAGCAATTGTTCCTGAGAAAAGAACCGCCTTTTGAGGCACAAAACCAATCATATCCCGCAGATTTTCAAGTTGTATGTCGCGTACATCTATACCGTCAATTTTCACAGCACCTTCCGTCGCATCATAAAAGCGCGGAATCAAATGAAGCAACGTAGACTTTCCGCATCCGGTACTTCCGATAATCGCAGTTGTTTTCCCCGGCTGCGCTGTAAATGTAATATTCTCAAGCGCATTCTCATCCGCTCCTTCATACCGGAATGATACATTCTCGAAAGAAAGAACACCTTTCTGCTCATCTTTACTGCAAATAACCGCATTCTCTTTATCCGAAACGGAAGAATCCATATTCATCACTTCTTCAATACGTGCTGCAGCTACTCCCGCTCTCGGAAGCATAATCGACATCATTGTAATCATAAGGAAGGACATGACAATCATCATCGTATATGTGATAAAAGCCATCAAATCTCCCACCTGTAAATTCCCGAGATCAACGCCTTTTGCTCCGAACCAGACAATTGCCACGGAAATTGCATTCATAATCAACATCATTCCGGGCATCATAAAGTTCATAACACGATTTGTAAAAAGCTGTGTGCGCATCAGCTCATCGTTAGCCTGTGCAAACCTTTTTTCTTCGTACTCCTCGCGGCTGAATGCTCGGATGACAGAAAGTCCTGTCAGCACTTCGCGGGAAACAAGATTTAATTTATCCACCAAAGTCTGCATCATTTTAAATTTAGGATTAGCAATAGCTACCAACGTTCCGATCAAACATAAAATTGCAATCACTGCAACTATAATAATCCAGCCAAGTCCCGTTTTTGTACGGGAAACCATAACAATACCGCCGACACCGACAATCGGTGCATAAAGCACCATACGCAAAAACATCGTAGAAACCATCTGCACCTGCTGTATATCATTTGTGCTTCTTGTAATCAGAGAAGCCGTAGAAAAATGATTCATTTCCGTGTTTGAATAAGAAACTACTTTATGGAATACCTGATGGCGGAGTCTTCTTCCGATTCTCGCACCGCATCTGGCTGCAAGATATCCGATTCCGATTGCTGCAATCATTCCGACAATCGCATACAAAAGCATAATGCCTCCGGTCTTAAGCAAATATGCCATTTGATAGTCTTCCGGATCAATCCCTGCTTTTTCATGTTCCTGCGCCGCCAACATATATGCCTGCTGCAGTACAACCGTTTCCGAAACCTCTTCTCCCGCAAATGCTTCCATTGCCTCTGTCATACGCAAAAGCAGGTAACCATCTAATTTTTCACGGTTTTCCCGTTTTTTACCAAAATCATTTAATTCATAAATGCGTTCCTGTTTATTATAACTATAACAGCGCTCCAAAAGCACATAGTCGTCCGATATTGTCCCTTCACTCTCATCCATCGGAATCAGAAGAAGATTGAAGAATCTCTCATAATTTTCTTCTGACATGACATCCGGCGACACATATGCAACTCCTTTTTGCATAATTCCGACATCGACAATATCCGACGTATAGCTTGGAAGCATAAGGTCACAATACGCCTGTACGATCAGCAAAAGGATAATAGCAAGAACCGTCTTTTTCTCCACCCACAAATTTTTAAAAATCTTACTCAAGCTTCTCTACCCTTTCAAAACTATATTTACGAACGGTAATCCCCGTTAATTTTTACATAGTCATATGTCAAATCACATCCCCAGGCCTTTGCCGCAGCATCTCCGTCATGAAGTGATACATTGATAAATATTTCATCCGCTGCAAGTACTTCTTTTGCAAACTCTTCGGAAAATTCCACGCCTGCACCGTTTCTGCAAACCTGAAGCGTTCCGTACTGTGATGCCAAATCCACATCTACTTTATTGATATCAAACTCTGCATCCGCATATCCGATGGCGCAAAGCACACGTCCCCAGTTTGCATCTTCACCGAACATCGCACATTTGAAAAGCGGCGAACAGATCACACTCTTTGCTACTGTAATCGCTGTATCCAAATCTTTTGCTTCGCAAACACTGCACTCAAGAAGCTTTGTTGCACCCTCGCCGTCTCCTGCGATTTTGCGACAAAGATTCATTGTAACCGTGTTAAGTGCCTTCATAAATATCTCAAAATCAGCCCCGTCCTCGGTAATTTCCTTGTTGCCTGCCATACCGTTTGCCAAAACCGTGACCATATCGTTTGTCGAGGTGTCACCGTCAACG
>JAZQDJ010000105.1:0-99334 GCA_045546735.1 Lachnospiraceae bacterium | reverse complement strand
AGAGATGTTTCCGGTGAAGGTGTGCAGCAGGCTCTTCTTAAGATTATAGAAGGAACAGTTGCATCGGTTCCGCCTCAGGGTGGCAGAAAGCATCCGCATCAGGAACTTATTCAAATCAATACAAGTAATATTTTGTTTATTTGTTCCGGAGCGTTTGCGGGATTAGAGAAGATTGTTGAGACAAGATTAAACCGTAAATCAATCGGATTTAATGCTGAGATAGGAAAAGATATGAAGGATGCAGATGATAGAGCATTCCATGAGGCAAATTCGCAGGATTTGATTAAATATGGTATGATTCCTGAGTTTGTGGGCCGTGTACCTATCGTAGTGGCGCTTGACGGGCTTGATGAGGAGGCTATGTGCCGTATTCTGACTGAGCCAAAGAGCGCGATTGTAAAACAGTATCAGAAACTGTTTGAGATGGATGGTGTAGAACTTGAGTTTACGCCGGAAGCTATCTCGGCAATTGCGAAACAGACAATGGAAAAGAAAACCGGAGCCAGAGGACTTCGGACGATAATGGAGAGCATTATGATGGATGTTATGTATGAGATTCCATCAGATGAGACCATCCGTAAATGTACGATTACAGAGGATGTTGTGGCAGGAAAATGTGATCCGGTTGTGGAGCGTGAAGAATCAGAAAACGCTTTGCCAAAGAAAAAAAGAGCATAAGATTGCAGACGCCGCCTTAATGGGCGGCGTTTGTTGATTGGAAAGAGAAAAAGATGAGTGATATCCAGAAGATGACAATACCGGCGATACCGCTGAAAAATATGTGTGTAATGCCGGATTCTATTATACATTTTGATTTGAGCCGTAAAAAATCGATGGCGGCTTTAGAACAGGCAATGAGCAGCACAGGGCAGGAGCTGTTTTTGGTGGCACAGAGAAATCCTGAAGAAAACGAGCCGGGGATTTCGCAACTTTATGAAATAGGAACTGTTGTGCATGTAAAACAGATTGTGAAAATGCCGAATAAGATTGTGCGTGTTCTTGTGGAAGGCATCAGAAGGGCAAAAGTAGTCGGATTTGAGATCGAACCATATTTTATTGCGAATGTTGTATTGGCAAAGTCTGAACAACAGCTTGAAGAAGAAATGGGTGCTGAAATCAAGGAAGCTATGAAACGTCAGGTTTGTGATATGTATTTGCAGTATTCTTTGTTAATGAATAAGAAGGATCAGGGGATAGTGCAGCATTTGGGAGAAATTGCAGAACTCGGAAAGTTACTTGACCAAATTGTGATGATTTTACCGGTGGATTACAAAAAGAAACAGGTGTTATTAGAATCGATTAATTTACAAAAAAGATATGATAAATTAACAGAGCTTTTGCAAACAGAGTCCGGTGTTCTTGAAGTAAAAAATGAATTGGCAAAAAAAATTAAAGACAGAGTTGAAAAAAATCAACGCGAGTATGTACTGAAGGAACAAATGAAGTATATCAGGGAAGAATTAGGGGAGGACAGCCCTCTTTCCGATGCAGATTCATTTCGTGAAAAGCTTGAAGAACTCAATGCTGGAGAAGAAGTTAAATCAAGAATTAAGAAAGAGATTAAGCGTTTTGAAAATGTATCACAAAGTTCTTCGGAGAGTGCAGTAGAGAGAACGTATTTGGAAACGGTACTGGATCTTCCGTGGGATAAAATGTCTGAAGATAATAATGATTTGGAAAAAGCGGAAAAAATACTCCGTGCGGATCATTACGGACTTGATAAGGTGAAAGAACGTATTTTGGAATATTTGGCAGTCAGACAGCTTCGGGGCGATGCCGGTTCCCCTATTATTTGTCTGGTTGGCCCTCCGGGAACAGGAAAAACGTCTATAGCACGTAGCATGGCAAGGGCAATGGGACGCAAATATGTCCGTATATGTTTGGGCGGTGTGCGCGATGAAGCAGAAATTCGCGGTCACAGAAAGACTTATGTCGGTGCCATGCCGGGAAGAATTGTAACTGCAATCCGTCAGGCGGGCGTAAAAAATCCGCTCATATTACTTGATGAAATTGACAAGATGAGCCGTGACCATAAAGGAGATACGGCATCTGCAATGCTTGAGGTGCTTGACGGTGAGCAGAATGAGCATTTTCAGGATCATTATATAGAAATTCCGATTGATTTATCCCAGGTTGTGTTTGTTGCAACGGCAAATGATTTGCAGGCGATAGACGGACCGCTCAGAGACCGTATGGAAGTGATTGAGGTGACAAGCTATACGGCGAATGAGAAACTTCATATCGCAAAAGAACATTTGGTGAAGAAGCAGTTAAAAGAGCATGGAATTTCCAAAAAGCAGCTTACTTTTACCGGAAAAGCATTGGAAAAGATGATTGTGGGATACACAAAAGAAGCCGGCGTTCGTGAACTGGAACGTCAAATTGGGAAAGTATGTCGAAAGACAGCACGTGAATTTTTGAAAGATGAGAAACTGAAAATTAAAATTACCGTTCAAAATCTGGAAGAATACCTCGGCAAAGAAAAATATGCATTAGACAAGGCAAATAAGAAGAATGATGTCGGAGTTGTCCGTGGACTTGCCTGGACCAGTGTCGGCGGAGTTACGCTTGAAATTGAAGTAAATGATATGCCGGGAAAAGGAGAGGTAAAACTGACCGGACAATTAGGCGATGTGATGAAGGAATCTGCGCTGGCGGGAATCAGTTTTATCCGGTCTGTGGCATCGGATTTTGGAATTGCAGAAGATTATTTTGAGACACATGATCTTCATATCCATATTCCGGAAGGCGCGGTTCCAAAAGATGGACCAAGCGCAGGAATTACAATGGTGACTGCTGTGTTATCAGCGATTACCGGCCGTAAGGTAAAAGCAGATCTTGCCATGACCGGTGAAGTTACTCTCCGGGGCCGCGTGCTTGCCATCGGCGGACTGAAGGAGAAACTTTTATCAGCAAAGATGGCGGGAATACACAATGTGCTTGTGCCTGCGGAAAACGAGAAAGATTTATATGAAATTGATGAAGAAATTAAAACAGGATTAAACATATTCTGCGTTTCTACGATGCAGGAAGTTTTGGAACATGCTCTTATTTAAGAGGAGGAGTCGTAATGGTTATTAAAAATGTGGAATTGGAGACGGTGTGCGGAATTACAAGCACTTTGCCGGAAAATTCACTTCCGGAAATTGCATTTGCGGGAAAAAGTAATGTCGGTAAATCTTCTCTGATTAATGGTCTTATGAATCGGAAGTCATTGGCCCGGACATCTTCGCAGCCGGGAAAAACACAGACAATTAATTATTACAATATTAATAAAGAATTATATTTTGTAGATTTGCCGGGATATGGATTTGCAAACGTTTCTGTTGAAGTTAAGGCCAGGTGGGGCAACATGATTGAAAACTACCTTCGCACTTCCAAAGTGTTGAAAGAGGTTTTTCTCTTGATTGACATTCGTCATAAACCGGGAGCGAACGACGTCCAGATGTATGAATGGATTGTTTCTAACGGTTATAAACCTGTGATTATTGCCACGAAGCTGGATAAGATTAACCGTTCGCAAATCCAGAAGCAGATAAAACTGATTAAGGATACGCTTCAGGTAGAGAAAGGGACGCTTGTGTTTCCTTATTCAGCGCAGACAAAACAGGGAAGAGATGAAATCTATGCATTTATTGAGGAGCATGTGTTAGAATGCAAACAGTAAAACATTTTGGGAAAATTATATTGAATTTGTTTCTTGCGGTAGTTGTGTTTGTATTTGTAGTATTTTTACTGCCGAAAGTGATTAAATTTTTTATGCCGTTTGTAGTAGGTGCATTGATTGCGCTGTGTGCGAGTCCGATTGTTCATTTTTTGGAAAAAAAGATGAAGATTAAGAGAAAAGCGGGGTCGGCATTTACGATTGTGTTGGCAGTCGGCCTTGTGGCATTTCTTTTGTACGGAATCGGACATTTTCTGTTGGAACAGGCAGAGGGGTTTATTGCAAATCTTCCGCAAATGTGGAAAGCGTTATCGGATGATTTTGCACAGGCAGGAGATAAATTGCAAGTGGTATTTAATCGGATGCCAAAGCAGGTGCGCGAAGAATGGGCAATGCTTGGAGAGAATATTCAGCAATATGCGGGCAATTTGATTGGTAATTTAAGTTCACCGACGATGGAAAGAGTCGGTGAGTTTGCCAAGAATGTTCCGGGATTTTTGGTGAGTGTTGTTATGGCACTGTTATCATCTTATTTCTTTGTTGCCAATAAAGAAGAAGTGCAGGGATATTACCGCAGATTTGTTCCGCGGTCACTAAAGGATAAAATTGAGATCGTGTGCAAGTGTTTGAAAAAAGCTTTCGGTGGATATATTGTTGCGCAGTTAAAGATTGAAGTGTGGATTTATGTGATTCTTTTTATCGGATTGAAAATTGCCGGTGTGAATTATGTTTCACTTGTGGCGCTTGGAATTGCTTTTCTGGATTTGCTCCCGGTGTTCGGTACAGGAACGGTATTGATACCGTGGGCAATTATAAAACTGGTTGGCGGACATTATGCAACGACTGTTATTTTAATTGCCTTATGGGGAATCGGACAGTTAGTGAGACAATTGATTCAGCCGAAGATTGTCGGAGAAACACTTGGTATGCCGGCAATTCCGACGTTGTTCCTGCTTTATATCGGTTGGGAAATCGGCGGTGTTTGGGGAATGATTTTAGCGGTTCCTATCGGTCTTGTGTTTGTGAATCTGTATAAAGAAGGCGTATTTCGTACCACGCAAGACAGCTTACAAATACTTGTAAAGGACTTAAATGCGTTTAGGAAATATAAAAAAGAAGATTATGAATATTATAAAAAAATGACGGAAGAGGAGAAATGACATGCAGGTAACAGTTTATAATTTTAGAGAATATGATGAGAAAGTATATTTTGAGCAGTATGCAAAAGAACTTGGAATAACACTTGTTACGTGTCCGGATGCGCCTACGCTTGAGAATAGCGGATTGGCAAAAGGAAGCGAGTGCATTGATATTCTTACTTCAAAGATGACACCGGAGCTTATTGCGGCGCTTGCGCAGCAGGGAGTACGCTATATTACGACGAGGACGATAGGATATGACCATATCGATATGAAAGCATGCAGGGAACACGGGATTACAGTAGGAAATGCGCCGTACGGCCCAAATGGTGTGGCTGACTATACGGTAATGCTTCTTCTGATGAGCATCCGTAAGGCAAAACAAATTCTGCAGCGTACCAATATTCAGGACTATACTTTAAAAGGGAATCTCGGCCGCGAACTGAAGGATATGACAGTCGGCGTGATAGGTACAGGACGGATCGGAAAAACAGTGATTCAAAATCTTAGTGGTTTTGGATGTAAAATGATTGCTTATGATTTATATGAGAGCGAAGAAGTAAAGAAATATGCCGACTATGTATCGCTGGATGAAATCTGGGCACAGGCGGACATTATTTCTTTACATACGCCTCTCACGGACGATAATTTCCATTTGATTAATGCAGAGACGATTGCAAAGATGAAGGATGGGGTGATTCTCATTAATACGGCAAGAGGGCCGTTAGTGGAGGCAGATGCCCTTCTTGAAGCGATTGAGAGCGGTAAAATCGGTGCTGCAGGATTGGATGTAGTAGAAAATGAGTTTGGCCTATATTATTATGACAGAAAGAATGATGTGTTGGATAATCGTGAGTTGGCGCTTTTGCGCAGTTATCCGAATGTAACAGTGACACACCACATGGCATTCTATACAGATAATTGCGTAAAAACGGTAGTTGCTGATTCGCTGAAAAGCTGTGTTTGCTTTGTAAACGGGCAGGAGAACCCATGGCAGGTGTCGTAGGAGGAGATAAATGTTTGGACTTGGGAAAAGCAAGGCTGCAAAAGAACTGGATGAAATTATAAAAAGTCTTCAGTTAGCTTTTGAGAATAATTATAAAGACAATGCAAGAGCAAATCTTCAGAAGTTTGAACGTGTTTACGGAGAAATGGTTGAGGCGGGAAAACTGAAAAGTAAAGAAATTGTGGAATATGGTGCAAAACTGGCAGAATTGAAGGAAAGATTGAAAAACTTTCACCATTGAAAATGTATTTTGCATTGAAAAAAGATATGAAATAGGTTATACTAATTAAAAGTATTTTCGTCGAAAGGAGTGACTGTATGGGAGTCGGTGCTATATCAGGTTTTCAGCCATATATTTATAATACAAACAGCGTCAGTGCCAGCAGCTTGAATCGTATATCTACAGTGGATAATGATGTTACAGGCAGTCACATTAAGCCGATGGAAATTGACTACGGTCAGGAGACGGTAAATGCTCTTGAGAGAGGCGAAACGGCTGATTTTGCAGGTGTTTTGGCGATGCAGATGCAGATGGGAATGAACAATGCGGATTTGTTGTTCGGAGCCGATTCTGTGTTTGCAGGTTAATTGAATTTCGGACTCATGGACAGTGCACGCTGTCCATGGGTTTTTGTTTTGTATAGAAAAAGGAAAGAAGGAAGAACATGGTTGCGTTTCAGAGTGTAGTATTTATGATTATCGGATTTGTCCTGCTGATTAAGGGGGCAGATTTTTTTGTGAGCGGTGCGTCCGGGATTGCTGAGAAGTTTAAAATTCCGCAGATGGTGATCGGACTTACGATTGTGGCATTCGGAACGAGTGCTCCGGAGGCGGCAATCAGTATTTCGGCAGCACTTCAGGGAACGACCGGAATAGCAATCGGTAATATTCTCGGAAGTAATTTGCTCAATGTCCTTTTGATTTTGGGTATTACAGCCTGTATTGTACCGTTGCACATTCAGAAATCAAGTTTGAAGTTTGATATGCCGTTTAATATTGTGATTTCGGTTGTCCTTTTGGCTATGGGATATTTTCTCGGCAAGTTAAACCGTGTATGCGGCATTATTTTGTGGGCTATGATGGTCGTCTTTATGGTTAAGCTTTTAAAGGATGCCAAGAAAGGGATGGCAGAATCGGTAGACGAAGAGCAGGCACAAACGAAAAATGTGTTTCTTTTAATTTTGTTTACTGTCGGAGGATTGGCTGCAGTTGTTTGGGGCAGTGATATCACGGTGGAAAATGCAAAGATTATAGCATCTCTTCTCGGAATGAGTGACCGTTTAATCGGTCTTACGGTCGTGGCTTTCGGAACTTCGCTTCCGGAGCTGATTACATCGGTTACAGCAGCTCGTAAAGGAAATGCAGATATTGCGGTCGGAAACATTCTCGGAAGCAATATTTTCAATGTTTTGTTTGTTCTCGGTACTGTGTCATTAATTGTACCGGTAGAGTTTGCATCGGCGTTCTTGCTTGATGCTGTTTTGTGTATAGTATCGATGGTATTGCTTGTGTTACTTTGCTTTAAAAAGCAGATCTTATCCCGCAAGGGTGGTGCATTGCTGCTTGTAGGTTATGCAGTATATTTTGTGTACTTGCTTGTGGGTTAAAACAATAAAAGTTAAAAGTTTGATACAAATGTCAAGAATATTATATATACATAAGATTAGCATGTATAATATAAAAACAAATAATAAATAAAGGAGAAGGTTACCATGAAAAAATTCGAAGGTTACTATCGCGGTGTTAATCTCGGTGGCTGGATTTCACAGTGCTGTCATGAAATTGAGCACTATGATACTTTCATTGTAGAGGATGACATCAAAGAAATCGCTTCTTGGGGAGTGGATCACATTCGTGTCCCGGTGGATTACAATCTGATTGAAACAGAAGAAGGCGAGAGAATTGAAGAAAATTACAAGTATTTAGACAATTGTTTGGCTTGGTGTGAGAAGTACAACTTAAATATGGTTCTTGATTTACACAAGACAGCCGGATATGTGTTTGATGACTTAGAGTACAGTGCAGGATTTTTCCAGAACAGAGCGCTTCAGGAGCGTTTTTTGAAGCTTTGGGACGATTTGGCAGCAAGATATGCAGCAAAATATGCAGACAGACTTGCCCTTGAGCTGTTAAATGAGATTGTTGATCCGAATGTGGCAAAAGAATGGAACGCACTTGCAAAAGAGGCAATGCTCGTAATTCGTAAGTATTCGAAAGATATCAAGATTCTTATCGGCGGAATCAACTATAACAATGTACTTTCCGTACAACTTCTGGATGCGCCTTTGGATGAAAATATCGTTTACAATTTCCATTGCTATGATCCGCAGATTTTCACGCACCAGAACGCTTATTGGCAGGATTTCATGCCAAAGGGCTTCCACACGGATTATCCGCATACAATCGAAGAGTATATCGAGATTGCAAAAGAGAACAATTTCCCGGATCATTCGACAGAGCACTTCCGTTATCCGGGTGTTACCAAAATGGACAGCACATTCTTTGATGCTATTTTTACAACAGCAATTGCTCATGCAGAGAAATATGATGTTCCGTTGTATTGTGGAGAGTGGGGCGTTATCGACCAGGCGCCGCTTGAGGGCACAGTAAATTGGTTTAAAGATATTCATGAGGCGTTCGAACGTCATGGTATCGGTCGTGCAGTATGGACTTACAAAAAGATGGATTTCGGTCTTACACAGGAACATGTTGCTCCGATTAAAGATGAATTATTGAAATACTTATAATTCGTTTCTTCGTGTTTTAAATACAGAATTCCCGCCGCATTTTGCGGCTGGTTTTTTGTTGCCCTTTTTTTACATAGGCCTCTCTTCTTGTTTTTTTTTTGTATGCTTTTACTTGTTTTTCTTCTGCTTTTTGTGGGGGCGTTTTCTGCGCCCCTCTCTTTTTGTGCATGGCTATACTATATGTTGTAGGGAAGGATTTTAATAACGTACGCAATCTATTCTCTTTGCGCTTGCAGAGGTTAACATAAATGCGGTTGACATAACTTGAGATAATGCGTGGTTTTTAATTGATAAAAAACATGAAAAACACAATATATAGTCTGTTTTGGTCAAAAAGAACGCAAGATTATGTATTCTTGCCACTACTAACAAAAGCGAATGATATTTATAAACATTAATAGAAGCCATGACAGAGAAAATAGGGTGATTAATAAATTTCGGATGTTATAAAAGCTGAAAAGAAAGGGAAAATGCAAAAATGTTATTAGTGTCATAAAAATATTATCCAAAGCGGTCAATAGCAATAAAACAAAGAAAAACACAAGTGATTTTTACGTTTTGTTTACATAATATGAAAAAGTATGGAAAATTCAGAAACTAAATCAAAAGATGCTGAAAAATGTGGTTAAATAACGCCACCACAATATATTGTGCCCTATAATTACGTTAACCACAAGATAAAACACCACAAAGAATAAATAACAACAGAAATATAAAGTAAGTTGGCGCAATAGGTTGAAAAAAGGCGAAGTTTTTGTATAATAAAAATGGTATGTTTAAAGCATGACATAAATAATAGGAAAACATTAGATGGAGGAGTCATCAGATGGCTGAGGTAAGACGTATCTACGTAGAGAAAAAAGAAGATTTTGCAGTAAAAGCAAAAGAGTTGCACGAGGATCTGAAAAACTATCTCGGAATCAAAATTGATAAAGTCAGAGTTTTGATCCGATATGATGTGGAAAATATTTCCGATGAGATTTTCGAAAAAGCTTGTCAGACGGTGTTCAGTGAACCGCCGGTTGATATTTTGTACAAGGAAAGTTTTGAAGTGGCAGAAGGTGCCAGAATTTTTTCTGTGGAATATCTCCCGGGACAGTTTGACCAGAGAGCGGATTCAGCAGTACAGTGTGTGCAGTTTTTGAAAGAGGATGAGGAGCCGATTATTCAGACTGCAATTACATATGTTTTGGAAGGACAGGTTTCCGATGAGGAGTTTGAGAAAATCAAAGCCTACTGTATTAACCCTGTTGATTCCAGAGAAACAGGAATGACAAAACCGGAAACACTTGTTTCTGATTTCAAAGAGCCGGATGATGTTCTTATATTTGACGGATTTAAGGAGATGGCAGAGGCAGATTTGAAAGAGCTTTATGATTCTTTAGGTCTTGCCATGACATTTAAAGATTTCCTTCATATTCAGAATTACTTTAAAAATGAGGAAAACAGAGATCCTTCCATGACAGAGATCAGAGTGCTTGATACGTATTGGTCAGATCACTGCCGTCACACAACATTCTCGACAGAACTTGTGGATGTTGCGTTTGATGAAGGATACTATAATGCTCCGATTGTGGAGACATATGAAAATTACCTTGCAACAAGAGAAGAAATTTTTAAAGGCAGAGATGACAAATTTGTTTGCTTAATGGACCTTGCACTTATGGCAATGCGCAAGTTGAAAAAAGAAGGCAAACTTGATGATATGGAAGAGTCGGAAGAAATTAATGCATGTTCTATTGTAGTTCCGGTTGAAATGGACGGAAAAACAGAAGAGTGGCTGATTTTCTTCAAAAATGAAACGCATAACCATCCGACAGAGATTGAGCCGTTCGGTGGAGCAGCAACATGTCTCGGAGGAGCAATCCGTGATCCGCTTTCAGGACGTGGTTATGTATATCAGGCAATGCGTATTACAGGTGCAGCCGATCCGACCGTACCTGTGACAGATACAATGAAAGGTAAACTTTCCCAGAAGAAACTTGTTCGCGGTGCAGCCAGCGGCTATTCTTCTTACGGCAATCAGATCGGACTTGCAACAGGCTACGTAAAAGAGCTTTATCATCCGAACTATGTGGCTAAGAGAATGGAAATCGGTGCGGTTATGGGCGCTGCTCCGAGAAAGAACGTAATCCGTGAGACTTCCGATCCGGGCGATATCATCGTATTACTCGGCGGACGTACAGGTCGTGACGGATGCGGCGGTGCGACAGGTTCTTCCAAAGTGCATACAACAAGTTCTATTGAGACATGCGGAGCTGAGGTTCAGAAAGGTAATGCGCCGACAGAGCGTAAAATCCAGAGATTGTTCCGCCGTGAGGAAGTAAGCCGTCTGATTAAGAAGTGTAACGACTTCGGTGCCGGCGGTGTTTCCGTTGCAATCGGTGAACTTGCCCCTGGCCTTGTGGTTGATCTTGATAAAGTTCCGAAGAAATATGCAGGTTTGGACGGTACAGAACTTGCAATTTCCGAGTCGCAGGAGCGTATGGCGGTTGTTGTAGATCCGTCAAATGTGGATGAGTTCATGAAATATGCGGACGAGGAAAACCTTGAGGCAGTACAGGTTGCTACGGTAACAGCAGAGCCGAGGCTTGTTCTTTCATGGAGAGGCAAAGAAATCGTAAATCTTTCCAGAGCGTTCCTTGATACAAACGGTGCGCATCAGGAAACAAAGGTTTCAGTTGATATGCCTTCACCGGAAGATAACTACTTTAAGAAAGTATCTATTGATAAGGTGGCAGAGGATGTAAAAGCCGGTGATGTCAAAGGTGCCATCCTTGATACATTGAACGATTTGAATGTCTGCAGCCAGAAAGGTCTTGTGGAAATGTTTGACGCATCTATCGGTGCAGGCAGTGTTTACATGCCGTACGGCGGTCAGTACCAGTTGACTGAAACACAGACTATGGTAGCAAAACTTCCTGTATTAAAAGGAAAGACAGATACAGTTACGATGATGAGTTATGGTTTTGATCCTTATTTATCAAGTTGGAGTCCGTATCACGGTGCTGTTTACGCAGTGCTTGAGTCACTTTCAAAGATTGTGGCTTCCGGCGGTGATTATAAAAAGGTTCGTTTTACATTCCAGGAGTACTTCCGTCGTATGACAGAAGAACCAAAGCGTTGGAGTCAGCCATTTGCAGCACTTCTCGGTGCGTACGATGCACAGCTTGGCTTCGGACTTCCAAGTATCGGAGGAAAAGACAGTATGTCAGGTACATTTAATGATATCGATGTACCGCCGACACTCGTGTCATTTGCTGTGGATGTAGCAAAACATCAGGAAATTCTTACTCCGGAATTAAAAGAAGCAGGAAATGTATTAGTTGCATTCGAAATTCCGAAGGATGAATACGACCTTCCGAAATATGATGAAGTGATGGCACTTTATGAAGCACTTCATGCAATGATTGTAAACGGCACATTAAAATCTGCATACAGTGTAGATGCAAAGGGTATTGTAGCTGCAACGGCTAAGATGGCATTCGGTAACAAACTCGGTGTTGCTTATGATGAAAACTTATCGGTAGAAGAGTTATTTGCAAACGGAATCGGTAATATCGTAGCAGAAGTTCCGGCGGATAAACTTGGTGACATTACTGTCACATACAAAAAAGTCGGTATGGTTACAGAAAGCGGCTTTACATACAAAGATGTAGCAGTAAGTGAAGAGGATGCGCTTGCAAGCTGGACGTCAAAACTTGAAAAAGTATTCCCGACAAAAGCAGTAAAAGAGACGACGCCTGTAAATACAGGTCTTTATGATACAAAAGACATTTATGTATGTAAGAATAAAGTGGCTCGTCCGACGGTATTTATTCCGGTATTCCCGGGTACAAACTGTGAATACGATTCTGCAAAGGCATTTGAAAGAGCCGGTGCGGATGTTATCACAAAGGTATTCAAGAACATGACAGCAGAAGATATCCGCAGCAGTGTGGATGAATTTGAAAAAGCAATCGCACAGGCACAGATTATTATGTTCCCGGGCGGTTTCTCCGCAGGAGATGAACCGGATGGTTCTGCGAAGTTTTTTGCAACTGCATTCCAGAATGAAAAGATGAAGGAAGCAGTTATGAAGCTGCTTCATGAAAGAGACGGTCTTGCGCTCGGCATCTGTAACGGTTTCCAGGCACTCATCAAATTAGGTCTTGTGCCTTACGGTGAGGTTTGCGGCCAGAAAGAAGATTCGCCGACACTTACCTTCAACACAATTAACCGTCACATTTCCAAGATGGTTTACACAAAGGTTGTTTCTAACAAATCACCTTGGTTATCACTTGCAGAAGTAGGAAAGACCTATGTCAGCCCTGCATCTCACGGTGAAGGACGTTTTGTAGCACCGAAGGAGTGGATTGACAAACTCTTTGCAAACGGTCAGGTAGCAACGCAGTATGCGGACTTTAACGGAAATGTTTCTATGGATGAAGAGTGGAACGTAAACGGTTCTTACGCATCGATTGAAGGTATCACATCTCCGGACGGAAGATGCTTTGGTAAGATGGCACATGCAGAGCGTCGCGATGAGGCGGTTGCAATTAACATTTACGGCGAGCAGGATCTTAAGATTTTCGAATCCGGTGTAGCATATTTTAAATAAGGGATGATTTAGACAAAGAAGCATTGCTTTTACGGCAATGCTTCTTTTTTTGTTTGGGCGGAGGAATTATGATTTGTGAGTGAAAGTTCCGATTTTTGTGAGAAAAGCTGTAAAAATAGGGGGGAATTAGGAAAATATATACCGATTTCTTTGGAAAATTATAAGCAAGTCGGGAAAAGGGAAATGAAATTAGTTAGTTGACATCCTGTATTATTTGTATTACTATAACTAATACAAATACCGGAAAGAAGGGGCAGCAAATGATTATTGTGTTACAGGATGGGTCAGAAATACCTGTATTTAAACAAATAAGAAATCAGATTGTTATGGGGATTTCTGAAGGAAGGCTTGCGCCGGGAGAGAAATTGCCGACTGTGCGTGCGCTGGCAGAGGAGATTGGCATCAATTCCATGACAGTAAACAAGGCTTATCAGCTTCTGAAACAGGAAGGCTACATTATTACGGACCGGAGGAACGGTGTCAGGGTAAAAGAAAGTATTGAGCAAACGAGAGGCCTTACAGCAGAATCAGAGCAGGAACTGGCCAGGCTCATATCGGAAGCCAAGGTCAAGGGGATGAGCAGGGAGGATTTTGTTGCCGTTGTGGATAAATATTATGAAAAGGGGAGAAGAGGATGAGTATCAGTATAACAGGACTAATTTTGTGCATTGCGATGTATCCGTTTATTTTCATTATGTATGCACTTTTGAAAAATGAAGCGGAGGCAAAAAACGGAATCTATTATGGGGTGACAGTTCCAAAAGAGCATCGGAGTGCGCCTGAGATTAAGGAAATCGCAACAGTTTATCAAAAGCAGATGAAAAGATGTCTGTGGTCGATGCTGGTTGTGCCTATTCCTTCGCTCTTTTTGCCATGGGAGTCCATTGTTGTGGCGATATGGATGCTATGGATGACAATTTCCATCTTTATCTTTTTTGTGCCGTTTGGAATTGCGAACGGAAAGATGAAAGAAGTGAAACAGGAAAAGAAATGGCAGACAGAGGAAGCGGCGGATGTGCAGATAGAGATGAAGTCTGCAGGAACCATACGTCGTGTTAAGTGGTATCATTTTATTTTGCAAGGTGTCACAAGTGTCATTTTGCCGATTTTGGTAATAGCCGGCGATTTTGGACCGCGCAGAGCTCCGCTTCTTATCATGCTCCTTACATTTGCAGGCGTTACCTTTTTGTTTTGGGGGATGGCAGTCTGGCAAGACCGGCAGAAAACGCAGATTATCAGTTCTGACAGTGATGTCAATGTGAATTACAGCCGTGCAAAGAAGAATTTGTATAAAAATCTATGGGTGTTGTGTTCGTGGATAAATGTCGCATATATGATAGGGATGCTGTTTTGTGTGGATGAATGGGGCAGTTTTACGCATACGTTTTGGTGGGCAACCGGCGCATATGTCGTGGGAACACTGCTTCCGGTTATATGGATGGTGAAAAAGAAAATTGCACTGGACAAAATTTATGAATCGAAAAGAAACAGGGCGGCAAATGAGGATAATGATGAGAACTGGATTTGGGGAATGGTATATTACAATCCGAGAGATAGACATTCTATGGTAGAAAAGCGTGTAGGAGTCGGAACTACCATGAATATGGCGACTGCGGGCGGAAAGGCAATGGTTGCACTGCTTGGAGCGACACTACTGTCACTTCCGATTATCTCTATCTGGGTTATCATGTTGGAGTTTACACCGATACAGCTATTGGTAAAGGAAGGCAGCATTGTGGCAGATCATTTGCGTGAGGAATGTGTCATTTCAATGCTTACAATTGAGAAGGTTGAACTTCTTGAAGAATTGCCGAAGATGTCAAGAAACAGTGGTACAGCAATGGAAAATTTGAGAAAAGGAAGCTGGAGCGTAGCAGAAGAAGGGAATTGTACTGTTTTTCTCGATCCGCGTAATGATGTATTTCTGCGCATTGAAACACCGAGCAAAAGATATTACCTGAGTGGATTTGATGATGAAGAGACGATAGCGGTATATGAAGCAATCAGAAAAAAATAGGAAGAAAAAAGAATCCCCGGTGCAATCGTAAGATTGCCCGGGGTAATATAATGTCCGGATTATTCGGCGGTTTCCTCTGTTTCCATCGGCTCTGTTGTGATGGTAAAGTCGCTGCCGTCACCGCCAAGACTTTCCTGTAAAAGATTTGCAACATCCTGCGCTGTGGCATCGGATGCGTCTGTTGCAGCAGTAGAAGCATGCTCTTTTGTATACTGGACTAGAATTACAGTACCGGCAATTAATGCTGCGGCAACGATAATTCCGCCGATCCATGCAAGAATTTTATTGCGTTTCTGTTTTTTTTCTATTTGTTTTTTGTTTTTCTTCGCATTTTTGTATGCGTCCATTTTTTTCTGACTCATGATGGACTCCTCTCTCTGTGTGATTTATCTATATTTTAGTGAACTTTAAAATGATTGTAAAGGATAAATGTGAAAAAACTATGTTTTGCGTATTGACAATATAGTGAGAACACCATATAATCACATATGAACAGATATTCATATGAAAGAGTATTCAATTTATAAAGGAGGTACGTATGGCAAAGAAACAGGAAGGTGCTGAAAGATGCGAATGCATGCATGTACATGAAGATATGATTGAAATGGTGGAAACTCATATGCCGGAAGAAGAAGAACTTGCTGATTTGGCTGAGTTTTTCAGGGTGTTTGGTGATACGACACGTATCCGTATTTTATATGTGCTGATGTGTTCGGAAGTTTGTGTATGCGATATTGCAAATCTGCTTGGAATGACACAGTCGGCGATTTCCCATCAGCTCAGAGTTTTGAAACAGATGGATTTGGTAAAAAACAGACGTGACGGAAAGACAATTTTCTACTCACTGGCAGACGGACATATTAAGTCGATTCTCAGCCAGGGATTAGAGCATATTAATGAATAAACAGGAGGAAATAAAAATGAAAAAGACAATTATTCTTGAGGAACTTGAGTGTGCACACTGCGCAGCAAAGATGGAGAAAGCGGTTGCAGACCTTGCGGGGGTGGAAAGCTGCAGCGTAAATTTCCTGACACAGAAGATGGAAATTACAGCATCGGATGATGTGATGGCGGGGATTTTGAAAGAAGCAGAGAAGATTGTGAAGAAAATTGAACCGGATGTGGAATTTGTTGTAAAATAACAGGTGGTATTTAACATGACAAAGAAGTTAAAGAAAAGACGGAAGAGAATTATTGCCGGTGCAATCTGTTTTGGATTGTGTATTGCGGCGGAAAAATTACTGCCTTCGCTAAATGAGAATATTTTGCTCATTGCATACTTAATTACTTATTTCATTGTCGGAAATGATGTGGTAAAGGGCGCGATGAGGAAAATCCGCAGCGGACAGATGTTTGATGAAGAGTTTTTGATGGTGATTGCCACAATCGGAGCTTTTCTAATCAGTGAGTATCCGGAAGCGGTTGCAGTTATGCTGTTTTACCAGGTGGGAGAGTGGTTCCAAACTTATGCGGTGAACAAATCGCGCAAATCAATCAAAGATTTAATGGATATCCGTCCGGATTATGCGAATGTGTGCAGGGACGGACAGCTCGTAACGGTGGATCCGCAGGAAGTGAAGTGCGGTGAGATTATCACGGTTAAGCCCGGGGAGCGTATTCCTTTGGACGGCGTGATTATAAGTGGAAGTACTTCAGTAGATACGATGGCGCTGACAGGCGAGAGCTTACCGAGAGATCTTGTTGCGTCAGACGAAGTAATCAGTGGTTGTGTCAATCTTACCGGCCTGATTGATGTAAAAGTGTCGAAAGAATTCGGAGAGTCTACTGTGACAAAAATTTTGGATTTGGTAGAGAATTCGTCGGCAAAGAAGGCGGAGACAGAGAATTTCATTACAAAGTTTGCCCGTTACTATACACCGGTGATAGTTGCGTTGGCAACGGTCTTGGCGATTATTCCTTCTGTTGTGACGGGGGATTGGGCAGTTTGGGTGTACAGAGCACTTTCTTTCCTTGTTATTTCGTGTCCGTGCGCACTTGTAATTTCGGTTCCGCTCAGCTTTTTCGGAGGAATCGGAGCAGCAAGTAAGAACGGTATTTTGGTCAAGGGAAGCAATTATTTGGAAGCTTTGGCAAGTGCGAAGATTGCCGTGATGGATAAAACAGGAACGTTGACAAAAGGAGAGTTTGCAGTTTCTCATATAGAAGCAGTCGGTTGTGAAGAAAAACAAGTGCTATTTTATGCGGCGTATGCAGAGCGCTATTCGAATCATCCGATTTCCAAATGTCTTGTGAACGCATGCAATGTGGCACTTGTGTCAGAAGATGGTGAAAGCACTGAAAAATCAAAGGTTGAAGAGATTGCCGGACATGGTGTTATTGCAGAGTATGAAGGAAAAATTATTGCGGTTGGAAATGATAAATTGATGGCACAGCAATTGAAAAATAACACGTGGGATGAAAAAACAGAACAGGTGGGTACTGTTTGTCACGTAGCATACGGCGGAGAGTACATGGGATACATATTGATTGAAGATCAGGTGAAGCCGGATGCGAAAGACTGCATTGGTGATTTAAGTAAAGAAGGCGTGAAAAGGATTGTCATGCTGACGGGAGACCATGAGGCAGTGGCAGAAAAAGTGGCAACACAGCTTGGAATCCGCGAGTATCATGCATCTCTTCTGCCGGGAGATAAAGTGGACCGGGTAGAAGAGCTTTTTGAAGGAAAACCTGATTCGGATAAATTGATGTTTGTCGGCGACGGAATGAACGATGCCCCGGTACTTGCAAGGGCAGATATCGGAATTGCCATGGGAGGTCTCGGAAGTGATGCGGCCATTGAAGCGGCAGATGTTGTTATTATGACAGATGAGCCGAGCAAAATTGCGCAGGCGATGCGTATATCACGAAAGACACTTCGGATTGTGAAGCAGAATATTGTGTTTGCAATCGGCGTTAAGATTCTTGTATTGATTTTTGCGGCGCTCGGATTTGCATCGATGTGGGCAGCGGTGTTTGCGGATGTCGGAGTGGCATTTTTGGCAATCTTAAATGCAATGCGTGCATTAAAAATTAAATAACACAAGAAATGAAATGGCGTGACAAGGATTCGGCAGGGATTCTTGTCATGTTTTGTCTTGTGTGGTAAAATGAAGATGTTTTCCGGGGAAACAGGTGAAAAACCTGTGCGAGCCCGTCGCCGTAAGGCAATAACAGAATCGGACTTACCTGCTTGCCGCAAAGCGGGGACACGTCATTGGCATATGCTGAGAAGGCGTCTGATTTTTGCCGAGCCGGAATATCCGGATGACAAAGCCTCTCGCATCGTGGGATACGCTGCGACAGCCGGCGGAGAGAGGGAATAAACATTAAAGGAGAATACAAGAATGAAACAGATGAGAATTAAAAAACACCTGTCATTATTCCTTTGTATGGTGCTGATTGCGGCTATGGCAGTTTTTACAACGGGTTGTAATGACAACGCAAAGAAGATCACGGAGGAGAGTCCGGCGGTTGAGTCGACTGAGACAGTGGAAGCCCAAGTTGTCGGCGAAGGCGAGACGGTATTTACATTTACTGTAGTGGATGCTGACGGGACGGAAACACCATTTGAAGTTCACACAGACAAAGCAACAGTTGGTGAGGCACTTCTGGACTGCGGTCTGATTGCAGGAGATGAGAGTGACTACGGACTTTATGTAAAAACAGTGAACGGCATGACTGCAGACTTTGATACAGATGGTGCGTATTGGTCTTTTTATGTGGACGGAGAGTATGCGCAGTCAGGTGTAGACACAACGAATATTGAGGAAGGTAAGACATATACCTTTAAATATGAGAAATCATGAAACTGACAGTGAAAGAAATGACATTATTCGGAATGCTTGGGGCAGTTATGTACTGCTCCAAGATTTTTATGGAGTTTCTGCCGAATATACATTTGCTTGGAGTTTTTACGATTGCCTTTACGCTTGTGTATCGAAAAAAAGCATTGTATCCGATTTATGTGTATGTGATGTTGAACGGTTTGCTTGCGGGATTTAACATGTGGTGGATTCCGTATCTGTACCTTTGGACAGTGCTTTGGGGTGTGGTTATGCTGCTGCCGGAAAAAACACCGAAATTTGTTTATATTTTGGTATGCAGTGCACACGGATTTTTATATGGCACGTTGTATGCGCCGGCGCAGGCGATTATGTTCGGTCTGGATTTCAAAGGAATGATAGCGTGGATTATTGCCGGTCTTCCGTATGACTGTGTGCACGGAATCGGTAATCTTTGTGTAGGGATTTTGATAATGCCGATTGTGAAACTACTCCGAAAGCTCGACAGAGTGGTTTATGAATAGAAATGTGAGGAAAGTGCAAGATGGCGATGAAAGCTTTAAAGTGTCCGAATTGTGATGCGAACATTCAAGTTGACGGTAGTTTGGAATATGGATTTTGTTCCTACTGCGGGGCGCAGATTCAAATCAAAGATGTGGTGGAGGTTTATTCTGCAGAGGAGTTTGATTCGGCTCGTTTTATGAAGCTGATGGAAGATTCCCAGGCGTTTCTTAAGCTGGGAAATCATTTGCGGGCAGAAGAAGGATTTATGGAAATGATTCGTTTGTATCCGGGAAAAGCAATTGGATACGAGAGGCTGATTTGTGCAATTACCCATGATTATATGCTGTTTCCGCTGGAAAATGCAGAGCGTTTGCAAACGCTGAAAAAGAAGATGATGTTGGTTTGCGAAGAAGATGAAAAAGAGCATTACATGGAGATTTGTAAGAGAGTAGATAACGGATTTGCTGATCCGAAGTTTATGGGCTTACCGAGTGAAAAAACGGTAAAACTTGCAAAGATGCGTGAAAAATTTAAAGCATCCGTTCTCATTACTGTATTTTCGATTTTTATGGGGATTTTGATAGAGGAGCCGGCCAAGAAAAGCCTGATGCTTTCTTTGCTTGGGATTTTGCTTTGTCTTTTGGCGATATGGTGCGGAATTACGGCGATTGTAACAAAAGTGAAAATCGACAATATGGCAGAAGAGGAAAAGGGAGAGTAGCATGAACCATATCGTATGCCCTAATTGTAATGCAAATATCACGGCGGATGATACACAGGTGTTTGTGTATTGTATGTACTGCGGAGTGAAAATTCAGATAAAGGATATTGTGGAAGTGCGGCATGTAAATGTTCCTGAAAGTATTGAGAAGATGCTTTCTGACGGTGAAACATACTGCAAAATAGAAGATTATCGGCTTGCGGAACGGAAATTCCGCGAAGTGATAAAACAGTATCCGAAAGAGCAGGACGGCTACGAGGGGCTGATTCGCGTACTGACCAGAAATGAGACGGTATATCCGCTGGCACATGAAACAGAGGTTTTGCGTCTGTTATACGAGGCAGAGCAATTGTCACCTGCAGAGGAAAAAGAAACATTTACTGGGCGAAGGGAGAGAATGCTGAAAGGATTTGATGCAGAACGCATGCGTGTAGAAGAAGCGCTGAGTGATCGGGAGATTGATATAAAGCAGCAAGGAAGAGAGGACCGATGGATTTATACGATACTGGTATTAACAGTAGTATCGACGATAGGTCTTTTGTTCCTGCTTTTGGAATTTTTTCCGCCGATAGGTTTTTCGGTGACAATGCTCATAATTGCCGGCGGACTTCTGGGGTTTATTTGGAGAGATTATCGCTAATTTATAAAAATTTAAGAAAGCGCAACCCCTTGATTTTACTGGGGTTGCGATATTTTTACAAAGAAATTAGCACTCATCCCTTGACAGTGCTAACAATTTCGTATAAAACGTAAATAGAAACGGAAAAATAACAAGAGAAACAGGAGGAGACAAGGTTATGAATATTTCAAAATTTACAAAAAAATCATTAGAAGCAGTCAATGGCTGTGAGAAACTTGCGTATGAATACGGAAATCAGGAAATCGACCAGGAACATTTACTGATGAGTCTTCTCATGGTAGAAGATAGTTTGATTCTGAAATTAGTTGAGAAGATGGAAATAAATGCAGAGCATTTTACGGACCGTTGCCGTCAGGCGCTTGCAAAGCGTGTAAAGGTAAGCGGCGGACAGCTTTATATGAGCCAGTCTTTAAATCAGGTGCTTGTAACAGCAGAGGATGAGGCAAAGGCGATGGGCGATGAGTATGTTTCTGTCGAACATTTAATGCTTTCTATGCTGAAACAGCCGAATGCGGAAATGAAGAAATTGTTTGGTGAGTACGGATTTACAAGAGAGCGTTTTTTGCAGGCACTTTCTACGGTAAGAGGCAATCAGCGTGTGACAAGTGACAATCCGGAGGCGACATACGATACACTTGAAAAATACGGACAGGATCTTGTGGAGCGCGCGCGCAGTCAAAAACTCGATCCTGTGATCGGACGTGATAATGAAATCAGGAATGTTATCCGCATTTTGTCCCGTAAGACGAAAAATAACCCGGTATTAATCGGAGAGCCCGGTGTCGGTAAAACGGCAGTTGTAGAGGGACTTGCGCAGAGAATTGTGCGCGGTGATGTACCACAGACATTAAAGGATAAAAAGATTTTTGCACTCGATATGGGCGCGCTTGTGGCGGGGGCGAAATACCGCGGTGAATTTGAGGAGCGTCTGAAAGCTGTGCTTGAGGATGTGCGTAAGAGTGAAGGACAGATTATTCTGTTTATTGATGAACTTCATACAATTGTCGGTGCAGGAAAGAGCGACGGCGCGCTTGATGCCGGAAATATGTTAAAACCGATGCTTGCAAGAGGAGAGCTGCACTGTATCGGCGCGACAACGCTGGATGAGCATCGTCAGTATATCGAAAAAGATGCGGCGCTGGAGAGAAGATTCCAGACAGTTATGGTGGAGGAGCCGACTGTGGAAGATACCATTTCCATTTTGCGTGGTTTGAAAGAGCGTTATGAAGTATTCCACGGTGTAAAAATCATGGATAATGCGCTTGTGAGCGCAGCGGTGCTTTCGAACCGTTATATCACGGACCGGTTTTTACCGGATAAAGCGATTGACCTTGTGGATGAGGCGTGTGCGCTTATAAAAACAGAACTTGATTCGATGCCGACAGAGCTTGATGAACTGCAAAGACGTGTGATGCAGATGGAAATTGAGGAAGCAGCACTGAAAAAAGAGGACGATCATCTTTCTAAGGACAGACTTGCCGTGCTTCAGGAGGAACTTGCTGAGCTGAAAGAAGAACTTACCGGCAAGAAAGCGACTTGGGAGAATGAAAAAAATTCCGTGGAAAGACTGCAGAAACTCAGAGAAGAGATTGAGCAGGTAAGCAATGAGATTCAGATTGCGCAGCGCGAGGGAAATTATGAGCGTGCAGCGGAGCTTTCCTACGGAACATTACCTTCTTTGAAAAAACAACTTGAAGCAGAGGAGGAAAATGTAGAAGCGACAGAACATACGCTTGTGCATGAGAATGTCAATGAGGATGAGATTGCAAAGATTGTGTCGCGCTGGACAGGAATTCCGGTGGCAAAACTGACGGAAGGTGAGCGAAATAAAACCTTGCATCTTGATGAGCAGCTTCATAAGAGAGTTGTCGGACAGGATGAAGGCGTGACAAAGGTGACGGAGGCGATTATCCGTTCCAAAGCCGGAATTAAGGATCCGTCAAAACCGATTGGTTCTTTCTTGTTCCTTGGACCTACCGGTGTCGGAAAGACAGAGCTTGCCAAAGCTTTAGCTGAGAATTTGTTTGATGATGAGAGCAACATGGTGCGTATCGACATGAGTGAGTATATGGAGAAGTACTCTGTATCGCCCCTGATCGGAGCGCCTCCTGGATATGTCGGATATGAAGAAGGCGGACAGCTGACCGAAGCGGTGCGCAGACGCCCGTACAGTGTAGTGCTGTTTGATGAGATTGAAAAGGCACATCCGGATGTATTTAACGTACTTTTGCAGGTGCTTGATGACGGCAGAATTACCGATTCTCAGGGAAGGACGGTTGATTTTAAAAATACGATTCTGATTATGACATCCAATATCGGTGCAAATTATCTTCTGGATGGCATCTCCGGGGACGGCTCTATTATGGAAGCGGCCGAACAGGCGGTAATGGGAGATTTACGGAATCACTTCCGTCCGGAGTTTTTAAACCGTCTCGATGAGATTATTTTGTTCAAGCCTCTCACGAAGGAGAATATCGGCGGTATTATTAAACTTTTGGTGGATGACATTAATGTCAGATTATCGAAAAAGGAAATCTGCATCGCACTGAGCCCTGAGGCGGAACAGTTTATCATTGAAAGTGGCTATGATCCGGTCTATGGTGCAAGACCTCTGAAGCGTTTTATGCAAAAGCATGTGGAGACGCTGGCGGCAAGGATGATTTTAGGTGATAAAGTGCGCGCGGGAAATACAATTGAAATTTCTGTAAAAGACGGGGAACTTGCGGCAGAAGTTTTACTTTAAAAAAGAATCTGTTCATGGTACACTAAGAAAAAAAGACAGGTGAGAGTTATGATTCCAAAAGACCCGGTAATGCTTCTTAGTTTTGTGAATTTAAAATTGCGTGATTTTTATTCATCGCTCGATGTGATGTGTGACGATTTGGACATCGATCAGGCGGAGCTTATAAGCAAATTGGAAGGAATCAATTATTCTTACGATGCAGACAGGAATCAGTTTGTTTAGATAGTGCCATGAGTGATTTTCGGGAAAAAGAACAGATAAAAATAGGAATACAAGGTGAAGGAACGTTTTCTCTTGAAAAGGGAGAGAACGTTCTTTCTGTGCTTATAGAGCAAGGCTTGTTTGAAACCGCGCACTGCGCAGGGCACGGAACATGCGGGAAATGTGCGGTAAGATTTATAAGCCAAGCACCACTTCCGAAACCGGCGGACAGAAGACATTTTACGCCGGAACAACTGCGGGAAGGATGGCGTCTTGCCTGTATGGCAAAGCCGCAGCGCAACTGTGAGATTGCCAAACTCAGATTATGGGAAGCCGAGTTTGTTTTGGATAAGGCATTGATCGGCGATTTAAATGAAGTAAAAGAATCACCTGCAAAAAGCGGTGAGACGATTGCGCTAGTTGATTTGGGAACAACGACGATAGCGCTCTTATTGGTGGAAAAACAGACAGGAAAAATAGTTGAAACATCGAAAAGATGCAATCCGCAGCGGGCGTTTGGGGCGGATGTCATCCGGCGGATTGAATGGGGGTTATCCGGGAAAAAACTACTTTTGTCCGAAATGGTCAAAGAGGTTTTGGAAAAGAGTATGGAAGAATGGTTTGGAGAAGGGCACTTTCCGCAGGAGATTGTTCTTGCAGGAAATACAGTTATGATTCACCTTTTTAAAGGTCTTTCCGTGGAAGGGATTGCGAAGGCGCCGTTTGTGCCTGTGACGACCGGGAGTGTGCCTTTTGAAATTTTGGGTGTAAAAGGTGTGACGGTTCCGGGGATTTCAGCCTTTGTCGGCGGTGATATTGTGGCGGGAATGCTCGCATGCAAAAAGGAAATGGAAAAGGACGGAATAAAAAACGCATTACTTATCGATCTTGGTACCAATGGAGAGATGGTTTTGTTTACAGAGCAGCAAAATTATTGTACGGCAACGGCAGCAGGACCGGCCTTTGAAGGTGGCTACGGAGACAATGTCTGGGCAGCGGATGTGATTTTGGCAGTATCATCACTTATGGAAAGCGGAATCATAGATGAGACCGGACTTTTGGCGGAAGAGTACTTCGACAGCGGAGTTTATAAAGGCGGGCTTTTGCTTCGGCAGGAAAATATTCGCAAGTTACAGGAAGCAAAGGCGGCTGTATTTGCCGGAATCCGTATTTTGCTCGAAGAAGCCGGGATGACAGAGGAAGAGGTTGAGAGAGTTTATCTGGCCGGCGGATTCGGTTATAAATTGAATGTGGATGCAGCCTGCAAAATAGGATTGATGCCTTCCATGTGGCATGATCGGACGATATCTGCCGGGAATACAGCGCTGGCCGGGGCGTATTTATATGCGCGCGGTGTTCAAGCGGATGATATGATAAAACATACAAAGAGTATAAATCTTGCAGAGAAGGAGCATTTCAATGCGTATTATCTGCAGGCTATGAACTTACGGGAGGAAAGGGATTTTTCATGAACTTCAGAGATTTCTACAGTGGAAATGCGTTTGATGCCTATGAGTTTTTCGGAGCTCATATAGAGGGAGACGGTGTGTGGTTCCGTGTTTATGCACCGAAGGCAAAGGCGGTTTATGTCACAGGGGATTTTTCAGAGTGGGAGAAAAAACAGATGGAGCATGGGTTTGACCCCGGGGTGTACACACTTTATGTACCACAGGCGAGAGCAGGAATGCTCTATAAATACGTGATTGAGGATCAGAACGGTTTTTTGTGTGAGCATTGCGATCCGTATGGTTTTGCAATGGAAAAAAGACCGGCGTTTGCGTCTGTTGTCAGTGATTTGTCGTCATACCGGTTTGCGGACGAAACATGGATGAAGCAGCGCATTTCCAGAGGAAAGAACTATAATTTTCCGATGAATATTTATGAGATGCATTTGGCTTCCTGGAAAAATAAGAATGCAACAAAAGACCGCGAGGAAGGCCAAGAGATGTATTTCCCGACGTATGCGGAAATTGCAGAGGAACTGATTCCGTATTTGAAAGAAAATCATTTTAACTACATAGAATGTATGCCATTGTCTGAGCATCCTGCAGATTGTTCGTGGGGCTATCAGAATACAGGATTTTTTGCTCCGACATCCAGATACGGAAGTCCGGATGAGTTAAAGGCGTTTATTGATTTGTGCCACGCAAATGACATTGGCGTCATATTAGATTTTGTGCCGGTGCACTTTGCGGTGGACGGATATGGTTTGGCAAAATTTGACGGAACGTCTCTTTATGAATATGATACGGATGATGTCGGAAAGAGTGAGTGGGGAACGTGTAACTTTAATCATGCGAAAGGTGAAGTGGCAAGTTTCCTGCAGTCCAGTGTAAATTATTGGTTGAAGGAGTTTCATTTTGACGGCATTCGTATGGATGCAATCAGCCGCTCCATCTACTGGATGGGTGATTCGAACAGGGGGGTAAATGACAGAAGTGTCATGTTCATAAAAAACATGAACTATGGGCTTCATGAGCGCCATCCGGATGTGATTTTGATTGCAGAGGATTCCACAGACTTTTTGAAAGTGACTGCTCCGGTCGAGTACGGCGGACTTGGTTTCGATTATAAGTGGGATATGGGCTTTATGAACGATACGCTGGAATATTTTAAGGTGCATCCGTCGCATCGCCCGGCACATTATCATAAATTGACGTTTTCGATGTTTTATTTTTATAATGAGCTTTTTATGCTCGCGTTTTCACATGACGAGGTGGTGCACGGAAAGGCCACTATTCTACAGAAAATGTGGGGGGATTATGAGCAGAAGTTCCCGCAGGCACGTGCTCTTTATGCGTATTTTTACACTCATCCGGGTAAAAAACTGAATTTCATGGGGAATGAAATCGGTCAGCTTCGGGAGTGGGATGAAAACAGGCAGCAGGATTGGGATATGCTCAAGTATCCGCTGCATGATTCTTTTAAAAAATATTGTGCGGATTTGGCGGGGCTTTATTTGGAATATCCGGCTCTTTATGACGGAGAGTACAATTCCGGCTGTTTTGCATGGCTGGAATCAAATGCGGCAGAGTTTTCGACTTATGTGTATGAACGCCGGGCGCAGGGACAGAATATCATTGTTATGCTGAATTTTTCGGATCAATATTGGAGCAATTTCACGTTTGGTTATGATAAGAATTGCCGTCTGAAGGAACTGCTTAACAGCGATTGGTATTGTTACAGCGGTAATACGGATCAAAAGGATATGAAGACGTATGTGACAGAGGAGCCGGTGCATGATAAGCCGTATAAAATCCGTACGGATATTGCGCCGTTTTCAGCGAGAATCTTTCTGGTAGAGGATGTAGCGGATGAGGAAAATGTCGAAGAAAACGTTGAATAAAACTATGATTGCAATGCTGTTTGTTATGGCGGTAGGTTGTTTTGGCTATTTTTGTATGCTTGTGACTTTTGTGGGGCCGATGACATTTTTCTTTGTGTTTCCATGTATATCTGCCGGATGTCTCGCAGTTGCGGGAGTTTGGTATCTGCATTTAAAAGGGAAAATATCGGTGCCTCGAAAGCTGATTGTCTGTTTTTGGACGTTGATATCTCTCGGAATTGTGCTGTTTGGTGTGCTGTTTGGTATGATATTGCACGGGCAGAGCGTAGGACCGGAAGAGGATGCGGATTACTTAGTTGTGCTCGGAGCAGGACTGCGCGGCGACAGACCGTCGCTTGTGCTCATGTACCGCATTGAGGCGGCAGCAGAGTATTTGCTTGTTAATCCGGACAGTAAGGTTGTGGTCAGCGGCGGACAGGGCGCAAATGAGTGGATTTCCGAGGCTGAGGCAATGAAAAAGGCGCTTGTGGATTTGGGGATTGAGGAGTCGAGAATTTTTATGGAAGACAAATCGACATCAACAAATGAGAATTTGACATTTTCCAAGCAGTTTATTCCTAAAGATGCGTCGGTTGTGATTGTGACGAACAAATTTCATGTGTTCCGGGCCTGCCATTTGGCGCGGGAAATCGGGTATGAACCGGTGTCGGGACTCGGTGCGGACAATGTCTGGTGGCTCAATCCGACAAATTATCTGCGGGAATGTATGGCGGTGTTTAAGGATGTGGTTTTGCCGTAGGATGGCAGGATTGGGGAAGAGTAATTTCTAAAGATAACAAAGAGCGTTGTTGTGTTTTTACAGCAACGCTCTTCATTTCTTTCTTTATTTTGTATGATTTTTCAATACTTTCTTATTTGCATTGTTTCCTTCCGGCTGCATACAGGCTTTGATACCGGCACAATAAATCACAATTGCGCCGACTGCTGCAATCACATACCAAAAGACATGCTGCGTTAAGGTTATAACAAAAAATGCAAAGACTGCTGCATACAATATTGCAAAAATATGCATAGCAGGTTTGTAATAAAAGTATTTTTGGCTCTGTTCTCTTTTTATATAGAGCCGGCCTGACCACATAATCAGAAAGAGTCCGATTACCAAACATGGAATCGCCGTCCGTAGCAGGGTGGTTTGATTAAACTGACTTTGGAATAAGCCTTCTGCTATCGATACAAGAACTGCAATTGTCATCACTATAAGTGGATAGTTAAATATCTTTAATGCTCCGACGGTTACGGCATCAACCAGATAAAGGATTCCCAGGACAGTCATTGCATAGCAGAACAGTATAAGAGAACGTATAATATCTTCTGTCAATGGAGTAAGTAACACCACATCATACATCTTTTGATAAGATAAATAACACCCTGCGCATAATATGATATGGAAAAGAATCGGAATGACAATCAACAAAAGATCCATTGTCACCATTGTCGTATACCTTTTTTTTCGGCTGACAGGCAAGCGTTCTAAAAACTCTCTGGTTTCTTTTTGGGATTCTATGAAATATCTGAGCGAACCGTGAATACTGAGCAGACCGATTACAAAGACCGGCAGAGTTGTATTTAGAAAGGCTACGTCTTCAATTTCACTCCATAATGCAAATATTTTCTGTGTTCCGACAATATCAACAAGCTCTGTCATCAGCTGCATCAGTACCATATGTTTTCTTATGACAATTCCCAAAACCAATAAAAGCAACAATGCCATGGTTACAAGCCATGTCGGAAGATGGAAGAAAAACCACGGATTCTTCTTTTGTGCATACGCTCTGATCTCGATTTTTTTTAAGGCATGTTTTTTGTGAAAAACTTGGTGATATATAGCAGCCTCCACAATAATGACAGCCAAAAGTGCCCAGGCTGCGTTGCTTGAAACCAAATAAATCAGATAAAAAATCATGACAGCAACGGACGTCAGAGCGACTGCATCTGCTGCCCGGAAATATCCCAACTTTCCGCCGGATAACTCCCGGTAATGTGCATGTAACACCATCAGAAGTACCATTATCGCAACAGCGGTTGTAAGTATCACAATTCCGGCAGTAACGGACAGTGATATAATTCCGTTTTCGAAGAAACCGACGGATCCTACAGTTCCGAACCAAATTCCGATACTTGCGCCAATTCCCCATACCGGATCTTTAAATGTTCCGATGCATAGATAGGTTAAGGTTCCGGTCGCAAGCAGAGCCAGACAAAGAAAGATAAATTCTTTCGGCGCAAGACCTGAAATCCGGCTTCTCATTTCGCCGCCGATTGCGGATGTGATAACTGCCAATAAGATGTCTACCGCAAAAATCAGCAGAAATCCCGCATAAGGATATAATTCCAGGGCCGTTTTTTTCACAGGAAGAGACTCAAAAAACTCTTTCTCCGATTTCGGCGTTATAGCAAAGGCAACCATTGAAATTACCCAAAACATCAGTATAGACACTACCGCATAGGTATCTCCCAAGGTAGTTCCGTCTTTTTGTAACCCCCAAGTCAGCAGCACTGACACGATTCCCGTTATGCACAGCAATGACAGATATATTCCCTTGCGCTGTCTGAGCAATAACATAATATCTTTCATACGCACGTCACCTCCTACTCTTTTCGGTTTTCCTCTAAGGCCACATACACCTCTTCCAGATTTAGGCGGGCCGGTTCTACAAACGATGCGCCCCACTCTTTGAGAAGTGCTTCCGTGGAGGCATCATACTCTTTGACTAAAAGTGTATAAATGCTTCCGACATTACTGATTCGCAGGATACTGTCGTGGTGATAAAGTGCGGGATTTGCTCCGCCTTCAAAAACGACATTTACTTTAGTCAGAATGCGTTTCATATTTTCGACAGAAATCTGATTTTCCACGTTTCCTTTATGAAGCATTGTTACGGAATCACACAACTTTTCCAGTCCCGTCAGATTGTGCGAACTGATCAGGATTCCGACTCCGTTTTCCTCCGCTTCTTTAATCAAAAGCCGGTACAAATCCTCTTTTGCTACCGGGTCAAGTCCCGATGTCGGTTCGTCCATAATCAGATACTTGGGATTATGGCAAATCTCAAGCATGATTGCCAACCGCATCTTCTGTCCCTTTGATAATGTGCTGATCATCTTTTCCAAAGGAAGTTCAAACACTTCATTCAGGGAATTGAATTTCTCTGTATCAAACTCCGGATAAAAACGCTGAAACATCCTCACCATTTGTTGTGCACTATAGGTCTGTATGTACTCGTTATAATCAGCCACATATCCGATGATGCTCTTTGCTTTTGGATTGTCATAAATATCCTGACCGTCCACCTGAATGCTTCCGCTGTTTGCTTTATAAATTCCGGTAATGCACTTGATCAGTGTGGTTTTTCCGGCACTGTTTTCACCGATTAATCCGTGAATTTCTCCCGGATTTAGCTCTAAAGATACTCCGTGCAAAACCTCTGTTTTATCATAACTTTTGTAAACGTTTTTCACCTCTAACATAAACTCATCTCCTTATATAAATCCCTTATCATTTCAACGATTTGTTCTTCAGAAAGTCCCATTACTTTCAACTCCAGAACAGCAGATCTGAGCAAGCTACTGCATTCTTTGATTCTGTCTTCGTCGGGTTTTAGCTCAATGTTTGCTGCGATAAAGGTTCCCTTTCCGCGAATGGTTTCAATAATCTTTTGGCGTTCCAGTTCTTGATAGGCCTTAGCTACCGTTCCGGGTGTGACGGACATATCAAGAGCCAGTTTTCTAACGGACGGAATCGAATCTCCCGGCTTAAGATGGCCTTTGAGTACGTGAAATTTTATTTGTTCAATAATCTGTTCATAAATAGGTTTGTTACTTTTTAAATCAACTGCAATCATATAACGCCTCCTTTCAACTGTATCACTCGAGATGATACAGTTGTAACACTTTGTACAGTGAGTGTCAAGAGTATTTTTGAAATATAGGGAAATGCGTATTTGACAAATGAATTTATCTATGCAATAATAGAACAAATGTTCGATTAGAAAAGGGGCGAGGGTATGCTGGTAGTAGAAGATTTGTCAGTTGGAGAGAAGTTGGAAATTTTAACAGATGCGGCGAAATATGACGTGGCCTGCACATCCAGCGGCGTAGAGAGGAAAGGGAAAGCAGGCATGATCGGGAACACAGCTGCGAGCGGTATCTGCCACAGTTTTGCGGCGGATGGACGATGTATTTCATTGCTCAAGATTTTGTTTACCAATGAGTGTATTCATGATTGCAAATATTGTATCAACCGCCGGTCAAATGACACGCTCCGCACGAGTTTTACGCCGGAGGAAGTATGTGAACTGACGATACAGTTTTATCGGCGCAATTATATTGAGGGGTTGTTTTTGAGTTCAGGTGTACGACATAGTCCGGATGAGACGATGGAGCAGATTTATATTACGCTGAAGCTTTTACGGGAAAAGTATAAGTTTAATGGATATATTCATGTAAAAGGGATTCCGGGTGCTTCACCGCAGCTGGTAGAGGCAGTCGGTTTTTTGGCTGACCGCATGAGTTTGAATTTAGAGCTGGCAACAGCAGACGGTTTGAAACAACTTGCGCCAGGAAAGAGCAGAGAGAAAATTTTGCTTCCGATGCGTCAGATTCAGAAGGGAATTCACGGGCAGAGGCTGCTTTTGACAGATGGAAAAGAAGAGGCAAAATTACCGATTATGCAGCAGACAGAGATTGCTTTAAGAGACTTTCAATATCCGGCGGTACGCACAAAACAGGATTTTGTACCTGCGGGACAGAGCACGCAGATGATTGTCGGAGCGACGCAGGAAAATGACTATCAGCTGCTTACGGTAGCGGAATCGCTGTATCAGAATTACGACTTAAAACGCGTGTTTTATTCGGCGTATGTGGCATTAAATGAGGACAGTGCGCTTCCGGACCCGGGAACGAAGCCGCCGCTTCTCAGGGAACACCGGCTATATCAGGCGGATTGGCTTTTGCGGTTTTACGGGTTTAAGGCACAGGAACTCTTGTCAGAGGAAAAACCGAATTTTAATGTATTTTTGGACCCAAAGTGTGAATGGGCAATCCGTCATTTGGAGCATTTTCCGGTGGAGGTTAACCGGGCTCCGTATGAACTTTTGCTCAGAGTACCCGGAATCGGTGTAAAGTCTGCGCGAAGAATTATCGCAGCCAGAAGGAGTGAAAAACTCGGATTTGATCAGTTGAAAAGAATCGGTGTCGTACTCAAGCGCGCACATTATTTTATTACATGTAACGGTAAAATGATGTATCAGACGAAGATAGATGAGGATTATATTACGAGACGGATTTTAGAGCTGGATCAAAAGAAAAATTGGGAGATAGATTATAACGTGACGTTTCGTCAGCTGTCTCTTTTCGATGACCAGAAATTTTTGATTGAAAACAATAAAAAGACGGGGTGAGCTTATGGAGCAGGGGAGAATCATTTACATATGTGAAAATACGCCGGACGGGATTTTTACGGCGATTTATGATGCGTGGGCGGCGCGTATACCGGACGAACAGCTTTTGATATTGCCGGATGGTGATTTTTCTTTGGAGCTGTTTGCGCAGTACCGCTATGTGGAGACGGATATAGAGAAGGCGGTGAAAGTGGCGCGCTCTGTGAGCAGAAAAATTTCACCGGAAGCTTACCGGCAGATTTATGCGGTTTCTCTTTCGCATGAAGAGGAGAAAATTATGGCAATCTATCATTTTTTAAAACTTGGATTTTGGGTCGGTGCAGGAGTGACTGATATGCACGCAAGAGAGGAAGTTTGCAAAGTGTTTGAGATTTGCCGGAATGTAGTGAATGAATCGCACAGTTTTCGGGAGTTTGTACGGTTTGCAGAGTTGGAAAACGGTATTTTGATTGCGCGCATTAAACCGAAGAATTTTGTTCTGCCGTTGATGGCAGATCATTTTGCAGACAGGTTTCCGGAGGAACATTTTGTGATTATCGATGACCGTAGCGAGATGGGGGTTTTTCATGAACGAGGGAAGCAGTGGTTTTTGTCACCGATAGACCATGAGGCGATTGAGCGTCTTTGGCAAAGTAAACGTTCACAGGAATATGAGCGCCTTTGGAAGACTTTTTTTAAAACCATTGCTATTGAGCAGAGGAAAAATTACAAATGCCAGAGGAATATGTGTGCCTTGCGTTATCGTGATTATATGTTGGAATTTGATGGTTGAGAATGCATATATTAGATAGAAAACAGTAGCGCGGAGTGTTTATGAAAATCCGGAGAATGATATGGATTGGAGTGCTTTTGCTTCTGGATATTGTACTGGGGGCGATGATATTGTGCCGGAATGGAAATGATCAAGAGGGAATATATAGGCAGACTTTGTCAAATAATCAGACAGAAATCAAGAAAATAGCCCTGACTTTTGATGACGGACCGAATTATAAATATACATTACCGCTTTTAGAAGGATTAAAACAGAGGAATGTAAAAGCGACGTTCTTTTTGCTCGGTCAGGAGGTGAAGGAACATCCGGAAATTGTGAAACGGATTGCGCAGGAAGGTCATATGATTGGAAACCATTCCTATTACCACGAAAATCTGTGTGAGATGTCTGCCGAGGAAGCAATTATGCAGGTGAGCCGGACGAATGAAGTGATTTACGAGGTGACAGGACAGTATCCGCAGTTAATTCGTCCGCCGTTCGGACGTGCACCGGAGGAACTTGTTTATGAGCCGCCGATGGTGGAAGCGCTTTGGACAATTGATTCCCGTGACTGGGAACTTTCAGATGTCGGAACAATTATGCAAAATGTCCTTCCGAATGCTAAGGAGAATGCAATTATATTGATGCATGATGCTTCGAAGACGAGTGTGCAGGCGGCGCTGGCAATTGTTGACAGCTTACGGGAGGATGGTTATACGTTTGTGACATTGGATGAGATTTTGTTTGACTAGGATTGAATTTCAGCGGTCCGTCGGATATACTTTTGAGTAGACCGGCAGTGCCCGGAATATGTCAGGTGAGGAAGTACAAAAGGTTATGGATTTATTTGAATATATGCGTGAAAATACAATGGAAAAGGAATCGCCGCTGGCGGCAAGAATGCGTCCGACGACGCTTAATGAGATTGTCGGGCAGAAGCATATATTAGGTGAAGATAAGTTGCTTTATCGTGCGATTAAAGCGGATAAATTAAGTTCGCTTATTTTTTACGGGCCTCCGGGAACGGGGAAGACGACAATTGCTAAAGTGATTGCGAATACAACGAGTGCAGAGTTTACACAGATTAATGCGACGATTGCCGGTAAAAAAGATATGGAAGAGGTTGTTGCAAAGGCAAAAGATATGCAGGGGATGTATCAGAAAAAGACAATCCTTTTTATCGATGAGATTCATCGTTTTAACAAGGGACAGCAGGATTACCTTTTGCCGTTTGTGGAGGACGGAACGATTGTTTTGATTGGTGCGACAACGGAGAATCCGTATTTTGAAGTGAACGGGGCTTTAATTTCGCGTTCGATTATTTTTGAGTTAAAACCGTTGGAAAAGGAAGATATCAAGAATCTTTTGCGAAGGGCAGTGACAGATTCCGAGAAAGGAATGGGGGCATATGATGCCTGCATTGATGAAGATGCTTTGGAATTTTTGGCAGATTTATCAGGCGGTGATGCGCGTCATGCACTCAATGCAATTGAAATCGGTGTTTTGACGACGGAGCGAAGTGAGGACGGAAAGATTCATATTACTCTTCCGGTTGCTTCGGAATGTATTCAGAAGCGTGTGGTAAAATATGACAAATCCGGGGATAACCACTACGATACGGTGTCTGCTTTTATTAAGAGTATGAGAGGATCAGACCCGGATGCGGCAGTTTATTATCTTGCAAAGATGCTGTATGCGGGAGAAAGTGTAACTTTTATTGCGAGAAGAATGATGATTTGTGCGTCGGAAGATGTCGGTATGGCAGATCCGCAGGCATTGCAGGTGGCAGTCAGTGCTTCGCTTGCGGTAGAGCGTGTGGGAATGCCTGAGGCGCAGATTATTTTATCCCATGCTGCGATTTATATTGCAACAGCACCAAAGAGTAATACAGCTTGCAATGCGATTTTTGCAGCAGCGGATTGTGTGAAAAAGACAGGAAATTTAAAAGTACCTACACATTTACAGGATGCTCATTATAAAGGAGCGGCAAAACTCGGACACGGAATCGGTTACGAGTATGCACATGATTTTCCGAAACATTTTTCGCATCAGCAATATTTGCCGGATGAGATTGTCGGAACAGCCTTTTATGAGCCGACAGAGATGGGGTATGAGAAAAAAGTACAGGAGCATATGAAATGGCTGAAAGAATGATGATCATTTCCCTTGATGCAGTCGGGAGCAGGGATTTGGAATACATGGGCAGTCTGCCGAATTTTAAGAAGATAAGGGAAAAGTCTGCTTATTGTGATCACGTAAGAAGTGTATATCCGTCGATTACATATCCGGCACATTGTTCGATTGTGACAGGGCAGAAGCCGGAGAAGCACGGTGTGATTAATAATATACGTGTGCAGCCGAGGCGGAACGGAAAAGAAGACTGGCATTGGCAGAGAAAATACGTAAAGACGGAAACGATATATGATTTGGCACGAAAGAAAGGGATGACAACAGCAGCTCTTCTTTGGCCGGTAACAGCGCAAAGCCGTATCAAATATTGTGTTCCGGAGATTTTTCCAAACAGGGACTGGCAAAATCAGGTGATGATTTCGGCTGTGAGCGGTCCGATTGTGTATCAGATTGACCTGCTTGGTAAATTCGGTCATCTTTTGGATGGATTAAATCAGCCGAATCTGGATAATTTTGTGACAGAAGCGGCGGAATATACGATAAGAAAGTACAATCCGGAACTATTCCTGATTCATCTGACAGATGTGGATACGCACAGGCATAGATGCGGTCTTGATGCGCCGCAGGTTAAAGAGGCTATGCGGCGTCATGACGAGCGTTTGGGGCGTTTTTTGTCGGCGCTTGAAGAAACCGGAGATATGGAAAAAACAACCGTTGTAGTTCTCGGAGATCATTGCCAGATAGCGACACATACCGCAGTATTTCCTAACTATTATCTGAAGCAGGCGGGACTTTTGCGTGTGTCAGATGACGGAAAAATTGCAGATTACGATTTTTATGCCCAGCACTGTGATGGGTGTTGTTATATTTATGCTTCAAGAAAAACGCTGAAAATCTTCAAAAAAGCTAAAAATCAGCAGCGAGATGACTTGATGAAACGTCTTCGTGCGGCTTTGCAGCAAATCCCACTGGAAATGATAAGTCGCATTATCACAAGGAAAGAGGCAAAGGCACTTGGGGCGGACGGTAATTGTGTCTGTATGCTGGAGGCACAGCAGGGATATTATTTCCAAAACGGGTTTGAAAAACCATATGAGAAAGTCGAAAATATGACAGCGCATGCAATGCATGCAACACATGGATATTTGCCGGATTTGCCGGACTATGAAACCTTCTTTATGATGAGCGGCCGTGGCGTAGCGGAGGGAAATGTGGCAGAGAAGATGTGCTTATGGGATGAGGGACCGACACTTGCCGCAATCTTAGGTGTGTCACTTGGCGAGACGGACGGCGAGGTAAAAAAAGAATTGTTAAAATAAACGAGCAGCTCTAAAAGAGCTGCTCAATTAAATATTGATAGATTTCCTGATTTTTGTTTTCCCATTTATAACAGATGGAAGAGGCGATTTCTTCCGTCGGAACAGACAGCGTGATATCAACCAGCACTTGTTTCTTTTCCAGAGCAACAAGATGGGCTTTGTAGTCGCCGTCGGTACCTTTATAATAATCAGCTTTAATAGAAGCTTCTTTTTTGATGGACATGGATTTTTCGTTTAAATACGCATCCACGTCCTTTTTGATTTCTGAAGAAATACGATTTTCAAAAAAATGTAACGTATCGGCCCCTTCCTCGGTGATGAAGAGCTGAGTCCGGTTCCGGATTGCTTTTTCTTCAATCATGTTGCTTTCGGAAAGCTGTGCAAACACAGTTTGAAGCGTCATGTAATTGGTATATTCTCTGTCCAATATAAAGTCAGTGATTTGCGCACGGGTTAAAGGAGTGTTGATGCGGTTAATCATATAAAGGACAATCAGTTTGTATATAGTATGTGGATCCTGGGTCATGGTAAATCCTTTCTTTTAGAGGGCAGGGTGAAAGTCCCGTCCCTGGTAATGGCCGCCTTCCTGCATAAGCCGGTGCAGTGTATTGAGCGTGTCCCATTTATAAAGACTCCACTCCGGTGCAATCAGAAGTTTTGCCGGGCCGTCACCGGTTACACGGTGAAGTACGATTTCCGGATCAAGACGGTCGATGCAGCGGATTAGAATATCAATGTAGTGTTCTTTGGTAAGACAGTCAAACTTACCGTTTTTGTAATCGTCAGCAAGATCGGTATCTTTCAATACATGAAGGAGCTGAAGTTTGATACCGAAAATATGCCGCTGATTTAAATAATCGATGGTAGCAAGCATATCTTCATCACTTTCCCCCGGAAGTCCGAGAATGACATGGACAATTACGGGGATGGACAGGTTATGAAGTGCTTGCAGGGCTTCTTCAAAGCAGGATAACGGATATCCGCGTCTGATATAGGAAGCTGTGCGGCTGTGGATGGTTTGAAGACCGAGTTCTACCCAGATAAATTTGTCCGGGAATTCCGTAAGGCATTGCTGAAGGACATCTAATACCTCAGATTCAAGACAATCCGGCCTGGTGGCGATAGAAATACCACAGATGAGCGGATGGGAAAGGGCAGCGCGGTAGAGTGCGAGCAGTCTTTCCGGTTTGTCATAAGTTCCTGTATAGGCCTGAAAATAGGCGATATACTTGCGTCCGATGTTTTTATTTCCGAAAAGAGAAAGAGCTTTCTCGATTTGCTCGGGAACGGAATGTTCCGTCACTTCGGTGGCAAATTCGCCGCTTCCGCCGGATGAACAGAAAATACAGCCTCTGCTGCCTTTTGTGCCGTCACGGTTCGGACATGTAAAGCCGCCGTCAAGAGCTATTTTGAAAATCTTCTCACCATATTTATTTTTTAAATAAGAATTCAGACTGTTATAAGGCTTATTTGCATCCATACGATTAAATGTGGGCTTTTACGGCGTTAGCGACAGCTTCTGCTACGCGTGGGTCAAAGGCTTCCGGTAAAATGTTGTCCTCGGATAACTCTTGAGGAGAAACAAGGGCTGCGAGCGCATTAGCGGCTGCTAATTTCATTTCTTCCGTAATCTGAGGAGCGCGTCCTTCGAGAGCACCTTTGAAAATGCCAGGAAAAGCGACGACGTTGTTAACCTGGTTTGGGAAATCGGAGCGTCCGGTTCCGACAACTCTGGCGCCTGCGGCTTTGGCTACGTCAGGCATGATTTCCGGTACAGGGTTAGCCATGGCAAATAAGATGGAATCCGGATTCATGGAAGAAACCATCTCCGGTGTCACGATATTCGGAGCAGAAACACCGACAAAGATATCTGCGCCCTTCAGTGCATCGGCAAGAGATCCCGTTTCATTGTTTGGATTCGTTGTATCCGTCATTTTTTTCTGCATCCAGTTAAGACCGTCAGTGTCTTTTGCGAGAATACCGACACGGTCACACATAACAATATTTTTAAAACCGTAAGTAAGTAAAAGCTTTGTGATAGCTACGCCGGCGCTTCCTGCACCGTTGACAACGACTTTGCAGTTTTCTTTTTCTTTTCCTACCACTTTTAATCCGTTGATAATACCGGCAAGAACAACAATAGCAGTTCCGTGCTGGTCATCGTGAAAAACAGGAATATCAAGTGTAGCTTTTAAGCGTTCCTCAATTTCGAAACAACGCGGAGCACTGATATCTTCTAAGTTGATGCCGCCGTAGTTCGGTGCCAGGTATGTGATTGTTTTAATCAGTTCTTCCGTATCCTGTGTATCAAGGCAAATAGGAACGGCATTTACATCGCCGAACTCTTTAAATAAAACACATTTTCCTTCCATAACAGGCATAGCTGCGTGCGGACCGATATTTCCAAGGCCCAGCACAGCGCTGCCGTCGGAGATAACAGCAACTGTATTGCTTTTCATGGTATATTTGTAAGCGGCTTCTTTATCCTCGGCAATCACTTTACACGGCTCTGCGACGCCCGGTGTGTATGAGAGAGATAAAGCCTCTCTTGAGTTTACTTTTACTTTTGAGACAGTGTTCAATTTTCCCTGCCACTGTTCGTGAAGCTGTAATGCTTTTTCGTTTGTTGTCATTTTCATACCCTTTTCTTTTTTTATTTTTTTTGACCTTTATAATATATCTTAAAAACGGCGTGTGTGCAATGTGCGCGACGGAAAAAACAAAAAAGACTTTACTAATTTCGGCGAAATGATTATACTTAGAAAAGAAAATGCAACTCAAGAACAAATCGATATGAATCCCAAACATACAATTGAATAGATATGTTTATGTAAAAGATAGGAGATTTTTTTATGGATACAAGTATGAGAGACAAGTATGAATCCCTTGCGCTTTCTGATTTAAAAGAAATCGCGAAGACAAGAGGGATAAAAGGCGTTACTGCAATGAAAAAGGCAGAAGTTGTGGATGCCATGCTTGCAGAAGATGAAAAGAGTAAAATTGACCCGGAGAAGCTTAGTTCCGATTTGGACAGCGGAATCGAAGCGGAAGGTATTTTAGAGGTTATGTCGGAGGGCTATGGTTTTATCCGGAGTAACAATTATCTGCCGGGAGAAAATGATGTCTATGTCGCACCGAGTCAGATCCGCAAATTCAGTCTCAGAACAGGAGATATTATCGTCGGTAACACGAGAGTGAAAACGCAGGGTGAAAAATTCAGTGCGCTGCTATATTTAAAGAAGATTAACGGCCGTCATCCGTCGGAAATGGGTAAGAGAACAAATTTTGAGGATATGACACCGATTTTCCCGGATGAGAGACTTCGCTTAGAAGCAGGAAAATCATCCGTTGCAATGCGTATTATGGATTTGCTCAGTCCGGTCGGAAAAGGACAGCGTGGAATGATTGTTTCCCCGCCGAAAGCAGGAAAAACTACATTATTAAAAGAAGTAGCCCGTTCGATTAAGACAAATAATCCGGATATGCATTTGATTATTCTTTTGATTGATGAGCGTCCGGAGGAAGTGACGGATATCCGTGAAGCGATTGAAGGCCCGAATGTGGAAGTTATTTATTCTACATTTGATGAACTTCCGGAGCATCACAAACGAGTGTCTGAGATGGTAATTGAGAGAGCCAAGCGTCTTGTGGAGCTGAATAAAGATGTTACAATTCTTCTTGACAGTATTACGCGTTTGACGCGTGCATATAACATTACCGTTCCGCCGAGCGGACGTACGCTTTCGGGAGGTCTTGACCCGGCGGCTCTTCATATGCCGAAACGATTTTTCGGTGCAGCGAGAAATATGCGTGAAGGCGGAAGCCTTACGATTCTTGCAACAGCACTTGTTGATACGGGTTCTAAGATGGACGACGTAGTTTATGAGGAGTTCAAAGGAACCGGTAACATGGAAATGATTCTTGACCGCAAACTTTCTGAAAAGAGAGTATTCCCGGCCATTGATATTCCGAAGTCCGGAACACGTCGAGAGGATTTACTCCTTACAGAAGACGAGTTACAGGCAGTCGGTATTATGCGCCGCGCGCTTACAAGCATGAAACCGGATGAGGCGGTAGAGAAGATTCTTGATATGTTTGTGCGCACCAAAACAAATGATGAATTTGTTAAGATGATACAGAAGATAAAATTTATTTAATGAAAAAAATGTATAAAAAAGTCTTGCCATAGGCAAAACGCTGTGATACAATGTAAAAGCTGTTTATGTAAAGACGTAAAACGTAAATGACAATTTATATAGAGAGGTGAAAAAAATGAAAGAAGGAATCCATCCAAATTATAATCAGGCTACAGTAACTTGCAACTGCGGTAACACATTTGTAACAGGTTCTACAAAAGAGTCTATCCACGTGGAAATTTGTTCAAAATGTCATTCATTCTACACAGGCCAGCAGAAATCAGCAAGAGCAGATGGACGTATTGATAAGTTCAATAAGAAATACGGCGTTGTTAGCAAATAATTTGACGAAAAAGGTTGAGATTTCTTATCTCAACCTTATTTTTTTCCGAATCTAAGGAGTTGTGATAAACATGGCGAAAAAAGCAAGCGACCATTATTGCGGAATCGGCGGACAGGCGGTACTGGAAGGCATCATGATGAAAAATAAAGATGTTTATGCAGTTGCCGTACGCAAACCGAATGGTAAAATTGAGATAAAAAAAGATGAATATAAGAGCAAGGCGGATAAAAAATGGAAACAGGTTCCGTTTATCCGTGGTGTGTTCAATTTTGTGGATTCGCTTGTACTCGGAATGAACTGTCTGACCTATTCGGCGTCTTTCTATGAGGAAGATGAGCCGGATGAGGAGACAAAGTTTGACAAGGTGGCAAATAAGCTGTTTGGCGAAAAGACAGAGGAAGTTTTAACAGGACTTACAGTGGCATTTTCTATTGTGATGGCAATTGCACTTTTTATGGTGCTTCCTTATTTTCTTGCCGAGCTTCTTTCAAAAGTAGTGGCAAATGATACGTTGCTTGCACTATTTGAAGGAATTATCCGGATTCTTATTTTCCTTTCCTATGTAGTGCTGATCTCGCTTATGAAAGATATTCACAGAACGTATCAGTATCACGGTGCGGAACATAAATGTATCAACTGCCTGGAAAAAGGAAGAATTTTAAATGTAGAAAATGTAAGAAAAAGTTCACGCCAGCATAAACGCTGCGGAACAAGTTTCCTTTTGTTTGTTGTGTTTATCAGTGTGATTTTATTCTTCTTCATCCGTATTGATCAGCCTGTACTCCGTTTGGTAGTGCGTTTGCTTCTGGTTCCTGTAATTGCAGGTATTTCTTATGAAATTATCCGCTTGGCAGGAAGAACAAATAATATTTTTGTGCGCATCATTTCAGCACCGGGTATGTGGCTTCAGAAATTGACAACCAAAGAGCCGGATGATGATATGATTGAGGTTGCGATTGCAGCAATTGAAGCTGTTTTTGACTGGAAAGAGTATTTTAAAACAGAGTTCGGGTTCGATGTGGATGATGCACAGAAAGTGTTTGAAAAATCGCAGGAGATTTCAGAGGAATTGAAAGCGGAAGCTGAGGCAGAAGCACAGGCGGAAGCGACAGAACAGGAAGAGTCATGAGATACGCAGATTTGTATGCATATGGAAAAGAAATCCTGGCAGGTGCGCAGATAGAAGAGGCGGCGCTTGATGCCAGACTTCTTTTGGAATTTGTCTGTGAGACAGACCGGATGACGCTTTTTGCCCATCCGGAAAAAGAAGTCAGCCCGGAGCAACAGGAAAGATTTGAAGAATTGATTGCAAAGCGCAGTGAACATATTCCGCTGCAGCATTTGACAGGGCAGCAGGATTTTATGGGACTGACCTTTCATGTGAATGAGCATGTGCTGATTCCGAGACAGGATACGGAAATCCTTGTGGAAGAGGTGATGCGGGATTTGCATGACGGTGTACGAATTTTAGATATGTGCACAGGTTCCGGATGTATATTGCTCAGCCTTCTTCGTTATTCTAATGATACAACAGGTATCGGGGCAGATTTGTCCGAGGAAGCTTTGAAGGTAGCAAAGGCTAACGCAGAAATATTAGGAATGGCGGAAAGAGCCTGTTTTGTGCACAGTGATTTATTTGAATCGATAGACGAAAAGTTTGATATTATTGTTTCAAACCCGCCGTACATCCGCACAGATGTGATTGAAACCCTGATGCCGGAGGTGCGTGATCACGATCCGCGAATGGCGCTGGACGGAACTGCGGACGGACTTTATTTTTACCGCAAAATTATAAAAGAATCAGAACATTACTTGAAGAGAGGCGGGCAGCTTTTCTTTGAGATTGGACATGACCAGGCAGAGGATGTAGTTGCCCTTATGCAACGTCATGGATATAAAGAGATGGAAGTGAAAAAAGATTATGCCGGACTCGACCGTGTTGTGTTTGGTACATTCTTAGGAGGAAAATAAGATGTTTGATAAATTGGAAGATTTAGTACATCGCTTTGAGGACATAATGTTTGAGCTTAGCTCACCGGGGATTGCGGATGACCAGAAACGTTTCCGTTCCCTGATGAAAGAGCAGAGCGACTTAACACCGATTGTAGAAGCGTACAAAGAGTATAAGGGATGTAAAGAGACCATCGAGGACAGTCTTTCTATGCTTGAGGAAGAGTCCGATGAAGATATGCGTGAAATGCTCAAGGAAGAATTAAATGATGCAAAGAAGCGTGTGGAAGAGCTTGAAAATGAGCTTAAGATTCTGCTTTTACCGAAGGACCCGAACGATGACAAGAACGTTATCGTGGAAATCCGTGCAGGTGCAGGTGGAGACGAGGCAGCACTTTTTGCAGCGGAAATCTATCGTATGTATGTACACTATGCAGAAGGCCGTCGCTGGAAAGTAGAGACGATGGAAATGGAAGAAATCGGAATCGGCGGTATGAAATCCGTTACGTTCATGGTAACCGGACAGGGCGCTTATTCCGTTCTCAAATATGAATCCGGTGTTCACCGCGTGCAGCGTGTTCCGGAGACAGAATCCGGTGGACGTATTCATACTTCGACCATCACGGTAGCAGTGATGCCTGAGGCGGAGGAAGTGGACGTTGTCATCGATGAGAAAGATATCCGTATTGACGTATGTCGTGCATCCGGTTCGGGCGGACAGTGTGTCAACACAACGGACTCTGCTGTTCGATTGACACATATGCCGACAGGTATCGTGATTTACAGCCAGACAGAGAAATCACAGATTCAGAATAAAGCGAAGGCTTATGCACTCCTGCGTACAAAATTATATGACTTAGAGCAACAGAAAGCCCATGATGCGGAAGCGGAGCTTCGACGTAGCCAGGTAGGAACCGGTGACCGTTCTGAGAAAATCAGAACTTACAACTTCCCACAGGGACGTGTGACAGACCACAGAATTAACCTGACACTCTATAAGCTTGATAAGATTATGAACGGCGATATTCAGGAAATTATTGATGCTTGTATCGCAGCGGATCAGGCAGCAAAATTATTAAAGATGAATGAGAATTAATCGGAAGGGACGACATTGTGTCGTCCTTTTTTGTGTGATGGTGGCGGTTGTTTGTAGTGGTGGATGCTTTGGGCAGTTGGTGTTTGCACGGAAATTGGGCAAGTTTGAAAGATTTTTTGATTTTCTTACCCAATGGAAGCTGGTTGGCTTTCTGTATATTGGGTAAGAAAAGCTGATTTATAAGGATTTCTTGCCCACAAATTTGAATAATGTCTTGCTTAGAAGGAGAAATTGTGGATAAGGTGAAGGGCAAAAAGAAGTAATCTTGCCCAAAGAAGAAAGAAGGAGGTCTGTATTGTTGCGAAAAGGAGGGGGAGAATTTATAATGAAACAAGGAAAGGATTATAGTATGAAACCATTTTGGGAAAATGAGTATTTAAACAAAGAAAAATCAACATTTGGTAATCCAAGCAAAGAAGTGGAAGAAATAGTGCCGCTTTTAGCTCAGAAGGCAAGAATTCTCGATGTCGGCTGCGGGGACGGAAGGCATTCGCTGTATTTGGCGGGTTTGGGATTTAGAGTAGATGCTTTTGACATTTCAAAAAATGCCATCGATAAAATAGATTATTTAAAAGAACGTAATCGTTTAGACATAAATACATATGTATGCGATGTTTTGGATTTTGAATTTAAGTACAAATATGACTTAGTTATTCTTCATGGAGTGCTGCAGTTTATTGAAAGAGAAAAACAGTCCAAAATACTTGATTTGCTAAAGAATTGGACAAATGTAAACGGATATCACATTGTAGCATTATTCACAGACGAGGAACCGGTGCCTGAAGATTTGAAAGAGGTCATGATTGGTGTATTCAAAAACGAAGAAATCAAAGGTTACTATGAGGACTGGGAAATCAAAATGTTTGAGAGTAAGAAGTTTAGCGATGAACATGAAAATGGAATAAAGCATTGTCACGCGATGAATAAGATTGTTGCGAGGAAGGTATAAAGAATCATGGAAGAAAGAGCAAAGAAAATCATTGAAGCATGTCTGCACGAAAACAGTAAAAATCCGATAGAAATTTTTAATCATATAGCCCAAAACGATTTTGTCAGGATACATGGACCCGAGCACCATGTGCTGGACGGAGCAGCGCTGTTGACAGCGTTTTATAATGCAGGCGGTCATATTGAGTTGCGTAGTAGTTTGCAGGAACTTATGAAACGCGGAATGCAGATGCCGGGAGCAACTTGCGGTATGTGGGGTGTCTGCGGTGCGGTAAGTTCTATGGGCGCAGCGCTTTCCATTATAGACGGAACAGGTCCGCTGAGCGGAGATGCGTCGTGGGGGAAACATATGGAATTTACTTCCAAAGCATTACATAGTTTGTCGAGGGTCGGAGGCCCGAGATGCTGTAAGAGGGATGCTTTTTTGAGTTTTCAGAAGGCAATTCAATTCATAAATGAGAATTATAATGTCGAATTGGAAAGCAGTACGATAGAATGTCGTTTTAGCGAAAAAAATGAGCAGTGTATTAAAGAAAAATGCCCGTTTTATAAAAAAAAGAAAGTGGCGTTTATATGCGTGCACAATTCATGTCGTAGCCAGATTGCAGAGGCGCTGGGAAAGCATTTGGCACCAGATGTGTTTGAATCTTATTCAGCGGGGACAGAGACAAAGCCGCAAATCAATCAGGATGCAGTCCGGATTATGAAGGAGTTATACGGAATCGATATGGAACAGACGCAGTATTCAAAATTGATGACGGATATTCCTAGTCCTGATGTGGCAATTTCGATGGGGTGCAATGTCGGATGTCCTCTTATCGGAAGGACATTTGATGACAATTGGGGACTCGAAGATCCGACCGGAAAGTCTGACGAAGAGTTTAAATTTGTAATCAAAGAGATTGAGAAAAAGATATTGGAATTAAGAGAACGTTTGAAGTAAAGTGGAGTGGAAGTTTCCGGAGGAATTATATGTTTAAGGGAAATAGGTTAAAATTTGAAGTGACTTCGCTGATGCTTCATGTTATGGCAATGGCGTTTATGTTGTGCGATCATCTTTGGGGGACAATTGTTCCGGGAAATGACTGGCTGACTTGCATTGGAAGATTGGCATTTCCCATCTTTGCTTTTATGATTGTAGAAGGATACTTCCATACAAAAAATCTGAAAAAATATGTGGGAAGATTATTGTTGTTTGCGTTTCTTTCCGAAATACCATTTAATTTAGCAATGGGAAGCAACGTGTTTTATCCGATTCACCAAAATGTATTGTGGAGTTTTTTGATAGCCATCGCTTTTATTCACTGGAATGAAAATGTGAAAAGGGAAAAGCTTTGGAAAAGGATTTTGGTAGGCTGTTTTTGTGTAATCATCGGATATGTAGTTGGTTTGATAACGATGGTGGATTTTTATCATGCGGGCATTTTGACAGTTCTTACATTTTATTTTTTCAGACAGAGAAAATGGTGGTGTTACGTAGGTCAGCTGATTTGTCTGTGGTATATTAATGTCGAGATGTTGGGGGGATTTTCCTACGAGCTTCATTTCGGGGATAAGATATATTTTCTTTCGCGTCAAGGTTTTGCATTACTTGCTTTGATTCTGATATGGATGTATCGCGGAAAGCAGGGATACCACAATAAAATAATTCAATATATTTATTATGCCTTTTATCCGCTGCATTTGCTGGTTTTAGGCATTATAAAATTATTATAAACGGGAGATGAAACGATGGAGAATAAATATTTGATATCTGAAACGACAAAATCCGAACGAATTGCACTGATTAAATCATGGATTCCGGAAGATGAAGTGATGGATGGGTGCGATATTGATTTGTGGGATATGTATGCGGATTATATCAACGGAACGAAAGAAATTGCGGAATGTAATGCCGCATTTCAGGCGGAGTATTATACGGATTTGTAGGATGTATTTTGCGACGTTGGATAAAAAGGAGTAATTAATGCAGCCAAGAGAATTATTAGATGCTTTAAGCATAGCAGAACGTTTGAAAGATGCAACGCGTCACTGCTATACAAAAAACGGCCGTCATGAAAGTGTGGCAGAACATAGCTGGATGATGACATTGATAGCATTTTTCTTAAAAGAAGAGTTTCCGGAAGCGGATATGGATAAAGTGATAAAAATGTGTATCATTCATGATTTGGGTGAGGCCTTTACCGGTGATATTCCAACGTTTGAAAAGACGCAGGAACATGAGCAGACAGAGGAAGGGTTGTTGGAAGCGTGGGTTAATACGCTGCCTGAAAGCACTAAAACGGAAATGACAGTTTTATATGAAGAAATGGCAAAAAGAGAAACTTTGGAAGCTAAGATATATAAAGCAATTGACAGTCTGGAGGCATTGATTCAGCACAATATTTCGGATTTGTCGACCTGGATTCCGAAGGAATATGAACTCAATAAGACTTATGCGGATGACAAGGTGGAGTTTTCGGAGTATCTTAAGGAATTGAGGGAAGAAATAAGAAAAGATACGCTGGAGAAATTGGGAGAGTGAGGCGAACTTATGAAAATATATCTATACAGAATATGTCAGTGTACGTGGGGAATATTGCAAACACTGCTGGGACTGATGCTGTTCCTGATACATTATAAAAGCAGACATTTCAGTTACCATGGGGCAATTGTTACTGAGTGGAACAGTAATACGAGTATATCGTTGGGATTGTTTGTTTTTGTTTCGGAAGAACCGTTTTTTGTGAAGAAATTTGAAGGACAGATTTGTGCGGAGGAGCTTTCAAAGAGGCTGTTGGTGCATGAGTACGGTCATACAATTCAGTCCCTGATATTCGGACCGCTGTATTTGATAGTGATGGGAATTCCGTCAACCCTTTGGGGATTTTTGTTCGGGAAGAAACGAAAAGAGCGGCAAATTCCTTATGGAGTATTTTTTACGGAAAAATGGGCAAATCATCTCGGAGAGCGCGTGACGGGTGAGAAATCCATCGGGAATCTTGTGATAGAGTGAAAGTGTTTTCAGACGTTGACATGTGCATCGGAGAAACGTAAAATATAGGATGTAAATAAAAACTCAGGAGGTATTGTGTTATGAAGTATTACATTTGTGAGCATTGCGGAAATATCATTGAGTATGTGAAAGAAAGCGGCGTACCGGTTATGTGCTGCGGTCAGAAGATGACAGAACTTATTCCGGGAACATCCGACGGAGCACATGAAAAGCATGTACCTGCAGTTACTTTGGATGCTGATAAAGTTGTAGTTGAAGTCGGTTCTGTAGAGCATCCGATGATGGAAGCACATTATATCCAGTGGATTTCGATTGAAACAACGAAAGGCAGCCAGAGAGTGAAACTTGAGTATACGGATAAACCGAGAGCAGAGTTTAAACTTGCAGACGGGGAAGTATTTGTGGCGGCTTATGAATACTGTAATCTGCACGGATTATGGAAATCAAACTAAAACAGAAGTGAAATCCACGGGCATGTTGCTCGTGGATTTTTTATAGGTGAAAATATGAAGAAAAGAAGAATACAGCTTTTTGCAACACTATTGCTTTTCATAGTATCCAATGTGATATTTTTTGTCGGCGGCAGCAAAGTGCAGCAGAGGGATATTTCGTATGAAAAGGTAGAAGTTACGGTAGTCAGTGCAACGCAGACAAGAAGAACGACGGGAAAATATCGTTCTTATACATATAATGTTGTTGTAGAATATGAAGGAAAGCAATATGATCTTATCAATGTAAAAAGCGGTGAGATGATTAGGTATGAGTCTTTGGCAAATTTAGAACCCCGGCTGCAGTATAATAATCCGTATATGGATAATACCGTATATTTCAGCGATGGAAAGATGTATTCCAACATCGACGGAATTCGGACGGACAGCAGAGAATTTGACTGGTATATGGCAGGTTTGGCGGGGATTTGCATATTTGGTTTTTGGCATTTAATATGCGTGGTTTATGAAGTGGATAAAAAGAAAAAAGGCGAAGGAAGTATATGAAAATGACAGAAAAAAGGATTGCTGCGTGTGGGAATGACTGCGCAGCTTGTCCGAGATATGTTGCTGTGCCATATGAGAAAACTAAGGAGCGGCTGGAACATACGGCGGAGCTTTGGATGAAAATCGGATACAGAGACCGTGTGGTTTCGAACGAGGAAATTTCGTGCGGCGGCTGTAAACCCGAGAACTGGTGCAGATATAAGGTGATTGCATGCACGCAGGAGAAGGGCATTGCAAATTGCGGGCAGTGCAAGGAGTATCCTTGTGCTAACTTAAAGGATTGCTTTGAGGTAACTGCGTCGTTTGCACCGTCTTGCAAGAAGGTATGTACAGAGGAAGAATATGAGATGCTAAGCAGGGCATTTTTTGAGAAAGAGAAGAATTTAAATATGCAGAATGTTACATATGAACAGGCAAATAAAGAGGATATCGACGAACTGGTACGTCTTCGTATCGCATATATGATTGACGATTTCGGACAAATCAGCGACTATGAAAGAACGTGTATGGAGACGCAGCTTCCGAAGTATTTTGAAAGAAAACTCGGGAAAGAACTTGTTGCATTTGTGGCAAGAGCCGAAGGACGGTTGATAGCTGCGGCTTACCTTTTGATTGTAGAAAAACCTTCCAATCCGTTTTTGCCGAATGGCTTTGAAGGAGAAGTGCTCAGCGTGTATACGGAGGAACCGTATCGCGGAAACGGTATCTGCTCGCAGCTTATGGAAAATCTGATTGAATACGGGAAAGAAAAAGAACTTTGCCGCATCAATCTGATGGCGACAGAGGAAGGATATCCGATTTATAAGAAACTTGGGTTTGAGGATAAGGTGCAGAATTATAAGGATATGAGGTTGAAATTGTAGTAATGGAGTTTGAATTTAGCGTTGTTGAGAAAGCGAAAGCCTTGCGATTGCGAGAGCGTTTTATAAGTGCTTTTATTGATACTTCTCATGAAATGTTTCATGAACATATTGAGGTGTTGCATTCGTACCCGGACGGTGAATTTTACAGAGGTTACCTTTGGTGCTTTTTGGAGGATAATGGTGAATATGAGCATGAATGCACGATGGAAACGGCGTGTGAATGTTTAAAGAAACATAATAACATATATGTGATGTGGGATTTGTTTTCTAATCATCGTATTAAAAATTCTTGTAAATTTGTGAATGGTTATGAAAAAAGTACTGTAATTGAAACGTCAGGTGCACTTGTTGCGGAAATGATTCCGGATGAGTGGGGAGAGATATATGACCCATCTCGCTGCTGGTTTCCGGATGATATTTATTGCTTTGATGAATCTATGAACTGGTATGTTGTTTTCACGCATGAAGGTTGGGATTCTTACACAAATCCGGAGTTGAAAGAAGATGATTATATCCGGATTTGTTTTGTGAGGGAATGAAAATCTCGGAGAGATAGTGATCAATGAATTTGAGAAATAGAGATGTATTAATAGGCGGGAAAATCCCGCCTTTTTTATATAAAAAAATACTTGACTTAGTAGCAAAAGTGTACTAACATACAAACATAGATAGTTGCAAAATGATACTAACATAGAAGGGCGATACAATGAGCGGAGAAAAGGAATATTTAAAATCGTATAATAAAGAGCAGTTTGAAAAGCCGTCGGTAGCGGTTGATTTGCTTGTGTTTACCATTGTGGATAACAAATTAAAGATTGTCCTTGTAAAACGTAAAGAGCATCCATTTAAGGATATGCTTGCACTGCCCGGTGTTTTTGTAGGTATGAGTGAGACACTTGATGAAGCGGCAAAACGTGGCATTAAAGAGGAAGCAGGTATTACGGATATCTATTTTGAACAACTTTACACATGGGGTGATGTAAATCGTGACCCGCGAATGCGAATTATATCTGTCTCGTACCTTTCGCTGACACCGTGTGAAAAGATACAGTTATCGATTGGAAAGCGTACTTCTTCTGTTGAATTGTACGATGTGGAAGAACTTCTTACATCAGATACGGAGCTTGCATTCGACCATAAGAAGATGATTGCATATGGCAGAGAGCGTATCGAAAATAAGACAGAGTATACGAAGATTGCATTTGAATTTTTAGAGGATGAGTTTACACTGCCTCAATTACAAAAGGTGTATGAAATTCTTTTAGGTAAGCCGTTGCATAAGGCTAACTTTAGACGGAAAGTTATGCCTATGGTAGAGGAGACAGAGCGCATGACTGCAGGGGATGCGCATAGACCGAGTAAGATTTACAGACTTTGCAAAGAGAAAGCGAGTGAGGGAGATTGAAAGACAGAGTTATAGTCTGGAGAATAACACAGGATTGCAACATGCGATGTCGTTTCTGCTCGTATAGTTGTGACGTGGAGCGGCAAAGAGACGATGCGGATAAAGAGGAAATCCGGCAGTTTATAGAAGTTCTGGGAAGATATAAGAGTAGTGTTGGAGAGAAGGTTCTCGTAAGCTGGATCGGTGGTGAGCCGTTTCTGCGAAAAGATATCATGGAATACTCAAAAAGATTACATAGTTTGGGCATTGATGTCAGCGCGACGACAAATGGGCTTTTATTAAATGAAACACTGCTTTCGGAAGTCGCAGATACATTCACAGAGCTTGTATTCAGCATTGACAGCTTTGAGGAATGCGATGACGACGTCAGACAGTACAAAGGACATTTTCTGGCGGTATGTGACAAAATCAGAATGCTTGACCGGATCAGGAATGAGAAGGGAAGTAATGTTCGGATTAAAGTGAATACGATTCTTATGCGTCGCAACATTGGTGACTTTGAGAGGTTTTGCGAATTTTTGCATGGAATCGGTGTGGATGAAGTTACCTTCAACCGACTGGGAGGATACGACCGCCCTGAGTTTTTTGAAGACAACCGACTGCTGTATGCGCAGTCTGAGGCGTTTGCGAAAAATCTACCTGAATTAAAGAAAAAGTTTATGCAAAAGGGACTACTGATCCATGGCAGTAAAAAATACATGGAGCGTTTTATGTCGGCGGCATTAGATGAGGCTAACCCGATTGAAGAATGTAATCCTGCGAGCTGGTTCTGGTTTATCAATGAAAACGGATATATCAGTCCTTGCAGTTATACGACGTATGAGTATAAGTACGCGCTTTGCGATGTGAAAGAGGCAGAGGATTTTGGAAAGGTTGAGACGTATTTTCGCGGGCAACGCAGGTGTTGTCGGTCAAAATGGTGCGACGATTGTTTTTGCACACAGGTTTATGACAAGTTTGAGTAAGAGAGGATGAAAATTATGAAATATAAATGCGGAATGTACGGCGGTAGTTTTAATCCGCTTCATCAGGGGCATGTGAGGTGCATGATCACAGCAGCAAATCTTTGCGAGAAATTGATTGTTGTGATCAGTAGCGGAAAAAACAGAGATGAAGTGGATGCGAGAGTCCGGTACCGCTGGATTTATCAGATGACAAAACATTTGCCGGATGTAAGGATTATGATTCTGGAGGATGACTGTGAGAGTAAAGAGGCGTACGATGAGGCGCAGTGGTTTACAGATGCGCAGAAAGTAAAAGCGTTTGCAGGAGAGCCTATCGATGCTGTTTTTTGCGGGAGTGATTACGGACAGGACAGTTTTTGGAAAAAATGTTATCCGGAGGCAGAGCTTGTTATTTTGCCGAGAAACGGAATTTCTTCTACGGAAATCAGAAGTAATATATATGAAAATTGGGAGTCGATTCCTGAGATTGTAAGACCGTACTATGTGAAAAAAGTATTGGTAATCGGCTGCGAAAGCACCGGGAAATCAATGCTTTCGCAAAATTTGGCACTGCATTTTAATACGAATTACATGGAGGAGGCAGGTCGTGAGATTTCTGAGCGTTCCGGAACGGATATGCTGATGCTTCCGGAGGATTTTACGGATATTTTGCTGACGCATAAGCAACGGGAAATTGAGGCTGTAAAGCACAGCAACAAGATTCTGTTTGAGGATACGGATTGTCTGATTACGAGATTCTTTCTTGATTTTTTGGAGGGAAAGGACAAGCAGCGGAATGCAGTGTTAGCAGAGGCTATCGCACAGTTTAATGAATATGATTTAATCTTTTTCTGTGAGCCGGATGTTAAGTTTGTGCAGGACGGCGACAGGAGCGAAGTGATTGCAGCGGACAGAGAAAAGTACAGCGAGATGATTAGAGAAATATATCGTAGCCATGGGTATGATTTTATATCTTTGAAGGGCAACTATCAGGAAAGGTATGAGGCAGCGGTTAGCCATGTGCAACGATTGTTAAGCAATGCATAAGGAGGAAAGTTATGAAAAAAATACTGAAGTATTTTACACCGTTTCAGTGGGCAGAGGTTTTGGCGGTTACAGGATTTACTATTTATTTTGCGTTGACGGACCATGTGACACCATGGTATTACACATTAATCAGTTCGATTGCGGCAATCAGCGGAATTATATGTGTGGTTCTTTGTGCAGCAGGTAAAAAGGCGCAGTATTATTGGGGATTTGCCAATATTATCGGATATGTTATTATTTCATGGATGAGCAGATTTTACGGCGAGGTTATGCTGAATGCTTTGTACTATCTGCCGACGCAGTTTATAGGAATCTATTTGTGGAATAAAAATTACAACAAAGAGCAGGAAGAAGTGCAGGGACGAAAGATGCGTCCGGTTACAACACTGGTTATGCTTGCAGGTGTAGCGGTCGTTATTGTGTTATACCGTATGCTTTTAATTAAGATTGGAGGCAGCAGTGCATGGCTTGACAGCACGAGCACCGTGATTTCTGTTGTGGCAAATGCGCTTATGGTACTGCGTTACCGTGAACAGTGGACGCTTTGGATTGTTGTCGATATTGTCACAGTCATTATGTGGGGCATGAGCGGCGATCCGATTATGACAACAATGTGGGCAGTTTATCTCGTAAACGCAGTTTACGGATATGTAAATTGGAGTAGGATGAGTAAGAAAAATGAGTAAAAATAATACAAGCAGATATTTATCATTAATTTTAAGACACAAGCCGGAAGTGATCGGGATTACGCTCGATGCACATGGATGGGCGAAGGTGTCGGAAGTATTGGAAGGGATTAATCGGACGCAGTTCCTTGATATGGAAATGTTGGAGGAAATTGTCCGGACAGACAATAAGCAGCGTTATTCGTTTAATGAGGATAAGACGTTAATTCGGGCTAACCAGGGACATTCCGTGCAGGTGGATGTAGAACTTGAGAAAAAACAGCCGCCTAAGATTTTGTGGCACGGAACAGGAGAAAAATACAGGGAGTCTATTGAGAAGACCGGATTGATTCCGAAGAGCAGGTTGTATGTGCATTTGAGCGCAGATTATGCAACGGCGGTCAGTGTCGGCTCACGTCATGGAAAACCTATCGTTTATCGTGTGCTGACGGAGAAAATGGTGCGAGACGGGTATGATTTTTTTGTCTCGGAAAATGGGGTGTGGTTGACAAAAGAGGTTCCTGTACAGTATTTGGAAATTGAGGAGTGAAAACATATGCTGAATTCAACTTTAAACACACGTGCCATCCTTCCGAACAGTCTGTGCTATGTACGCAGTGATGTTCCGGACAAAATCACGGAGCAGGAGACAGAGTGGCTTTTGAGGGAAAATATAACAACGATTGTGGATCTTCGCACAGAAGATGAACGGGAAAAAAGAAAATGTCCGTTAGCAGATGATAACCGTTTTCGATATTTGTGCATGCCTGTGACGGGAGGAAATGTAGTTCCTAAGTCTGTCGATGAGGTTTCGAAGTCTTACATAGCAATGGCAGATGAGCATATGAAAGAGATTATTACAGCAATTTGCAGGGCGAAGACAAATGTGTTGTATTTTTGTAATGCAGGTAAGGACAGAACCGGTGTTGTGTCAGCAATTCTGCTTGCACAGTCCGGAATGGATGAGAAGTATATTGTCGGAGATTATATGAAATCAAAAGAGAATTTGAGCCCGATGTTGGAAGAGTTTGCAAAACAATGTCCGCAGGTGGATATCCGCGTGATTACACCACATGAAAGATATATGAAAGAGTTTTTGGAGTGGCTTAGAGAGAGCAGTTTCATTTGAGACTGCTCTTATAATATTGATGAAAATAAAAATAGCATGAACAGTTTTTTTGTTAATTACACAAATAATTGTATGTATTTCATGAAAAGAGTATAATGAAAAAAACAAAGGAGAGCAATTATGTCAGTTCAAGTATTAAGAATTATTTTACTCATTACAGTCGCAGTTTGTGTAAAAATCATGTATAATTGCAAGATTGCTTCGCCGGGAAAAACAGCAGCGTGGATGATATTGTTTCCGTCAGCACTATTTTTGATAGATTATGCCGCATTGTTTGTGTTTAGAGGAATAGCATCGAATGCGGAACTTCTTTCGGCAATTTATGCAGTCGGAACGATGATTACGGGGGTACTGACTGTTTGGGTATATTTTGCAATATATAAAAGTATTGTCGGTGAAACAACGAGTGTGCGTGCTATAATAAAGAGACAGCCGAAGTGGTATTTTGCGGTTGTCGGTGTTTTGGTTTTGACAACAGCAGTTCTGAATTATATTCAGGATGTGAGCGTAGCTGCGACGGCAAGCAGTATGATACAGCTGCTTGAAGAGGGAGATACAGCCGGATTCGTTTGTGTACTGGGCGGATTTGAGGCACAGAAAGCGTTCGATTTGGCAAGGTATATCATGGCAATTGCAGTAGCGGTACTGACGGTTTATTGCGTGCGGAAACGTCCTGTGGCAGAGGAAACAGAAGAGTAGTATAATTAGTAAAGAATGATGAGAGGAAATAACTATGTTGCATGCAGCTAACTATCCGATTTTGGAATTTGACACGAATAAAGAGGCAAAGGTAAATCCGATTGCCATGGCAGATCAGCCCTTTGATACGAACAAATTGGTGATTACATTTTTCCCGGAAGTTGTGGAAAAATTGAAAGAAGAAGGAAAAGTGATTCTCGAAAGAACCATTCCGGGAGAAAACCCGGTTGAAATGTATCGATTTGCCGATTCGGATGTTTTGCTTACGCTTGGCTTTGTCGGATGCCCTGCGTGTGCAGGAAATTTGGATATGTTTCATGCAATGGGAATTACGAAAGTGATGTTCTGCGGCGGAGGCGGAGTACTTGATCCGTCCATCGGTGTAGGACAGGTTTTAGTTGTTGACGGTGCCATCCGCGATGAGGGATTTTCGTATCATTACATAGAACCATCCAAGTACATTTATACAGATAAAAAAGTGACAGATAAGATTGTCGACTATTTGGAAAAGGAAGGTGTTTCGCACCTTCGTGGTATAGTTTGGACGACAGATGCGATTTTCCGTGAAACAGAGGAACGGATTGCACGCAGAAAAGAAGAAGGCGCCAAGATTGTTGAAATGGAACAGGCAGGATGTATTGCCGTGGCGCAGTTTAGAGGTTTTGATTATGGTGCACTGATTTACGGCGGAGATGATGTGACACAGGAAGAGTGGGATAACAGAGAGTGGAGAAACTGTGAGGGAATCCGATATCATTTGGTGCTGCTTTGCGAAAGATTAGTTGGGGAGATGTAGGATGATGTCAGTTACATTAGTAAGATATGTATTGCTTATCGGATTTGTATATTGTGTGAAAAGCAGGACGAGAAGAGAAATTGATTCACTTTTGAAGGTCGGGTTAGTAATAGCATTGTTTCCGATTGTGATGAGTATTCCGGAGGCTGTAATTGCGAAAGTGCTTGGAGGCGTGGGTGAAAGTTATATGCTTTCATCGGCAATATATGCGATGGAAGACTTGTTAAGAAGCGCGCTCACGGTTTTGGTCTATTTTTTGTTATACATATACACGGCGGGTAAAATGATTGACCTAGGGTATCTTTTGAAGTGTCAGACCAAAAAACTATGGATGATACTTGGTATACTTGCTGTAGCAGGCGCTGTTTTGTGTTATGTCCAAAACGTAAATCAGGCAATGGAAATCCAGAAGGTATTGCAGGAAATCAGTGAACAGGCTGATCTTGCTTCTGCAGTCGGGTTGCTGCAAAGTATGTCACCGAAAAAGAGTTTTGTGTACGGTCGATATCTGATTTATGCCGCAATCATGTTGGTTACAGCGTTTGGATATAAAGAGCCGGGAGCAGAGGAATTGTAAGGTGGGAGTGTGTTTATGAAAAAGAGCAGAAGTGTATTGATAATATGGATGATGCTGATTTTGCTTGTTTTTACAGGCTGTATATCAGAAGAAGAGCGTGCACAGGCGGAAAGCTGGAGAAAACAGGCAGAGAAAAATGCTGTGGTATACGTACAGGAAAAATATGGTTTCGAGGCGCAGGTAACAGACAGTGAGACACAGGCGGTAGGTGAGTTGTTCGGGAAAAGGTTGACATCAATGACGCTTGTGACGATGGAGCATGAAGGAAAGCAGTTCCGGGTTCTTTGCGACGGCGAAGAAGAGTTTATGGATGATGCGGCGGACAATTACCAGAAAGCAGAACTTGTAGCGGCGGTGGAAGAAGAAGTGTCGGCAGTTTTCGGCGCAGAACCTGACTTTTTTGATGTCTCCGGCGGTAAAAATGAATATGCAGACATTCATAATAGCGAAGAATTTTTCGATATGTATTACAGTACCTATTACGATGGGACAAATTTAGAAGAAGTGCTGACAGAGGAGATTTTATACTGCTGCGCGGAGTTTGTAGGCGATATGGATTTAGAGCAGATGTATGAGCAGAACAAGACGCCTTTGTTTGAAAATGAATATGTGCATTCTGCGTTTGTGACGTATGACAGCAGGGAAAATATGGAGAAGGCAGAGATTCATTCCAAGGTAAAGATGGATACCGCGATACATAATCATGCGATATATATAAAGGATGCATTGTTTGTAGAACAGGGCGAAGCATCGAAGGAGAAGTTTTCTATTGGACAATGCGATGACTTTTACTATATGTGTGTCGGAGCAGACACATCACAGTACCGTATCAGCGAAGGCGCAGAATTGTTTGAAGCGGATGAGTGGAACGGACACGGATTTGCGAATGCTGTATTTGCAACAGATAAAGCTTATTATTTAGAAGGAGATGCAGAGAATTTTCTTTATATTTATGTTCCGGAAGAAAAATATGTGCAGATTCCGACGGGAGATTTTGAAGAAAAAATAGTTGTATCGTCCAGATTTATTTCCGAAAATAGCAAAGCTGTTTCTTATGATATTTGGAGCAGCAGAGATGAGATACCGGGATATGTTGTATTCCATACTGCATACGCAGATTCGGATGACTTTTCGTTCCGTTTTATGTATGATGCTAAGGAGAGCGAGTAACTTATGATAAACAGAAATGATATGATGGAACTGACGCGGAGAATGAATCCGTCGCGTAGTTGTTTTGACCGGATAGCCGGTGCTTACATCAGTGATACGGGAGAGGTAGATGAAACATTCAATGTTCATTTCGGGAACCTTTCTGCGTCCGAGAAAGCGAAGAATTTGGAGTTAGCCAAGGCTATTCCGTTTGCGCGTACAAACGACCAGTTAAAGGAGTACACATTTCCGATTACTTCAAAGGGAAAAGACAGCTTATGGCAGCTGTTGACGGCTGTGCAGGAATGTGGGCTTAAGAATGATGCGATGATGGAAGTCCTGTACGAACAGATTGCAGATGGATATCCGGTAGATCATGAACTGGCAATTTTTGTTTTTCATGGTGTTTATGACATTCCGATGAAGGCAAAGGATAAACAGAGTCTTTGGGAGTCGGAGGAAGTCTATGATTTTATTATTTGTACGGTCAGTCCGTTAGTCGGTGAATATGAACCCGGCGAGCCTGTCTGGGGATTTTTATATCCGTCCTTTTCGGGAAGAAGCAGCGACAGCGATAAGATAGCTGTGTTCCATGAGGAGCCGGAGAATATTGCTGAGGGGCTGATGTATAAACTTGTCGGGAAGTATGTGAAGTAGAGGGAAAAAAGGAGGCCGCGATGCTCAGACTCAGACCATATAAAAAATGTGATGCAGCGCAGATTGTAAGCTGGATTAAAGACGAGGTTTCGTTCCGCAAATGGTGTGCAGACAGATATGAATCCTATCCGATTGGACCGGAAGATATGAATGCACATTATGCAGCGACGGAGGATGGTGATACATTCTTTCCGATGACTGCGTTTGACGAAAACGGCGTAGTCGGTCATATGATTATGCGATTTACAAACAAAGAGAAAACAGATCTTCGTTTCGGATTTGTCATCGTGGATGATTCAAAACGCGGAAAAGGTTATGGCAGAGAAATGATAGGGCTTGCCATGAAATATGCGTTTGAGATTTTAAAAGTAAAGAAGATTACCATCAGTGTATTTGATAATAACGAATCTGCATATAAATGCTATATTTCTTCCGGATTTCGTGACACGGGGGAAGCACAGAGTTGTCAAATACTCGGGCAGGAATGGCGATGTATAGAATTAGAAGTTAGCAAAGGGTAACTTTGGAAAGGGGATATTAATGGTAAGTCCACAGGAAGGAAAACGTATTTCCAAGATAGATACATACTTAAATTGTGCGGAGGTATTTGCGTACCGGAGCACATGCATAAAAAGAAAATACGGTGCAGTCATTGTAAAGGATGATGTGGTGATTTCTACCGGTTACAACGGAGCGCCGAGAGGGTATGACAATTGTTGTGATTTGGGGACTTGCCCGCGTATGGAACGTGACATGCATCAAGGGGACGGATATGGGATTTGCCGCGCAGTACATGCAGAGGCAAATGCGCTTCTGAACTGCTCGCGTCAGCAGACGATAGGTGCTGATTTATATTTGGCAGGTATTAATCCAAAGGATAATACCATCCACAAAGCAAAACCTTGTCCGCTTTGTGCAAGAACAATTATTCAGGCAGGTATCCGGAATGTATATTTGAGAGTCGGCGAAGGTTCGGACAACTATGTGGTTGTTCCGGCAGGGGAACTGGAATGGTTGCAGAGTCCTAATGCATAAGGGAGAGTTTTATGAATAGGGGAAAGGTTCATGTGTCGGTAGTAATTCCGGCGCACAATGAAGAAAAATATGTGGAGCGGTGTATTCAGTCTATTCGCGAGTCTGAAAACTGTTTTAAGGGAAACGTCGAGATTATTGTGGTCTGTAACCGCTGCACGGATAAGACAGAAGAGATAGCAGCAGCTAACGGTGCTCGTGTAGTGAAAAACGAAGACAAATGCATTGCACTTGTCCGGAATACAGGTATTGCGGCTGCAAAAGGGAGAGTCATTGTGACGATAGACTGCGATAACCGCATGACTCCGGGGACAATCCGGGAAATATGGGCGAGGCTTAGAAGTGGCAAGTATATCGGTGGAGGCGCGCCAATCCGTTTTGAAAGGTATTCTTTCCCGCTTTGGCTCAATGATATGATGTGCCGCACCGGTTTTGCAGTGACGGGGCTTTATTGCGGCATTATGTGGGCGGAAAAGAAAACGTTTGATGCCATCGGCGGTTTTGCAGATAAGCGCGCAATGGAGGATGTGGAGACAGCGAAACGGATTCGCGCATATGGCAGAAAGCAGGGGAAGAAATATGGCGTGTTAAAGAAAAATTATCTGATTAACTCTACGAGAAAATATGATGATTTGGGAGATTGGCTGTATTTTAAGCTGATGTTTACCAATATGGGAACATTAATAAAGGCAGCGTTTGGCGACAGCAAAGCGTATGATGAGCTTTTGGATGAAATGTTTTATGAATACAATGACAGACATGAATAAATAAAGGAGCAGCAATGTACGAATTAGTTCAGGTTTTTGGAAACAGTTATTATATTCAGAGTCCGGCGAAAATCGGTCTTGTGAAAATAAGTGATACGCAGGTTTGTCTGATTGACAGCGGAAATGATAAGGATGCAGGGAAAAAGGTCCGCCGCGTGATAGAAGAAAATGGATGGACGTTGAAAGCGATTTATAATACGCATTCACATGCAGATCATATCGGCGGAAATAAATATTTGCAGACACAGACCGGATGTGAGATTTATGCCACGGGAATAGAGCAGTATTTTACATGTGCACCTGTGCTGGAACCGGCATTTTTGTATGGAGGATGTCCGGGGAAGGAATTGAAGCATAAGTTTCTGATGGCGCAGGAGAGTGATGCGAAGTCTTTGAGAAAAACGGATTTGCCGGATGGATGGGAAATGATAAAGCTTCCGGGGCATTCGTTTGATATGGTCGGTTTCCGGACACCGGACGATGTTGTGTATTTGGCAGATTGTTTGTCGAGTAAGGAGACGATTGACAAGTATAAAATCGGGTTTATTTATGATGTCGGAGCGTATGTTGAGACGCTGGAAAAGGTGAAAGGGATGAAGGCAAAAGCGTTTGTACCTTCGCATACGGAGCCGACGGAGGATATTGCGCAGTTAGCACAGTATAACATAGATAAGGTAAATGAGGTGGCTGACAAGATAGTGGAACTTTGTGAGAATCCGATTAGCTTTGAGCAACTACTAAAAGAGTTGTTTGAGGATTACGGACTGGCAATGACATTTGAACAGCATGCGCTTGTAGGAAGTACGGTACGTTCGTATCTGACGTGGCTGAAGGATACAGGAAGGATTGAGGCGCAGATTGTAGGGAATATGCAGGTGTATGTAAAAAGTAAAAAATAAGAATTTGCGAAAAAAACATTTTCTCTTATGAGGAGATGTTTTTTTTATTGTAGAAAAAGCATTGACTGCACTTTGCGTGCAATTTTAGGGTGGAAATAACAAGAAATCTAAGGAGGTAGAAGAATGAAAAAACGAGTAGGTATTATTGTGGTTTTAGTAGTAACAGCATTGTTAATTGTGGCTTGTGGGACAAAAGAGGAGGCAAATGTCATTTCGCCGAATGTGAAAGAGCAAGTTGTCGCAGAGGAACAAGCGGTAGAAGAGACGGCTGTTATAGTGGAGCAAGAGGAAGATGAAGAGGTGGCAGACAGTGATGACGGCGAAGTATCTGAAGTCGAGGAGACGGAATCTGAAAGGGATGCTTCACAGGATGCAATCGATCCGGATTTCAAGGCAGCCATGGACAGTTATGAAGATTTTTTTGATGAGTATGTAGACTTTATGAAGAAGTATATGGATGCAGGACCGGAAGATATGGTAGCTATGATGGGGGATTACTCGGACTATTTAGCACAGTATGCAGAGACAATGAAGAAATTGGAAGCGCTTGAAGGGGAGGATATGACAACTGCGGAAGCTGCGTACTATGCTGAGGTAACGGGAAGAATTACACAAAAATTATTAGAAGTACAATAAAAAATGATGTGACGCGAACGGGGAAGTACAGGAAGTGCTTTCCCGTTTTTATATGGGAATCCCCCTTCGCGAAATTTACACCTTCTTTTATTGAAGTAACTCGCAGTTAGGTCAATAAAAGGCTTTGACTGCACGTAACGTGCAGTTTTAGGCTGAAGAAGGGAAGGGAAAACGATATGAAAAATGAGAAAACCCTGCGTGAAATTCACAGCGAACTGGGGGTGTCCAGAAGGGCAGTTCAGGGGTATGAGAAGGCGGAGTTAGTCCATGCTACCGGAAGGAACAAGTATGGGCATTTGCTCTACGACGAAAAGGCGCAAAAGAGGATTGTGGAGATTAAACTGTATCAGGATATGGGCTTTAAAGTGAAGGAGATTAAAGCTTTGATTGATGCTCCGGACTCTGAGCGTAAAGAAGCACTACAAAGAAGGGTATCAGGCATGAGGGAAGAACAGAAAAAGAAGGAGAGGTTAATCCGGACTGCATGTGAGATGATTGCAGCACTGGAATAATAGGATTGAATTTTCCGTAACTGTGTGAGATAATAATTATACATGAGGACATGGAGGGGAACAGTATGGGAAATTTAAGAGTAGTGTATAACAAATACTGATAACGCAATCCGTGGTTATCAGTATTTTTTGTACATAGACAAAAGGGAAAGGAAAGAGTTTTATGAAGAAAAAAATTGTGGCGATAGCAATCGGGGCAGTTGCGCTAATTTTTGTTTTGACAGTTGTTCTGCTCATTGCGATGAACATTGGTGAAAAAAATAAAAAAGAGATTATTTCATCTGCAACGCTGAAAGAAATTATTGAGATTAGCGAATTGTCTACATTTGAAGCAGTATATAACGGTGTGGCACAGGTTATGAATGAGAAAAATACGGATGAGGTTGATTACTATGTGTCATATGAGGCAACTGTGAAAGCGGGAATTGATTTTGAGCAGATTGTCATTGATGTAGATCATGAAAAGAAAGAAATCATCGTGACTATGCCTGAAATACAAATTAATGACAGTATTGTTGATATGACTTCGTTGGATTATATTTTTGTCAACGAGAAGGCAAATAATGAAACGGTAACACAGAAAGCTTATGAGGCATGCGAAACAGACGTTGATAATGAGTGTACGCAGGAAGATGCAATTTATGAGCTTGCAAAGCAGAATGCAAAAAATGTGATAGAAGCTCTAATTAAACCGTTTGTAACTCAGATGGATGAAGAGTATACACTTGTGATTCAATAGGAGGCAGAATATGAAAAAGACTATAGCTATATTTTTTATTATAACAATGATGTTTTGTTGTGCCTGCGGGAAGGAAGAAGCACCGATTCAGCCACAGGAAACACAAATGAGAGCTATTTGTGAGTTGGCAACGCTAGAGTGTTATTATCATAATGTTGCAAAGTACAAAGAAGAAGATGCAGAAGGTTTTTGGCTTTGGAAAAAAGACAAGCACTTTTGGATGGAGTATTCAGGAGTAGTGAAACTCGGCATTGAAGCAGCGCTTGTTACAATCAAAGTAAACGATGATAAAGTGAGTATTACGATGCCACCGGCAAAAGTTATGGGATGTATGGTGGATAAAGATTCTTTGGATTCAGATTCCATTATCGTGGCAAATAAATCTGCAGATGTAAAGGCAGAAGACATGACAGAGGCATTTGCGGATGCACAGGCGCAGATGGAGCTGACTGCTATGAATGATAAGGTTTTACTGGCGCAGGCACAGCAAAGAGCACAGAAATTGCTTGAAGATTATGTGAATAATATAGGAAAAGTTACCGGTAAGGAATATGCAATTGAGTGGATTTATGTGGATGAAAGCGGAAAGCCGATGAGAGAGATGGAGTAGGAGAAGAAAAATAGCATTTGCTTCAGAGAATGAAGTGAATGCTATTTCTTTTTTGTAATATACTTTTTAATTCTTGACAAAAGAAACATTGGTTTGTACACTGATTTAAATGTCATTCCTTTCACATATGAAAGGACAAATCTTATGATACACAATTCAAAGCAAAGTATCGTTCCGGGTCAGGAACAAACTTACCAAAAGAAAAAATTTGAAGATTTAAATTTGATGGATGCATTTCTATTTGATGTTTCCACAGAAAATCCGGAAAATGCAGAGAAAATTGCCCGGGCTATAGTAAGGCGTGTTATAGGGCGCGAATTACAGGAAATTGTTGTGGAAAATCAAAAGCAGTTTCGAGGTGCGGAAGTCGGAAAAAGAGGGATTCGTATGGATCTTTGGGTACGTGAAAAGATTGGAGCACCAAATCCTTCCGTGTGTTTGTATGATATTGAACCAAACTTGTATGAGGATGATCTTCCGAAAAGAAGTCGTTTTTATCAGGCGAAGGCAGATGCAAGGGAACTTCCTGTCGGTTCAAGATTTAAAGAACTACCTCAGCTAATTATGATTTGGATACTTCCCTATGATCCGTTTGGGGACGACCGCATGATTTATACTGTCAAAAATACGGTGGTGGAAAACAAGGAACTGATATATAATGATGGTGTATTGAAACTGTTTTTGTATACAAAAGGAAGAAATGGTGGTTCAAAGGAACTGAAGTCTCTGCTGACGTATTTTGAAGAGACGACACAGGATAATGCTGTGGATGCAGAACTGAAAGAGATACAAAAGATTGTCGGAAACATCAAACATAGCTATGAGACGGAGGAACGTTATATGACGTTACAGGAAATGATTGACTATGAAAAAGCGGATAGTTATAAGATTGGAATTCAGCAGGGGATTCAGCAGGGAATCATCCGCGCTTGTCAAAAATTAAATCAGACGAAAGAAGAAACCATAGAAACTCTTATGCATGAGTGTGAAATTACAGAGAAAGAGGCAAAAGAGTACATTCAGTTCTATTGGGAGGAAGAAAACGCAACCAATTAACCACATCTTTTGAAAGGAATGACACGACAAACGGCGCAGAGCATTTTAGAGTGCTTTGCGCTGTTTTTATATATGTCAAAGTTGCGCCGCTTTATCTTGCATTGTATAATAAAACAACAGGAAAAATACGGGGGAGTTCACATGACAGGAGCAATTATCGGTGATATTATCGGTTCTACATACGAGAGACATAATGTAAAGACTATGCATTTTGAATTGTTTCCGCAAGGCAGCAGTTTTACGGATGACACGGTGATGTCGGTTGCTGTTGCGGAGAAACTCATGAAACAGGAACAGTCCCGAATCAGTGACAAAGAGGCTTATGCGATGTGGTTTAAGCAGTATTACAAAAGATATCCGCATGCAGGTTATGGCAGGATGTTTGCAGACTGGGCAGGAAGCGACTCTATGCAAATTCAGAAAAGCTACGGAAATGGTGCGGCCATGCGTGTGAGCGCCATCGGATATGCATGTAATAGCGAGAAAGAGATTGTGAAAGAAGTCGATGCAAGCTGTTATTATACGCACAATCACAGTGAGGCAAAAGCCGGTGCACAGGCTGTGGCACTTTGCATTTATCTTGCAAGGCAGCAGGCAGACAAGAATGAGATAAAGAAATATATAGAGAAAAAATATAAATACAAATTTGTGTCGTTGGATGAAATAAGGGACAGTTATGTGTTTGACAGCAGAACGTCGTATTCCGTACCTCCGGCGATTGAGGCATTTTTAGAATCGGAAAATTATGAAGATGCAGTGAGGAAGGCTGTTTCCATCGGTGGAGACAGTGATACGATTGCGTGTATTGCAGGTGGAATTGCACACGCATATTATAGAGAAATGCCAACGGAAATTTATGAGAAAGGAATGTCGCTTCTCGATGTCGGGTTGAGACGGACAGTGAAAGAATTTGAACGATTATACCATGTTTAACCGTATAAAATCATATATTCGTATCATTTCTATCAGCCTGATATTATCCTTTGGTGCTGTTTGGCTGACATGTTTTTTTAATGAATGCCCGATTTCGCAGGTTTTTGAAATGCGTGAACCAAGGGTTTTTGCATGGATTGCTATTGGTGGAAATCTGTATTTGATTGCCGCCTGCGCCCTTGTAGTTATTATGAATTTTTGGCCTTTGCCGGAAATTCCGGGCGGACCATGGGAAAGAGAGCAGCTGGTTGTATGCAGATACAGTGAACTGACGTACAGTGCAATTGGACTTATGTGTGTTGTGCTTGGAATCGGTATGATTTACGGGGCTTATTTAAATGCAATAGAACCTGCAGAATACGAGGCGTGGGTACCGGTTTTTGTTCTCGGGACGTTAGGGCCTGTATTTATTGCACTTGGAAGTGTGTTTTTTTTGTTTATGAAAAATTATATGCTTGTATTCTATCCGGACGGAGTGTTTTATCAAAATCTTTTGGGGAAAACATACGTGGCAGCAAATGAGCAGATAGAATATGTGAGTATTATTCCCTCGTATCAACAAAGGTCATTCCGTTTGCATACGGTAGACAGGGATTTGTGGATAAATTGGTACTGCAGTCAGTATCATGAGGCAGAGCGTTACGCGCTTAGCATGTATCCGGATTTTGCAACGTACAGGAAACAAAATAAGGAGTAAAGTTATGTTTAAGGCAGGAGAAAAAGTTGCATTGGTAGCAATGTCTGACCCGGTTAAGAAGAAAGACGGGGAACGCATAAATCAGTTGGTGCAAAAGTTAGAACATATAGGATTGCGGCCGGTACTTGGTGAAGGTATTTTTGAGAGACCGACAGGGAAAGAGCGTGCGAAAGTGCTGATGGAATTTTATCTCGATGAGGAAGTAGGAACGATTTTTGACATTTCAGGCGGCGATATAGCAAACGGAGTGCTGCCACATATTGACTATGAAGAGATAAGTCGCAGTAACAAGGTTTTCTGGGGATACAGCGATTTGACCACATTGGTTAATGCGATATATGCAAAGTCAGGGAAGCCGTCTGTGCTTTATCAGATCCGCAATTTGATTTCAGAGGAACACGGAATGCAGCAGACAGCGGATTTTCAGAATTCGGATGAGTTGTTCCGTTTTGGTTACAAGTTAGTTCAAGGGAATGAATTGCATGGGACTGTTGTCGGCGGCAATATCCGGTGCTTTTTAAAATTAGCAGGTACACCGTATATGCCTGATCTTACGGGAAAGGTGTTGCTTTTGGAAGCACGGAGCGGATTTGAGATGCAGATAGAAACGTATATGGCACAGCTTTCACAGATGGGCGTATTTGATAAGGTGTCGGGTATTTTGCTCGGGACGTTTACAAAACTGGAGTCGATGAAGGGAATGCCGAGGCAGGAAGAGATATTAAAAAAATATGTGAGAGAGGATTTACCGGTTGCAGTGACGCGGAATATCGGGCATGGGACGGATTCGAAGGCTATCTGGATTGGGAAAGAATTATGAAACAGTTAAAAAAATATGAACATACAATATATGCGAGTTATTTTGGGTATATTACACAGGCGATTGTAAACAATTTTGCACCGCTTTTGTTTTTGACTTTGACACGCCGGTACAACTTGACTCTTGATAAGATTACATTGATTACAACCATCAATTTTGCTGTGCAGCTTTTCGTGGATTTAATTTCAGCAAAGTTTATCGACCGGATAGGGTATCGTGTCAGTGTAGTGGCGGCGCACATATTTGCATCGGCGGGATTAATCGGAATGTCATTTTTGCCGGAAGCGTTACCTGATGCTTACGCCGGAATTTTAGTCTGTGTTGTATTGTATGCCATCGGAGGCGGTATTATTGAGGTGCTGATCAGTCCTATCGTCGAGGCGTGTCCGACGGAAAAGAAGGAGGCTGCGATGAGTTTGCTGCATTCTTTCTATTGTTGGGGACATGTGGGAGTGGTGCTGTTTTCAACTTTATTCTTTCAGGTGTTCGGAATTACAAATTGGAAAGTGCTTGCGTGCCTTTGGGCAATTATTCCGCTTTTAAATGCAGTTTATTTTTGCATGGTTCCGCTTTATCCGATTGTAAGCGGACACGAAAAAATGTCTTTAAAAGGATTGTTTGGGCAGAAGGTTTTCTGGGTTTTATTGCTTTTGATGGTCGGCGCAGGAGCGTCGGAGCAGGGAATGAGTCAGTGGGCATCAACGTTTGCGGAGTCAGCGCTCGGTGTATCGAAGACGGTCGGAGATTTGGCAGGCCCTTGTATGTTTGCCATATTGATGGGAACAGGACGCGCACTGTACGGAAAGTATAGTGATAAGCTTCCGCTGAAAAAGGTAATGGCAGGTTGTGCATGTCTTTGTATATGTTGTTATTTAGTGGCATCACTTTCGGGAAGTCCGGTGATGGGCCTGATAGGGTGTGCGGTGTGCGGCTTTTCGGTCGGAATCTTTTGGCCGGGAACATTCAGTCTTGCAGCAATGAAACTTCCGACAGCGGGAACGGCAATGTATGCCTTTATGGCGCTCGCAGGAGATGTAGGGTGCGGAGCAGGTCCGACAGTGGTCGGAATGGCGGCAAATATGCTTGACGGAGATTTGAAAAAGGGACTTTTGGCAGCGCTCATATTCCCGATTTTTATTTTGACAGGGATTGCAGCACTTAAAGATAAGAGTTTGCGAAAAGAGTAAGCAGAGGATAACGAATGGAAGAACAGTTTCAATACCAATCAAAAAAAGATAAGTGGATTGATACCATTGGTTCGGCGCTCATAAAGATTTTTGTGTTTATGATGTTATTATCGTGGGTGGTGGCATTCTATCCGCCTTATGAAAAAATCTGGTACAACAAAACGGAGCCTGTAACATGGGAAAGATGCGAAGAAGAGAAGGCGAAATATGAAAACGGGGAATATTCTGTCGGGGAATACAGTCCGCATTCCTTTGCGGGGTATCCGACGCAGGGCATGAAAACACAGCTGAAAAGCTATGAGCATTTTTTAGAAGTGCAGGATGAGCCGATTTGTCTTGAGGTGGATGCTTCAAAGCTGAAACCAACAGGTGTGTATAAGAATGTATATGATTTTTCGATTAGTTCGAGTGTAGGTTCGTATTCAAAGTATAATAGTCACATGAGAGGAAGGACGGTAGTCACTTCATATAACAGTGCACCGGACAGTGCAGGAGCGCTCGGGGCCTTTTTTTACAGAAATAAAGCGATTTATGCACAGTACTATGTTCTTTCCCTTGAGGAGAGAGACCGAATGCTCATTTTGATTAATGATTCAGTGGTTGATATTCCGGAAAAAGGGAAGGTGCAGTTGCCGTTTGCAGCAGGTTCGATACTACGTCTTGATTTGGAAGAACCGGAAATAACACAGCTGGTTATAGAACACAATTTGAATTATGATGATGACTATATGTATTTTTTGGATGCATCCACATATTGGTTTATGTTTGGACTGGATGAAAATGAGTTTGAAGAGTTCCGTGCAATGATTGCAGTTTTTATGCTCGCAGGAGGAGGACTGGGGCTAGGTCTGATATTTGCATATGTTTTATTTTCGTCGCGGGAAAAGAAGAAAGAAAAAGCGTAACACAAGTTGCCCCGATGAGAAATAAGTAGTATAATAAATGCAGGAAAAAATTCATTTTTTTTTACAGGGGAAAATTTATGGGTGATATGGGAAAAACGATGCTGATCAGTACTGCTTTTGGGGCAATACTTGACAGTACCAGGGACATGATGTTCGTGAAAAATGCGGATCTTGTATATATGGCAGCTTCGCAGCCGTTCGTAAGAATGGTCGGTAAGTCATGCCCGGCCGATATTATCGGCAAGACAGACTATGAGATTTTTGAGGATGAGGCACTGGCGGAAAGATATGTGCTTGATGATAAAAAATTGATTACCGGCGGTGTAAATCTGATTGATTATATTGAGCCGATTACGGATGAGGACGGACAACACAGATATGGTTCGACCTCTAAATATATTCTTCGTTCGGAAGAAGGGGAATTGTTAGGGATTTTAGGTGTGACACGTGATATTACAAAAGACTACTTAGCGCGCCAGAATTATCAGAAGGAATTGAAGTATTTGTTTGAACTGCCGAGTGATATTTATGCAGTTTCTTATATTGACATTGACGATTGGCGTATTATCAGTCAGCGGCGTCAGCTTATCAGTACAGGAACATTGCAGGCTTGTCAGACGATTGAAGAGTTGGCAGTGGCAGCAGTGGAGTCTATTGTGGATGCAGATAGTGATGCGGCGAAATTTTATCGCAATTTTACGCAGGATTTCCTGCGGAATATATTCGAGAGCGGACGTACGCACATTGCTTTTAAGTATGAGAGACGTCTGTCAGACGGACGTAAGCACTGGGTACATAACGAAGTACGTTTTATGACGGATGTAGATAGCGGTCACGCATGTGCGATGCTTTCGGCTAAGAATATTGATAAAGAGAAAATAGAAGAACAAAAACTTTTGATGGCTGCTAAGATGGACAAGATGACCATGGTTTTAAACCGTGATACGACGATGGAATATATCCGACAGATTTTTGACCGTGACAGTGTCAATAAGCATGCGTTGTTTATGATTGATATTGATAATTTTAAGGCGCTTAACGATACGTTCGGACATCAGGTCGGTGATGAGTTTTTGATTGATTTTGCGGCAGAACTTAAGAAAAGTTTCCGTGAGAGTGATATTGTCGGAAGAGTCGGCGGTGATGAGTTTTTTGCTCTGATGCGTAATGTTCCGGATAAAGAGACGATTGAAAATAAAGCGGCAGATCTTATGCGTACGATTCAGAACGTCTGTAGAGATTATCAGAAGGTCAATCTGTCCGGAAGTATCGGAATTGCGGTGTATCCTGAAGGCGGAAAGTCTATAGAAGCTCTTTATCTTCGCGCAGATACAGCTCTTTATCAGGCAAAACGAGAAGGGAAAAATAGATACGTCTTTTTTGAGAAATAGATGGGAGTGTTTGTATGGAACATTCAGAGAATATCATGGCAGGAACAGGAGAGAAACTTCAGTATCTGGTTCATGATTTTAATGATAATACAATTCGTTTTATGCTGCACTATCCGGGAAAACCGGATAGTGCTGTTTTACGTTTGGCATTAAAACAAGTGATTGAGAGTAGCGAGGTGTTACATTCTTCCTTTCACGCGGGCAAGGTCCGGTCGTTTTGGGAGTTGAATGAAATATATGAGGAGCGCGATTACTTTCAGTTAACCGAGACAGAAGAAGATCTAATGGAAAGGGCATGTGAGAGTGCTGCGAAACCTGTTTTGCCGGAAGATAGGACACAGATGAGTTGTCATTTGCTTACTTCGAGAAGTGAAAGTGTTCTCGTTGTAAGAATCAGTCATTTGTGCGTGGACGGCAGTGACGGGAAATATCTGCTTGCGAAATTAGCCGAGGCTTATCGAATGGTTTTGACAAAAGGATCTGCAGATGGGATTTTCATAAAGAACGGAAGCCGTGAGGCAGAGCAGGTGTATGAGCAGATATCAAGAAAGGATTATATATCCTTAATGCATAGTCCGCTTTCGAAAATTAAATCGGTGTTTCCGTTTCCGACAGAAGAACCGGGGGAGTGTCAGATGGTGTATGAAATGATACCGGCAAAGGTGCTTTTAGGGGCAAAGAAAAAAGTGTCGGAAGCAGGAGGGACGCTGAATGACGTTTTTTTAACAGCTTGTTATTATGCATATGCCTCTTTGACGGGAAAAGGCACTGAGCAGCCAATGAGTATTATGTCGATGATGGATTTGCGAAAACACTGTAAGGGCGGGGATTCGGAAGGCCTTTGCAATATTACGGGTTCGCTGCCGACAGCATTACCGGCCGGACTGGAAAAATCTTTTGAAGAAACATTAAGGCAAATCATAATACAGACCCGGGCGCAGAAAGAAAATCCGCTGGCAGGTATGGAAGGAATGCCTCTTTTGCACGGCGTAGTCCGGACGTTGCCTATGGGAATGTTGCAAAAAGCTGTAAAACATGTGTATGGGAGCATGGCGGTCGGTTTGACAAATTTAGGAATGCTGTCTGCAGAAGAGTTTGCATTGGGTAATCTGCAACCGGATATGGCAGTGTTCGGAGGGCCTTTAAAAAAGAAACCGGCGATGCAGGTGTCGGCGGTCAGTCTTGGTGAAAGCTGCGCGCTCAGTGTGTGCGGTGAGATGACAGAAGAAGATAAGGCATTTGTTGTAAGAATGCTTGAACAAATCCGATTGGAAATAGAAAAGTTTGCGGGAGGTAATTAAATGGAAAGAGATAATAAAAGATTACCTGTATGGGCCAAGGTATTGTTGATATTGTTGATTTTATTTGTCAGTTTTTTTGTGGGTGTGTATGTATTTATCTTTTCGATGATGATGGAACTGCATGTGGTATTTACATGGATAGCCCCTTTTGTTTTGCCTGTCGTTTTAATATCTCTTGTTGTGTGTAAAAATAAGAAAAAGGTTTTGAAAATCGAAGGAATTGTGTTGGCAGTTTATTTCCTGGCGGTTTTGACTAATATGATTGTGAATACATACAATGAAAGTCTTACGATTGATACATCGCCGAATATTGATGTAAATCAATATCTGCCTTTTACGGCGGAGTCAAAAATAGTCACACTTGAGAAAGAAGCGAGTCTGAAACTGACAGGCGATCTTCCGGTGATTGACGGTGCGGCTGCGGTATTCCCGGTGTATTCGGCATTTGTCAATGCGACCTATCCGGATACGGTAGAACTTTATGACGGTACCTTTGAATATAACAATACGGTTGGTGGATATATGATGCTGGCTGAGAAGCAGACAGATATTTTCTTCGGCGCATATCCTTCAGAAGACCAAATAGCTTACGCAGAGGAAATGGGAACCGAATTTGAGTATACGCCGATCGGAAGCGAGGCGTTTGTATTCTTTGTACATAAAGACAATCCGATTGATTCACTGACGGTGGAACAGATACAGGGAATTTATTCCGGAGAGATTACGAACTGGAAAGAGGTCGGAGGTGCGAACGAAAAGATTGTGGCGTTCCAGAGAAACGAGGGAAGCGGCAGTCAGAGTATGCTGATTCGTTTCATGGACGGAAAGCCGATTATGAAGGCACCGAGCGAGCAAGTAAATGATTTGATGTCCGGAATTATTGAACGCGTGTCTGATTATAAGAGCACGACAGCGTCGATTGGTTTTTCCTTCCGTTATTATGTGGAGGGAATTATTCAAAATCAGAATATAAAGATGATCAGCATCGACGGTGTGGCTCCGACGGTAGAAAATATCAAAAACGGAAGTTATCCTGTGGTAGGGCCGTTGTATGCAGTTAGCTACAAAGGAAATGAGAATGAAAATGTAGATTTATTACTTGAGTGGGTATTGTCTGACGAAGGACAGGAAATTATTGAAAAAACCGGTTACGCAGGACTTTCAAAATAGGATCAAAAAATTTTTTCAAAAATGTGTTAGACTTTGTTTTTCTTTGCGTCTATATATGTGAAGGCCTTGAAAGACAAAGGAGGGAAAACGTGGAAGATAAGCAGATTATTGAGTTGTATAACAGAAGAGAGGAACGTGCGATTACGCAGACGGCTGAGAAGTACGGCAAATATTGTTTCAGTATTGCAAACAACATTTTGCACAGCGAAGAGGACTCGGAGGAGTGTGTCAATGACACATGGCTGAAAGCTTGGAATGCGATTCCGCCGACAGTACCGACGTACCTTAGAGTATTTCTCGGAAAGATTACAAGAAATCTTTCGTTTGACAAGTACCGCGCAAGTCACAGTGAAAGCCGTGGAGGCGGTCAGTTTGCGGTTGTCCTTGACGAACTTGCGGAGGTGGTTGCAGGCTCGCAGGATGTGGAGAAGCAGTATGAACAAAAGGAGTTAGTTGAGGCTATCAATTCATATTTGTATGAGCTTCCGGAGCGTGACCGAAATATTTTTATCCGCCGTTACTTCCACGCGGAGGAGACAAGTTTGATTGCAAAGCGTTATGAAATTAAGGAGAGCAATGTCCTTATGATTTTATCCCGTACGCGAAAGAAATTACACACATTTTTGAAAGAAGAGGATTTTATATAATGAGAAAAGAAGAATTATTTCAGGCAATCGGCGAGATTGATGATGCGTTGATTGCAAAGAGCGGAAAAAGAATGAAAAGAAAAAATAAAGCAATGTTTCGGACGGTGTTAGCCACAGCTGCCTGCCTGCTTGTGTTGTTCGGCGCAGCGGTTATGATGAAGCAGACAGGAGTTCTTAAGCCGGTGCAACCGGGAACAGAGCAGACAGATCCGGGCAGTCACGGTGTTCCGGGGGGACCTTCCGATGAACTTGGAACCGGTCTTGAGGATCCGGATGTTCCGTATGACGGACCTTTAATCAGTGACGGCGGCTACGGACCGGATGACCTGACGGAGGGTGATATTGAATATAATCGGGGATTAGCTTCGTACGAGTCGTTCGTGGAATTTAATCCGGGACCTCTGATGCCGGTAACGTTAGCGCAGGAGAACGGCTTTGTAACAGCGCAGCGTGATATGACATATGATTTTTCTAATGTAACAAAGGAGTCGGATGGATTTGTTGCAATTCGTGACAGTTACGAATTTACGAATTCCTCTGACGAGGATCAGACGGTGACACTTCTGTATCCGTACCAGGGAACGATTTATGAGATGAATAACGGTTCTAAACCGGAAGTGACAGTGAATGGAGAAACGGTTTCTGCAGATATACAGACGGGGGCTTATTACGGAAAAGACAGTTTCGGAAATGAACAGCTTTTGTCCTTTGCCCATTCAACAGATGAGATGGACTGCATCATCGGCGATGTAGCTTCCCATGCGGACGTAAAGAGTGTAGATGAGGAGTTGTGGAATAAGAAGGTTCTTGTCTATGAGTTTTCCGATGTGAAGTGCGTAGGCGATCCGACAGAGTACGGTGCTTATGCTGTGAAGTTTAAGGCAGATGATTATAAAAACATTTATTTCCAGGATGTCGGCGGTGTCACATATTATGAAGGATATCTGTATGTCGGATTTTATGTGGAAGATGTCATGAATGGAGATACTCCGAAGATTATTTTCCTGGACGGAAAAGAGCCGGAAGATTATTCGGAGCAGGGATATTCCTACATGGAGTTCTTCGAGCAGTATGAAGTGGATGATGTTTCTGCAAGTATGACGAAGAAAGAAGTTACTTTCGGGCAAGTCTTTGACGAGGTTATGATAAGTAACCGTGTGGCAGAGCAGTGGGGAGAGGAAAGAGAGCTCAGCAAGCAGGAGCAGCAGCTTTGGAAAGGATTTGCTGCTCAGATTGTAAGCGATGTGGTTGCAAGAAATGCACAGGGCGGAGAGTATGATGATATGTCCGCTTACTTCTCAAACAGTCTCTCGGACATGGTATATTATGCTTATACCGGAACAACGCTGTTCCTTGTAAAAAATGAGGTGACAATCCCGGCGGGCGGAAGCATCCGTGTTGAATATGAATATCTGAAGCTGGGAATGCATGAAATCACATGTCCGGAACCGGATTTCTTCGACTGCTACGGATACGAGAATGCAATCAATATGGGAACGAATATGACCTTTACAAAGCAGGTTGCCAATATCGCAGAACAGGGTAATATCGAGATTCTTGATCAGAATTATCAGTTTGATTTGGAAGCAGGCGTAAAGAGTGTAGAACTTGAGCTGGATGCGGAAAGATACTATATGATAGTAAGAATTTTGAAATAAAACAGAAGTTGAGAAGGGCGGAAGCAAATGGCTTCCGCCTTTTTGGTGTGTTGATTTGGGACGTTTGGATAATGGTGCAGGGGGGAAGGTACAAGAAGGCCGGCGGACAGTGGGCAAGAAAAGGAAGAAAAATGGCAAAAGATGCCCACGCGCGGGGGAAAAGGTTTAAGAAAGTCGGTGGATAGTGGGCAAGAAAAGAGAGAAAAATGGCAAAAGTTGCCCACAGGAGAGGGGAAAGAGCTCAGAAGGTCGGCGAATAGCGAGTGAGAAAAATGAAACAATATTCATTTTGTGCTTGACAGAATGAGAAAATCACATTATGCTAAATAAAAATGAAACATTATTCATTTAAAAAATGAAAGGAAATTGCTTATGCCGAAAGTAACCGAAGAATACATTGCAAATAAGAAAAAGAAGATTGTGGATGCGGCCTATGAGCTTTGTCTGGAAAAGACGGTCAGTACGGTAACAATGCAGGATATCATCAACCGGACGGGATTAAGCCAGGGCGGTATATACAGATTTTATAAAGATATTGATGAGATATTTGCTGATATGCTTGCAGATATGCGGTCACGTGTGACGATAAAAGAAAGATTGGATGAGATTTTAGCACAAGAAGACACGATGCCTGCAGCAGAAGTGACATACCGCATTTTTGATATGTTGGCAGATCACATGGAAGCAGAGCTGATGGGAATTCAGAAGGTAGATTTTGAAATGTCGGTTCTGGCGATGAATGCACCGAACCGTGTGGAAAAGATTTTGAAAGGTGCCGGCGGTGTCGGAAATAAAGAATATTTGATGCAGCGCACGGCAGAGTTTTATCAGAAAAAGGCAGATGCCGGACAGTTACAGGCAAGGGTCAGCCCGGAGGAGCTGATTACTTATATATCATCAGCCTATACAGGAATTCAGACATGTGCAATTGTGTATCACTGTTACAATAAAAATCCGATTGCGCAGATGTATGATGTGCGGGCTCAACACAGAGTGCTTGCGAAAACCGTGAATTATCTTTTGGGAGCAGAGGAGTAAAGGGAGGAAACAAAGATGAATTTACCAAATTACATAACCGGACCGTATGCGGTCGGAACAGAAATTTTTACAGTTACAGATGCAGAGAGGACAGAAGTGTTAGGGAAGGGAACGGGTCCGAGAAAAATGTATGTCCGTATGTATTATCCGGCGGAAAAATCTGCAGTAGAAGGTTTAGAAAAAGCAAATATATTTACAAGGCGCAAATTACAGGCTCTGCAGAAGACTTTTCATTTTAAAATGCCGGAAGGAGAGCTTCCGAAAGCAGACTACTACGAGGGGGCAAAGCATGTAGAAGGTAAGAAGTTTCCGCTTGTGATTTACAATCATGGGTACGGGGCGTATGCAGAGGCTAACACGTATTTATGCTGCGAGATGGCATCCAACGGTTATATTGTGGCATCCATCGGACATGCATATGAAGAGATTGCCAATGAGTACGAGGACGGAAGCTTTCAACGGATGGATAAAAATATTAATAAATATATGTATGGCAGTTTCTTCGGGTATTTGCGATTGGTGTTTGTGCAACTGAAGTTATTGAAAGAAAAAGGCTCGCCGGAGGAGTTGTTTGAGAAATTTGATGTGTTCCAAAAGAAATATTGTGCTTATATTATAGAGCGTATATCCGTTTGGGGCGAAGATACGATGTGCGTCGTGCAGGAGCTGAAAAAACGCTATGCACAGCAGATTGATTTTTCAAAAGGAATCGGCGCGACCGGTCACTCGCTCGGAGGTGCAGTTGCGTACTATTTATGTCAGCATGAAGAAGAGTTTGCCTGCGGTGTCAACATCGACGGCGGTGTATTCGGAGACTATGAAGGAATGGTGATGAAGAAACCGTTTCTGCAAATCTGTTGCAAGGAAAACTATAATACGATGACGAGGTCTTTAATCCGGACAGAGGCGTTTGTGCGATGCGAGGTTTTTGAAGATATGAAACATGTCGGATTTACAGATGCAAAGTTCATGATTCCGGTGGCGGCAGTAGTGGGCAAGATGGATGGCATCGAAATGTATAAGCGATTGTCAGCGTGTCATTTTGAGGTGTTTGATAAATATTTGAAAAATAGATAAATTATTAAAAAATGCTTTACAGCAGCTATAATAGAACTGCTGTAAAGCATTTTTATTTTTTGAGTAACCAAATGAACAGAAAAAATATCTAATGAATTGTAAAGACAAATTTTTCCGGAAAAGATGTCTTCAGGAGGTTTTTGATGAATAGCGAATTGATAAACAAGGCAAAAAAAAAGGACAAGCAAGCATTTTCCTTCCTTTTTGAACAAAACCTTACGGATATGTATAAGGTTGCCAAGGCGATACTAAAGGCGGATGAGGATGTGGAGGATGCGTTGCAGGAAACGGCACTGATTTGCTGGCAGAAGATAGGACAACTGAAAAAAAACAGATATTTCAAAACATGGATGATCCGTATTTTGATTAACGAGTGTAATTCGATTTTACGGGAACGGAAAACGGTCTGTGAAGATGAAAAAATACAGGAACACGGAACAGAGGATTACGGATATCGCAATGCGGAATGGGAGATGTTTCTAAGTGCCTTGGATGAAAAACATAGACTCGTTGTCATCCTTTATTACACACAGGGATATAAGGTGCGGGAAATTGCTGAAATTATGAAAACGAGTGAAAGCAGTGTGAAAAAGTACCTGGTGCAGGCGCGAAATAAGGTAGAAGAATTATACAAGGAGGAAGGGTAAATATGAGTAAGTTTGATGAAATGATGCAGAAAATGGATAAAGAAACAGAAGTTCCGGAAAAGATGAAGAGAACTTTGAAAGATACTTTGGAGCAATTGCCGGAAGAGGGTCAGGAATATAAGATTAACCACGCGAAACAGTTTTTGTTTAAGGCGGCGATGCTGGTATTTGTGGTTATTGCGGCTTCTACGACCATTTATGCAGGAATAAAAAAATGGGGAATTGCCCAGCATTGGGAAAAGACATGGAATCGGGAGATGTCTGCGGGTGAGATGGAGCTTGTAGAAACAGATGTGGAGCAAAGCGTTGCAATGACAGAATGTGAGTTTGATGATTTGGTAAGTGCAAAAATCACGGAAACTCTTTGTGACAGCGGACAGTGTATTGTGGAAGTGGTTCTGACTCCTGTAAAAGAGAATTATGTGATTATGGAACCCGGAGAGGAGGAAACGAAAAATAAAAGCGAAAAACAAATTCTGTATGCAAATGCATGGATCAAAGGCGTTGCCACGGCAAGTTGCGGCGGGACGACGGCGGAAGATGGGACTTGTCAGTATGTCCTTTCCTACGATTATCCGATGAATGGAGAAAAGAAGGAGTTTTTGTGTCATCTTGATGTCTGGGGTGAAAGTACAAATAACGAATGGATATCGAAAGAAATAAAATTTGCGATGAGTGATAAAAGCAATGCGACAACTTATGTGTTTTTGCCGGAGGTAGTAACGGAAGTAGAAGATTCGAATATCATGATTGATCAGGTGGTTGCGGTAAAGACAGAACTCGGAATTAAGTGTACCACATATTATCATTTGGCAGAGGACATACCACAGAGTGATAAAATTAAATTCAGTACGTATATCTGGATGTTGGATAAAAATGGTAAACGGCTGGAAGGAAATCCCGGAGGTGCAACGGGAGGAAGCAGTAAGCTGACAGAAATCAGCACAAGAGAGAATTCTATATCATGGACAGAATATTATGTAGATATGGACATGCCGGATGTTTTGTTGGTGCAGCCACATGACATTTCAGCAGAAATAATTTATGAGCCTGTTAAAGTATATCTGAAAAAAACAAAATAACCCCTTGACCTTCACGTTACGTCATAGTTTATGCTATACTTACGCGAGGAGGTCATCGATATGAAGACAGTGAACGAAGTGAGCAGACTGACCGGAGTGAGTATACGCACTCTGCACTATTATGATGAGATCGGGCTTTTGCATCCGACGGAGGTGACGGATGCGGGCTACAGGCTGTATGACGATATGGCGCTGGAGAAGTTGCAGCACATTATGTTGTTTCGGGAACTTGAGTTTCCGCTGAAAGAAATCAAGGAGATTGTGGATAATCCGAATTTTGACCGAAACAAGGCATTAGAGCAGCAAATAGAGCTTTTGACACTGAAAAAAGAACATATTGAAAACCTGATTATTTATGCTCGCGGAGTACATTTGATGGGAGTGAAAGATATGGATTTTTCGGCATTTGATACAAAGAAGATGGATGAGTACGCGACGCAGGCGAAGGCAAGCTGGGGCGATACGGACGCATACAAAGAGTATGAAAAGAAAACCGAAGGCTTAAGCAAAGAGCAGAAAAACGGTCTGGGCATCGAAATGATGGAGATTTTTAAGGAGTTCGGGCAGTTACTTCAGGCGGGGCCGGGAGACGAGACAGTGCAGGCGCAGGTAAAGAAATTGCAGGACTATATTACTGAGCATTTTTACACATGCACGGATGAAATTTTGTCAGGACTCGGAAAGATGTATGCCGCAGGAGGAAGCATGACGGAAAACATCGACAAAGCCGGCGGAAAAGGGACCGCAGCGTTTGTTTCCGAAGCGATTGAAATTTATTGTAAATAATACTTGAATAATATTTTAAATTAACTTACGCTTAATTCATGGATATCCTAAAAACGATGAAAAAAGGAGAAAACATGAAGAATAACGAGATGTTTTACGAGATGATTTTTAAAAGAAAGTCATTTCACATGTTCAAGGACATCGGACGTATTACGCAGGACGAACTTGACGCAATCGAGGCGTTTTTTAGGAGCGCGCAGCCGCTGGATGCAGATATAAAAACTGCAATGCGCATTGTACCGTCCAAAGAGACGACCTGCAAGCGAGGGCAGGAATATTGCATCCTGCTATATAGCGAGAAAAAGGACGGATATCTTCCAAATATCGGATATATCGGGCAGCAGCTTGATTTGTATCTGGCATCGCAGGATATCGGGGCGCTGTGGTTCGGCATCGGAAAAGTATCAGAACCGCAGTATGACGGACTTGATTTTGTCATTATGATTGCGATTGCAAAGATGCCTGCGGAGAAGTTTCGCAAGGATATGTTTAAGAGTAAGAGAAAACCTTTGGAAGAGACATGGCAATGTGATGACTGTCAAGAGATTGGTAACATTGCCAGGTTTGCACCGAGTGCATGCAACACACAGCCTTGGAAGGTAGAAAAGTCAGAGGGAGAGTTTTGGGTTTACCGCTATAAGAAGCCGGGGAAACGCGGAATTATGCCGGCGGATAAGGTGGCTTATTACAATCGGATTGATATCGGTATTTACCTGTTGTTTTTGGAAGTGTGTTTTGTGCATTACGGTATGGAGTTTGACAGAGAGTTGTTTGCGGATAACGCACCGAATGATTGTGAGCAGGTGCTTGTGGCAAAATATAAGATGAAATGAGTGAAAAGGGATCTGAGCAGGTCCCTTTTTGTTTGGCCGGAATGTTTAAACGGTAACTTGGCCCACTAGCTGACTATTTTCATGTTTAGGTGGGCCAAAGTGACAATACATCATTGAAAAAACGACCATGCTATGATATAGTGTGCAATGGTAAAAATGACAATAGAAAGAAAAGGGAAAAACGATGAAGGATTTAACAAAGGGCTATCCGGCAAAGGTCATAATGATGTTTGCTATTCCGCTCATGTTCGGATACATATTTCAGCAGTTTTATAATATGGCAGACAGCAAGATTGTCAGTACCTATGTCGGTACGGATGCGTTGGCAGCAGTCGGTGCGACGGCGGTTGTATTTAATACGATGATTTTCTTTGTCAATGGTTTGACGCAGGGATTTTCGATACTCATTGCTAACAGCTTCGGTGCAAAAGATATGGACGGACTTCGCAAGAATGTGGCGGGATCAATTGTTTATACAGTTCTTGCGACAGTGATTATGACAATAGCCGGGCTTGTGTTTATTGTCCCGCTTTTGGAACTTTTACAGACACCGTCAGAAATTATGGAAGCTGCGACAGTTTATGTGAAAATTATTATTGCGGGAATGGCAACTTCATCGCTTTACAATTTTTGCGCTAACACGCTCCGTGCGGTTGGTGACAGCAAAAATCCGTTATATTGTCTGATTGTTGCTGTGGTGACCAATATTGTGTTGGATATTTTATTCGTGCGTAATTTTAAAATGGGAATTGCAGGTGCAGCTTATGCAACGGTAATTGCACAGGCGCTGGCGGGACTGTTGTGTCTGGGGATTATTCTTTGGAAATTCAGAGAAATATTGCCGAAGAAAAATGATTGGAAATTCGAAAAAAAACGCTACCGTAATTTGTTTACCACCGGTATTTCAATGGCTTTGATGGGCTGTATTGTAAATATCGGAACGATTGCATTGCAGGGAGCAATTAACGAACTCGGAACAGATATTGTGGCGGCACATACGGCTTCGAGACGTGTATTTGATGTCATGACAGTTATTCTTTATACCGTTGGTATTGCAATGACAACTTATGCCAGTCAGAACATGGGAGCAGGAGAGCCAAAGCGTGTACGACGGGGTGTACGCCATGCAAATCTTATTGTGACAGGATTTACGACGCTTTTAATCGGCTTTTGTTATCTGTTTGGTGAGCCGCTGCTAATCTGGGTGACGGCAACGGAAAATCCTGCAATTGTGGAGCCGTCGGTAATGTATTTGAAGGTGAGCGTCTGGCTGTTTTATGTGCTCGGACCGCTTTTTGTTATGCGGTGCACTCTGCAGGGAATGGGTAGAAAAGTGATTCCGCTTGTATCCAGTTTGTTGGAAATGGTAATAAAAGTATTGTCGGCGGGATTGCTTGTTCCGGCACTTGGCTATTTGGGGGTGGCTCTTACGGAACCGATCAGCTGGGTTGTTATGATTATTCCGTTAATCGTGGCTTACTTTGTGAAGCCGCCGGAGAAGATGTTTGTGTCAGAAGAATAGTGATTTTAGTGTGGGATAGGCCGGGAGAGAAGTATTATGTATGGGATTTTGAGTGATATTTTATCGGACAAGAAAGGTGAAATTATATTTTCTTGTTTCGGAATTTGGCATCTTTGCTACTTGATGGTAGTGAGTGTTGTGATTATGGCAGTTATATTATATGCGAAAAAGCAGGAAAAAACGGAACGTCAAAAATTTAGCGGGTATTTTATAAACGTGGCGTTTGCCCTATATATTGCAGATTTTTTTCTTATGCCGTTTGCCTACGGAGAAATCGATATTGAAAAATTGCCGTTTCATGCGTGCACTGCCATGTGTGTTATGTGCTTTTTGAGTAGATACCATACTTTTTTGAAAAGATTCAAACTTCCATTTACGATGCTTGGATTTGTTTCGAATTTCGTGTATTTGATTTATCCGGCAGGACTTATGTGGTATCAGGTTCATCCTCTTTCTTATCGCGTGATTCAGACATTGTTATTTCACGGTGCTATGGTAGGATACGGATTATTGGTGCTTTTATTTGAGGAACATAAAAGAGAGTGGAAGAAAGATTTTGCAGTGATTATTGCTATGATTGTATGGGCACTTTTGGGAAATGCGTTGTACAACGGGCAAGCTTGGGGCAAGACACACTTCTTTAATTGGTTTTTTGTTGTGCGGGATCCTTTTTATATTTTCCCGGAACATATTGCGCCGATGATTATGCCGTTTTTAAATATTATTTTGTTTATGGCAGTAGAGACATTGGTGTATGTTATTTGTGGTAATAGGAAAAAAAGAAAATGAAATGAGAAATTTTTAATTATTTAGGACCACAGCAACGTGGTTCTTTTTTTGACTTGACGGCTAATTGTAATTAGCCTATAATAAAGCTAATCAGAATTAGCCGAGGAGGAGCTATGGACACAAAGAAAAAGATATTGGATGTGGCATTAACATTATTTTCGGAAAAAGGATATGGAAATGTTTATGTGGGACACATAGCCGAAGGGGTAGGAATAAAGGCGCCATCTCTATATAAGCATTATAAAAGTAAGCAGGATATCTTTGAGGCGATTCTTGCAGAAATGCGTAATCGGTATGACAAGGAAGCAGCGTACTTGAATATAACCGGAAGTGATGCTGAAACGGATGCTGATATTTTTGCAAGGATTTCAGAAGATGAATTGGTGAAATTGGGAATTGGTCTTTTTTCGTTCTTTTTGCATGACGAGTATGAATGTAAATTCAGAAAGATGCTTACGATAGAGCAGTTTTCTAACCGGGAATTAGCTGAAATGTTTTCTGAACAGTATATCAATCAGCCATTAAAATATCAGACCGGATTATTTCAAATGATATTGATGCAGGGACAAATGAAAGCGGAAGACGGGGAGATTATGGCATTGCAGTTCTATTCCCCTATTTATCTGTTACTGACGTTATGCGACAGGCAGCCACAACGGGAAGAAGAGGCGCTTGACTTATTAGAAAAGCATATCAGGCAATTTAACAGAATGTATAAGGAGAGATAAATGATGAAAATTGTATTGATACACGGTCAAAACCACAAAGGAAGTTCTTATCATATCGGAAGGATGATAGCAGATAAAATCGGAGGAGAAGATGATATCATGGAGTTTTTTCTTCCGAGAGATTTAAATCACTTTTGTCTGGGATGTTATGCATGTATAGAGGATGATAAAAAATGTCCGTTTTATGAGGAAAAGAATAAAATTATGTCTGCAGTAGAAGCTGCGGATGTGCTCATTTTTACGACACCTACATACTGCATGAGGGCATCAGCCCCTATGAAGAGTTTTATGGATTTGACATTTACTTATTGGATGGTTCACAGACCGAGAAAATGTATGTTCAGTAAACAGGCGGTTGTTGTATCCACGGCGGCGGGAAGCGGTACAAAAACAGCAATCAAGGATATAACAAATACCCTGATTTATTGGGGTGTGTCGTCCGTCATGACATATGGTATCAGTGTTCAGGCAATGAACTGGGACAAAGTTTCAGGTAAGAAAAAACAAAAAATAGAGAAGGATACGACGAAGCTTGCCAATAAAGTATTAAATACAACGTGTGTAAAGGCAGGATTTAAAATAAAAGCTTTGTTTATGATGATGCGGATGATGCAACAAAAAGGTTTGGGCTCCGGTGAAGCGGAAAAAGAATATTGGAAGCAAAACGGATGGCTTGGTAAAGAAAGACCTTGGAAGTTATATAAATGATAGGGAAAGAGGGGGAAATATGGATAAAGTATTTCAAGTAATAAAAGACCTTTTCGGATGGTTTTTCGGGACGTGTTTTATTCTGTTAGCAATTGGTTTGTTTTTTGATGGTTCGATAGTAGGCGGAATATCATCCCTGCTGTTTGGACTGGGAGTTACTCCATTGAGAAAAAAACTTATGTGGACGGCAAAAGTCAGCTTTATTGTCTTGTCATGTTTATTTTTGGTATCGTGCGGTTCACTGATGTCTGTCAGTTCATCGGAAGAAATCGTGCAGGAGACACAGCAGGATGAGCAACAAACGGTAATAACAGAAGAAACGGAAGTTATAGCGGAAGATAGTGTGGAGAATTCGGATCCGGCGGATGCAGTTATTATAGCCGAAACCGAAGAGGAAGAGCCGGAACAAACATTACCGGAAGAAGAGCAGGAAGATGAATATGAGCCGGAGACGGTGATTGAACCGGAAGATCCGGACGAAAAAGAAACTGTTTCGGAAATGCAGGTTCACTTTATTGATGTCGGTCAGGGAGATGCGACTTTGGTGATTTCCGGCGAGCATGCGATGCTGATTGATGCGGGCGATGACAGCAAAGGAACGAAAGTTCAGCTTTATTTAAAAAATCAAGGGATAGAGCATTTGGATTACCTCGTGCTAACTCATACGGATGCAGACCATATCGGCGGAGCAGATGTCATTATAACTAAGTTTGACATAGGTAACGTTTTTATCGGTGATTATCCGAAAGATAACAATGTTTACAGAGATTTGATGCAGGCATTGCAGTCAAAAGGACTCACATACTCAACGCCGGCGGTCGGGGATACCTATGCACTCGGAGATGCCTTTTTTATGTTGGTAGCGCCGAACAGAACATATTCGGATCCGAATAATTCGTCGATTGCATTGGTTTTACAAAACGGTCAAAACAGATTTTTGTTCACAGGGGATGCGCAGGAGGAAGCGGAAGCTGATATACTGGCAAATGGATTGAATATAGACTGTGATGTGATGAAAGCCGGGCATCACGGCAGCAGTACTTCAAATACTAAGGAACTTCTGGCAGCAGCGTCACCGGCGTATTCCGTTATCAGCTGTGCACCGGATAATTCCTATGGGCATCCGCATGCAGAGGTTTTAAACAATCTTCGGGCGATGGGAGTAAAAGTATTTCGGACAGATGAGCAAGGTTCGGTCACGGCAACTTCTGACGGGACGGAAATTACATGGAACTGTGCGCCGTCAGAAAGTTGGAAGGCAGGAGAGCGGACGCAGAACTCATCGGATGAAGAGAATGTGACTACGTATGAGGAGGCAGTGCCGGAAGGGGAAGAGGAAACCGAGATTGTTCCCGAGCCTGAACCGGATATACAGCAACCGTCAGCTACAGGTAACTATGCGGTAAACAGTAAAAACGGAAAGATACACATTGTCGGTGCATGTCCGGCGACAGGAACAGGCGACAGTGCAATGACAAGTCCTGTTTATTTTGCAACATACGAGGAAGCGTTGGCTTACTCAATGCAAATTGCACCGGGACAGGATAAGAGAAACTGCGGAAATTGTTATAAATAAATTTAGAAAAGTCAATTGGAACTTGTTTTCTGATTGGCTTTTTTTAATTTTTTCTTGACAAAAGAACAAACATATGATTACATGTTCATATAAACAAATGAGAAGGGGTAAAACAATGTACTATCAACTATATTATAAATTAACAGCCGGAGCTTATGATTTGCTGGAATAGCAAAAGAGAGATCCGAAGCGAGAGTGGTCGGCGTCGATATTTCCAAAGAGATGCTTGCGGTAGCAAAAGAAAAGAGAAAAAAAGCCGGAGTTACAAATTTGAAATTTTATCATATGGATGCGACAAAAACAGAATTCAAAGATGCCTGTTTTGATAAGATTTCCATGGCACTCGTTCTTCATGAAATGCCGGAGGAGTTGGCGGGCCGTGTTATTTGCGAATTAAAACGGTTGCTTAAGGACAACGGAGAACTGATTATTACCGAGTGGGAAGCGAGTAAGACCTGGAGGCAGAAACTTTTGTTTTTGCCGATTCATCTGATGGAGCCGAAAAGTTACCGGATTCTTTTGAAGAAAGATTTGAATGCATATTTTAAGTCATTTGGTCTGGAAATTATGGAAATAAAACACTGTGATTATACAAAAGTGTTAAGGATTAAGAAGGAGAAAAACGATGAACGATAATAAAAAATTTTGGCAGAGATATGCACCGATTTATTCGTTGTTTATGAAAAGTGTGGATAAAAGCTATGATGAGATTTGTGTAAGGATAGTGCCTTATTTGAAGAAGGATATGAAGGTGTTAGAACTTGCGTGCGGAACGGGAATGTTTACCTTTCATTTGGCAGATAAAGTGAAAAACTGGGAAGCGACGGACTATGCAGAGAATATGCTGAAGGAAGCGCAGGCGCTCTATAAAAAGAGTGGAAGAGAGATTGCCGGGCTGAGTTTTTCCGTGCAGGATGCAACCAATCTTCCGTATGAGGATGAGAGCTTCGATGCGGTGATGATTGCGAACGCACTTCACATTATGCCTGAACCGGAGAAAGCACTTGCCGAAATCCGGCGGGTGTTGAAAAAAGGCGGTCTTTTGTATGCTCCGACATTTGTTCACGGGGAAGGTGCAGCATTTGCTTTTCGGAGTGGTTTGATTGAACTCTTTGGTTTTAAGGCATATATCAAACCGACGAACGAAGAGTTTGCACAGTTTATCGCACAACATGGATTTGACGTTATGGAATATGATAAAATCGGTGGCAAAATTGCGCCGCTTTGTTGTATGATAGCAAGTAAGACAGAATAGGAGAAAAAAGGGATGTTATTGATAATTCAGTGTATCGTGTGTTGCGTTATTTTTACACTTATTATTTTACCGGCGCAGTATAAAGATCCACTTTGTATGATTGCATCGTATCCGCCGGCGGTCAGGAAAAGGGTTTCGGAACTTCCGCAGTACAGGGATGTGGTTACGGAAAAAGAGAAAAAGCATATGGGAAAGAAAGTGTTCGGAATTTTCTTTTTTTCGGGCGTTTTGGCAGCAGTTGCATATGTTTCCGGCTGCAGGAGTTTTTCGGAGACATTTTTGCACGTTTTTGTACTGTTTTTTGCGGTGAACATTTATGACATGATTGTTCTTGATTGGGGTGTTTTCTGCCACAGTCAAAAGCTCAGAATTCCGGGTACGGAGGATATGGATAAGGAATATAAAGATAAACTGTTTCATGTCAGAGGTGCAGCCATAGGCTGCGTGCTTGGACTTTTGGTTGCGTGTTTGTCCGGTTGCATTGTTCATTTTGCTTTATTATAATAGAAAATGGCAAAAGAATTTTACAGCAGGAGGATAAGGCTATGGGCAACGCGAAAGGCTTAAATGCCAATCAGCTAAAATTAATAGCAATTATAGCGATGACAATCGACCATATTGTCTGGACTGTATGTCCGGGATATTCGACGGTATGGTGGGTTGTCATTTTGCATGTAATCGGACGTTTGACTGCACCGATTATGTGGTTTTTTATTGCGGAAGGATATTACCATACGCACAATTTGAAGAAATATGCGACAAGGTTATTTGCTCTAGCGATTATCTCGCATTTTGCCTATAATTTCTGTTTCGGAATTCCGTTTATTCCGTTTAAGACATCTGTTTTCAATCAAACGGGAGTGGTATGGTCGCTGGCGTGGGGACTTATAGCTTTGTACATATCGGACAGTCAGAAGTTGAAGCAGTGGCAGAAGGTAATTTTAGTTTTAATTATTTGCCTGATTACATTCCCTTCGGATTGGAGCTGTATTGCGACGATGTCAATTGTGGCAATCGGAAGTCATAGAGGTAACTTTAAGAGGCAGATGACAGAAATGATGTTTTGGTCGATGATTTATGCAGTGGTTTACTATGTTTTCATTGATAAGGTGTATGCGTTTATTCAGCTCGGTACTTGTTTGACGATTCCGCTTCTTTATTTCTATAACGGGGAACGTGGGCAGTGGAAAGGCATGGGCAAGTTGTTTTATGCTTACTATCCGGCGCATTTGGCGCTTTGCGGTATCCTCAGAATTATATTATGGGGAGCGGGCTTTGTGACAGCAACGGCTAACTTTTAAGAAAGAGAATGGATTATGAAACTAAGAAAAGTACAATCGCGCAAGGATTGGCGCGAGATTAAAAAATTATATAACGAGGCTTTTCCGGCAAATGAAAAAAAACCTTTTTGGATGATCCGGCTGAAACACAGGAAGGGCGTGGCCGATGTGTGGGTGGCAGAGCAAGAGGGCGAGTTTGCGGGAATGGCGATTACGATGAACGGAGCGGATTTGGTACTTCTTGATTATTTTGCGGTAAGCACTGACAAGCGCAGCTGCGGAATCGGAGGTGAGGCTCTGAAGGCTTTGCAAAGAGAGTATGCAGGACGAAGGTTTTTCCTGGAAATCGAGAGCATAGAAGAAGGTGCGCAGACGCAGGCGGAGCGCGAGCGCAGGAAGAAGTTTTATCTTGCAAACGGAATGCAGGAGCTTGGCGTTGCGGTGACCTTATTCGGTGTAGATATGGAACTTTTGGGATATAACTGCGGAGTAAATTTCGAGGAGTACCGGGGACTGTATTTTGATACCTACGGGAATTGGGCAGCAAAAAATGTTGTGCGGCGGTGAAAAAATACCGCTTACCTTAAAAAAAATACCGATGACCGCAAAATCCAACATTTTAGTTTTTGCAGCGTTATAATGCACTCAGGAGGTGAGGAAATGAACTTTCGATTAGTCATTGATAAGTCAAAAGAAGAAGAGGTTGTGGCGACCGTCCATAAGAAGTCAGAGCTGACAGACAAAATAGAAGAATTGGTTATGCAGTATGACGGTTCAGACGAAATTACAGCTTATACGGAAGATGACATCAAAGTTCTGAAGCTGAAGGAGATTGAGTGTATTACAGTAATTGACGGAAAAACCTATGCGATATGTGCAAATAAAGAGCAGTTCCGCTTAAGACAGCGACTTTATGAAATGGAGGAGCTTTTACCGGAGTGTTTCATTAAAATTAATAAATCTTCTTTGGCAAATCAGGGCAGAATCGAAAGATTCACCGGAATGTATACGGGAGCCGTGGATGTGGTTTTTAAAAGCGGCTATACGGAATATGTTTCCAGAAGATGTTTTGCGGATATTAAAAGGAGGTTGAATGTGAAATGAAAAAACATGTAATAGATTTTATGCATAGAGGGTTGGTAGCATCCGTCGGCGGACCGGTGATATTGGCGATTGTTTATTTGTGTATTCAGGGCGGCGGACCGGCAATGACCCTGACAGTCAATGAGGTGGTACTCGCAATACTTTCTTCTGCACTGATGGCGTTTATTGCTGCCGGAGTCAGTGTAGTATACCAGATAGAAAAACTTCCGCTGATGTGGGCCGGTTTTATTCAGGCGATAGTCCTTTATTTTGATTATTTGCTGATTTATCTTCTTAACGGATGGCTGAAATGTGATCCGAAGGTGATTTTCATCTTTACCATCATATTTATCGCCGGTTATGCGGTTATTTGGACGATGATTTATTTTTTGTCTATCCGTCCGGCTATCAAAAAAATGAATCGTAAATTACAGGAGGAAGTATGAGCAAAATAGTATTTTTCTGTATTCCGGCGCACGGACACACAAATCCGACGCTCGGAGTCGTAAAGGAATTGATTGCAAGAGGTCACGAGGTAACATATTATTCTTATGAATCTTTTCGTGAAAAAATAGAGGCAACAGGTGCAACATTTGTGGCATGTGATGCGTTTGATGCAGAGCAGAAAGTCGATCCGAAAGATGCGGTGAAAGTCGGAAAGGACCTTGCATTTTCCACAAGACTTCTCGTGGATACAACGCTTGCGCTCAATGACAGTGTATGCAAAGAGATGGAGCGTCTTAAGCCGGATTGTATTGTGGCGGATTCCATGGCGGTTTGGGGAAAAGCAGTGGCACTTAAAATGGGAATACCGTTTGTTTCTTCTACGACGACTTTTGCTTTTAATCAGCATTCTGCTAAAATTTTAAAACAGAGTATTGGCGAACTTTTCGGAATGATATTCTCGATGGGAAAAATCAATAAAGACATTAAGCGCCTTCAGGATGCGGGATTTCCGGTAAAAAGTGTCCTGGATTTGATTCAAAATGATGAAAACACGGAGACTGTTGTCTATACCTCGCCGCAGTTTCAACCGTGCAGTGAAACTTTCAACGAGAAGTATGCGTTTGTGGGTCCTTCTGTCCGGCCGACAGAGAGTGAGATTACAAAAGAAAGAGAGAAACTCATTTACATTTCTCTGGGAACGGTAATCAATGATAACGTGAAGTTTTTCAAAAATTGTATGAAGGCATTTAAAGATACGGATTACCAGGTGATTATGTCCGTGGGTAATTTGATAGATATAAAAGAATTGGGTGAAATTCCGGCAAATATTTCCGTGCATGAACATGTGGATCAGATTGCAGTACTTCAGCAGGCAGATGTATTTTTGTCACACTGCGGAATGAACAGTGTGAATGAAAGCCTTTACTATAAAGTGCCGCTTGTAACTTATCCGCAGACCTCTGAGCAGGGCGGTGTTGCAACGAGAGTGGAAATGCTCGGGGCAGGCGAAAGATTGCTTAAGGCTAACCCGGAAAACATACGTGAAACGATAGAGAAAGTGATGAGTAATTCTGTCTACAGGGAAAATGCAGTTAAAATCTCGGAAGGATTTAAAAATTGCAGCGGAGCAAAAGGAGCGGCAGATAAAATTATGCAGGTATGTGCTCGCTAGAAATCATCGCATAAAACTTGCGCGAATGGTAAAATTTTGATAAAGTATAAGTGATTGAAAGGGCAACTCTTTTGGTTGCCCCTTTTTTAAGTTTTACGAGGTGGGGGCTTCGCATAAAAAACAGGAGGTATAGTTATGTTAAATGTGTTAATCACAGGTGCACAGGGACATGTGGGTTCTGCTCTGCAACAGCTTCTTGACAGCAGACAGTACCGTATTTTGACGACAGATATCGATGAAATGGATATTACCAACCATGATCAGGTGGCTCAGTACATGAAAATCAATCGTCCGGATGTCATTATCAACTGTGCCGGTTATACAGATGTAGAAGGTTGTGAGAAAGATCCGGACAAGGCATATCTTGTCAATGCAATCGGTGTCCGTAATCTGGCGGAATCGGCAGAAGAAATCAATGCGAAATTCATTCAGATTTCTACGGATGATGTATTTAATTCCAGAGCGGAGCGGCCGTACAATGAGTTTGATGAGACAAGTCCGAAATCTGTTTACGGTAAATCAAAGCTTGCGGGAGAGAAAATCGTGACACAGCTTTGTAATCGGTTTGTCATTATCCGCAGTTCATGGAATTACGGCATCGGAAAAGATTTTGTGGATGAGTTACTTTCTGCGGTCGAAAACAAAGAGACTTTTAATGTGGCGCAGAACCGCTACGGAGTACCGACAAGTACAAAAGAAGTAGCTAAGATAATACAGTATTTCATTGATAATGATGAATACGGTATTTATCATGCAGTTTGTAAAGGCAGTTGTAACCGATATGAGTTTGCACAGGCTATCCTGGAATATACAGGAAATACAGATAAGATTAAATTGATTCCGGTGGATAAGACGGATGTCCTTCGCCCGGATTACTGTGTTCTTGATAATATGATGCTCCGCTTAACGGGTATCGAAGAACCTGCAGAGTGGAGAACGGCTCTCAAGGAATATTTGGATGAGACAGGAGGGCTTGAATAATGTCAGAAACAAAGAAAGAAAAGAAGAAATTAGGCCTTTCGACGAAAATTTTTATTGCACTTTTGGTCGGTGCTGTAACAGGTATCATCATTCATTATGTGATACCGGCAAGCGAATTTAAAGATAAATTCATTGTAGAAGGTGTGTTGTACGTTATCGGACAGGGATTTATCCGCTTGATGCAGATGCTCGTGGTACCGCTCGTGTTCTGCTCGCTTGTGTGCGGAAGTATGGCAATCGGTGATACGAAGACACTTGGAAAAGTCGGTGTTAAGACAGTAGGTTTCTATATTGCAACGACGGCACTTGCTGTAACAATTGCACTTACAGTGGCTTTTATTATTAATCCGGGTATCGGTCTGAATATGGATGCGGTGGAAAAGGCGGAGATGGCTGCAACACAGAGCAGTACAAGTATCGTGGATACATTGCTTAACATCATTCCGAAAAATCCGATTGGTTCCATGGCAAACGGTGACATGCTTCCTATTATCGTGTTTGCACTTTTTGTTGGTATTATGCTTGCAAAACTCGGCAGCAAGGCAAGTACAGTGGCGAACTTCTTCAGTCAGTTTAACGATGTGATGATGGAAATGACGATGGCCATCATGAGCATTGCTCCGATCGGAGTGTTCTGTCTGATTGCTAGAACGTTTGCGACAGTAGGATTTTCTGCGTTTGCGCCGATGCTTAAGTACATGGGAAGCGTAACACTTGCGCTTGTACTTCAGTGTTTTGTTGTATATCAGATTTTACTTTTTATTTTTACGAGATTAAATCCAATCAAGTTTATCAAGAAGTTTTTACCGGTTATGGGGTTTGCATTCTCAACAGCAACATCGAATGCGACCATTCCTATGTCGATTGATACGTTAAATAAAAAGATGGGAGTTTCGAAACAGATTTCTTCCTTCACGATTCCGCTCGGTGCAACAATTAACATGGACGGAACGTCTATCATGCAGGGGGTAGCGGTTGTATTTATCGCTCAGGTGTACGGTATTGATTTGACACTCGGAAACCTTGCAACGGTTGTTTTGACGGCAACTCTTGCATCTATCGGTACAGCCGGCGTTCCGAGCGTAGGACTTGTGACACTTGCAATGGTACTGAATTCCGTTGGACTTCCAACGGAAGGTATTGCACTGATTATGGGTATCGACCGTATTTTGGATATGCTCAGAACAGCTGTAAATATCACAGGTGATGCGGTATGTACAACAATTGTAGCAAAACAAGAAAATGCGTTAAACAAAGATGTGTTCAACGCATCTTAATATACGCCGAGAATTTTTAAGAATAAAAGTATGAGGACAAGCAGGATTGTAGGTTTTACAATTCTGCTTCCTTTATTTATGACAAGTCCTGCACCGATATAGCCGCCGAGCATATTGCAGGCTGCGGCGGCAAGACCGAGGGAAAACAGGACCTGCCCGTTTAAAATAAAAATAATCAGAGACGTAATATTTGTCGTCAGATTAATAACTTTTGCCTGGGCATTGGCACTTCCGACACTGATTTTTGCAAATGTCGTAAAGGCAATAATAAGAAAAGTTCCCGTTCCCGGACCGTAAAAACCGTCATACATTCCGATGATGAGGGCTGCGATAATGGCGGTAATATATGTCTTGGCATTTAAAATCAGTTCCGCATCAGGGTTATCTTTAAACAACTTTTTGTTTAAAACGATAAATGCTGCAATCGGAAGCACTGCGAACAGTACATATTCCATGATTTTTTCATCCATCATAAGGGATAACTTGGCTCCTATAGAGGAACCGATAACAGCACTGATAACGGAAGGCACGGCTAACTTAAAGTTTACGAGCTTTTTTTTGATAAATCGCACAGTTGCTAATGTTGTTCCGCAGGTGGAAGAGAGTTTGTTGGTGGCAACTGCCTGATGCATCGGTAAACCTGCAATGAGGTAAGCAGGGAGCGATATCAGACCACCTCCGCCACCGATGGCATCTACCAGTCCTGCTAAAAAGAGAAGCGGACATACAAATAAAAATGTTCCTATCGATAATGTCATATTAAAAATTCCTTTATAAATTATTTTCTGCAAAGTTGCCAGAAAGCAACTGCGCTTGCAGCGGCGACATTCAATGAATCCACACCGTGTGCCATAGGGATGCAAACAGTGTAATCGCATTCGGAGATGGTTTGTTTGCAAAGGCCCTCACCTTCGGTTCCGAGGAAAACGGCAAGTTTTTCTTCGGCCATAAGCTGCGGATTGTCAATATCAACGGCGTTATCACTCAAAGCCATAGCCGCTGTCCGAAAGCCGAGATTTTTCAAGGACTGTACGGTGTCTGCTTCATCCACAATAGTCCATGGTATTTGAAATACGGTTCCCATACTGACGCGCGATGCGCGGCGATAGAGAGGATCGCTGCATCCTGAGGTTAAAAGAACAGCGTCCATACCAAGGGCAGCTGCGCTGCGGAAGATGGCACCGACATTCGTCGGGTTCATGACGTTTTCAAGGACGGCAATTCTGCGTACATCAGAACATATTTCCGAAGCAGAAGGAAGTTGTCTGCGCTTCATGGCACAAAGCAGTCCTCTAGTCATGGCAAAACCGGTAAGTTTTGATATAATCGCTGTTTCTGCGGTGAATACAGGCGCTTGACCGATACGGTTAATGACTTTTTCGGCAGCACCTGCTAACTGATTTTTTTCGATCAGAAGAGAAAGTGGTTCGTATCCGCCGTTTAAAGCACGTTCAATGACATTTGGACTTTCTGCAATAAAAATTCCCGGTGCCGGTTCGTAATAAGTGCGCAACTGATTTTCGTTCAGGCGTGCGTAGATATCAAGTTCCGGATTTGAGAAATCTGTAATTTCAATGATGTTACGCATGAATCTCTCCTATTTTGTATGTACTCATATTTACCAAAGTTTAGTATACGAGAGAAATAGTTTTGCTGCAAGAGTATTTCTGCTGGATAGAAGAGATGGTTGGTTGTATAATGAAAACGGTGAGAAAAATGATATTCAGAAAAGCATGTGAAAAAGATTTAGATACAATTACAGAAATATACGAAGACATTCACACGGCGGAAGAGGCAGGCAGAGCAGTCATCGGTTGGGACAGGGCAGTTTACCCGACAAGAAAAACTGCCGAGCAGTCCTTACGCAGGGATGATTTGTTCGTGGCAGAAGAGGCCGGACAAGTGATTGGTGCAGCGATTATCAATCAGCAGCAGGTGGATGTATATGCGGATGCAGCATGGCGCTATGAGGCACCGCCCAAAGAAGTGATGGTACTCCATACACTGGTAATTTCACCGAAGGCAACAGGAAAAGGAGTCGGAAGTGCTTTTGTGGATTTTTATGAAAGATGCGCTTTGGAAAAGAAGTGCCGGTATCTTCGGATGGATACGAATGAAAAGAACACAGCGGCCAGAGCCCTTTACAAAAAGCTCGGTTACGAGGAGCGCGGAGTTACGGACTGCGTTTTTAACGGTTTGAAAGATGTAAGGCTCATATATTTGGAGAAAAAATTATAATTAAAAAAAGACGACGCAGCGTCGGGTATTGCTTGTGACGCAGCGTAATATATCATAATAGGCCATGAAAGGTGGTGAAACGCTATGTCAAATTATACGACAGGAGAGCTGGCAAAAGCAGCGGGAGTGACAGTGCGAACCGTGCAATATTATGACTCGAGAGGAATTCTTGTTCCGAGTGATTTCAGCGAAGGCGGAAGACGTCTTTATACGGAAAGCGACCTTAAAAAATTAAAAGTAATTTGTTTTTTGAGAGAGCTTGGACTCAGCATTAACTATGTGGGCGATATTCTTGAAGCGGACAATGCGACGAAGGTCATAAATCTTCTTTTGGAAGAACAGAAGAAAACGCTTGAGACGGAAGTGTCGGAACGCAAAGAGCAGATTGACAAAATCGGTGAAATTCAGAAGGAAATGAAAAGTATTGCAGAGTTCTCTGTTGAAAACTTAGGTGATGTAGCATATGTTATGGAAAACAAAAAGAAAATGAAAAAGGTGTATTCGGTGATTCTCGGTATCGGTTTGGTACTGGACGGACTGGAAATCGGGGCATTTATTTATGCGATCAAGACAGGGAACTGGTGGTTTTTCGTAGGAGTGCTGCTGCTCATGCTCATTGTGCTTTTCCCTTTGATGAACTTTTATCACAAATATACGGTATATATTTGTCCGGAGTGTCATGAAGTGTTTAAGCCGAAAAAAGCAGAGTGGTTTTGGGCAAATCATACGCCGAAGACGAGAAAACTTACGTGTCCTGGTTGCAGATATAAGGGATTTTGTGTGGAAACGTACGGTGTTGAGACGAAAGAAGAAAAGGAGAGTTAGTTTATGATGCAGGAGAAAAAGAAAACAGTCATTTATTTGGTTTGGGCATTTGCGATTGCGTGGGTGCTTCAGGTAATTGCCGGTGTTGTCGTGAATGTTACGGCAAATACGACCGGTATGACGAGCACGCTGGGGAACATGATTTTCACGGGAGTGCTTTCTGTTTCCATGTTTGCACCGTTTGCAGCGGTTTTGCTGGCAAAATATCCGTTCAAAGGTATGGGCTGGATACCGAAGTTTAAAGGGAATATCGGATGGATGGTTTTAGCGTGGCTCGGACCGCTTCTTTTTACAGTGCTCGGAGCAGTCGTGTATTTTGTGATTTTTTCGGAACGGTTTGATTTGACAGGTGCTTATTTTGCGGTTGCACTCGGCGAGGAAGGTCTGGCGCAGATTGAGGCAGAAGGAATTACCTTACAGCAACTTTTACTTATTCAAAGTGTGTCGGTACCGCTGTATGCGCCGTTTGTAAATATGTTTGTTGCGCTCGGTGAAGAGGTCGGCTGGCGGGGAATGTTGTATCCGCAGTTGAAAAGCTTTTTCGGAAAAACAAAAGGGCGCATTATCGGAGGAGTAATTTGGGGGGCATGGCATTGGCCGATTATGTTGCTTGCCGGTTATGAATATGGCAAAGTATATCCGGGAGCACCGTTTTCCGGACTAGTAGTTTTTTGTATATTCTGTATTGTCGCAGGTACCCTTTTAGATGTATTATATGAAAAGACAAAGTGTATTTGGGTGCCTTCTTTGGGACACGGAGCGATTAACGGTACGGCATCTTTGGCAATCTATCTGACAAAACCGGAATACATAGATCAGATGATTTTCGGACCGTCGCCGATTGGTATTATCAGTATGATGCCTGCGCTTATTGTTGCAGTGATTGTTTTGTGCAAAGATAAGTAAGGTTCATATAAATTTATTTGACTTGGAGGAAGTTGACATGAGTTTTACGGAAAGTTTCGGAATTGGATTTTTGGTGCTGATTGTGATAGCACTGATAGTCAGCAGTGTGGGATTTTATAAGTATGTGTACTTTATCTCGCTCGGATACGGCTTTTCCGTGGCGGCAATGGGCATTGCGATGTTTGTCATGTTCACAGACAGGTTGGATGTGGCAACAATGGCGATGTGTATCCTGTTTCTGATTTACGGATGCAGATTGGGCGGTTATTTGCTGATCCGTGAAATTAAAAGTGCGTCTTACCGGAGTACGATGAAAAAGGAAATTAAAGACGGGAAAGACATGAAGATGATTGCTAAAATCAGCATATGGACCAGTTGCGCATTGCTCTACGCATTGCAGGTGTCTCCGCTTTTATTCCGCTTCATGCATATGGAACGCATGGCAAAAAACAGCATGGATATGGTGCTTGTTCCGGACACGGTAGCTATGATCGGTGCAGTTATTATGGCACTTGGTATTTTGCTTGAGTCAGCAGCAGATTGGCAGAAATCAAAACAGAAATCTGTAAATCCGAATCGTTTCTGTGATAAAGGGTTATATAAAATTGTCCGTTGTCCGAATTACCTTGGCGAGGTGCTTTTCTGGACAGGGGTGTTTGTGTCCGGTGTCAATATTTACGCAGGCGTTTGGCAGTGGATTGCAGCTGCGACAGGATATATTTGTATTGTGTATATTATGTTCGGCGGTGCCAGAAGACTGGAACTTCGCCAGAACCGGAACTATGGCGAGGATCCGGAGTATCAGGCCTATGTAAAAAAGACGCCGATTTTACTTCCGCTGATTCCGCTTTACAGTGTAGCAAAGTATAAATGGCTGGTGGGATAAACGCTGACATTGACAAACTTTCATACATATGATATTCTACAAGAACTCTTTGCACTGCATATAAATCTACAGTACAAACTGAGCAGACCGTGATGCAAATCATGGGGTCGGGTCACAGGAGTGACAGTGGAATGAT
>JAZQDJ010000104.1:0-13532 GCA_045546735.1 Lachnospiraceae bacterium | reverse complement strand
TTTTGCACTCATTTTTTACATATATATTTTTTCTTATTTTCTCTTCTGGGGGAAAATCCACGAAAATTTTACATATATATCACAGGTGATTCCCGGCATCTATATGTTTTCGGCATTATTTTGTTTCTGACCTAAAGATTTTTCCTCCGCGTCTGACTTCCATATATGCATTTATGCTGTTTTGTGGGCTTTTTTCGTCTAGAATTCAAGTATCTGCTTTCATATATCTGTAAATGTTCAGCATCTTTTCCTATAGATATCGACAATACTTTAAATTCTATCTGTAAAATTGCGCCCCAAAAAGCCTGTTTGGGTTTACATAATTTTCTTTCACATACTTTTGCACTCATTTTTTACATATATATTTTTTCTTATTTTCTCTTCTAGGGGAAAATCCACGAAAATTTTACATATATATCACAGCAAATTCCTGACATCTATATGTTTTCCGCCCACACATGAGCACTCCGCACCTTGCATCTCCCCATGCATAGCACTTTGTACAAAAATCCTACACCGATGCAACTACATCTCCCATCGAAATCTCAGCTTTTCCGCCTGTTAATTGCACAAATTCATCCTTTGCCCGCTCTGTCATCTCCACCGGAACTGCAATATGAAATACAACCTTTACCCCGTAGTCGGTTCCTTCAAGGCGGTAATCCTGCTTTTGTTCCATAAAATACTGAAGTTTCCCGATATCCCCATACTCTACCGTAACATCAAGAAGCTGCAAATCTATCTGCTCTTCGATTTGACAGTTTTCAATTGCTGCTGAGACTGCTCCCTGATACGCGCGCACAAGTCCGCCGGTTCCGAGTAAAACTCCCCCGAAATACCTGGTAACTACAACCGCAACATTATGAAGATCCGCACCGGTCAACACAGAAAGCATCGGTCTTCCTGCTGTTCCGCTCGGTTCACCGTCATCGGAAGAATGCATAATTTCATTGTTCTCCCCAATCACGTAAGCACTGCAATTGTGACGCGCATCCCAATATTTCTTTTTGCACTGCGCAATAAACTGCTCTGCTTCCTCCTGCGTCTCCACCGGGCTCATCGTTGCAATAAAGCGCGATTTCTTTTCTATAATTTCTCCTTCTGCCTGTTCCAGAATGATTTTCATATCCTACTCCGTTTCCGAAAAAAAGACCCGATCGACCGGGCCTTTTTCCACTAAATCTGAAACAATTATATAAGAATTATTCCGAAACGTCCATATCCTCCTCCGTTTTTTCAGGTACTACCGAAGAATCATAAATAAAAGACTTCACCTTTTCCTCTTCCCTGATTTCAATTTCCACGGTTTCTTCTTCCGTAATACCGTCTTCGCCGGTCGTTTCTTCCTTAGAAATATCCATATATACATCCATATTTTCCGGAATGTCGTCCGACACGGTCAAAACTGTAACAGAAGAACCGTCCTCACTTGGGATTGTGACATTACCATGATAAACATTCCCCTGCTGTTTCCACTCTACATCATATAATTTTTCTTCTCCGTCGATGATAACCTTCATCTTCGTCACAAGGCTCTCACCGGTCGCTGCATAACATATTCCGTTTCCGGCCCCGAACAGTCCAAGCCCCAACGCCACTGCACACACAAGGGCTTTTACCAAATTTCTTGTCCTAAATTCTTTCTTTTCCATCTGCATATCCATCACCTTTCCAAGCAGTTCCTCAGGCGCATGTACCTGATCAAAGGTCTGTTTGAATTTTTCCTGATTATTCATCTTCCCACGCCTCCTTCAGCTCTTCTTTTAACAATTTCCGTCCACGGACAAGTCTGGTCCTCACAGTCGCGTCTTTCATATGTAAAATCTGCGCAATTTCCTGCGTTTTATATCCCTCATAATAGAACAAATATATGACAATTCTGCACTTTGGCGGAAGTTTACTAAGCGCCTCGTACAATAAAAGTACATCTTCACAATCCATTTCAGGTAAAATACTCATTTCCGGGTCCGTTTCCTCTTTTTCCGAAAAGAACTTTACATTTTTTCTCCAAAAACCGGAAAACAAACTGTTGCACTCGTTGATACATACCCTGATCAGCCATCTTTTTATGTGTTCTTCATCTGCAAAACTGCGTTTTTTCACAAGCAGTTTGTAAAATGTCTGCTGCACCACATCATCTGCGTCTGTAGCTTTACCGGTATAATTTAGGGCTATTTTATACACCATGTCCAAATATTGTGTTGCTATCCGTTCATACTCTGTTCTATCCACAAGTTCACCACCTATCCGTCGTATCTTTTGAAAGGCCTTTCACTATAATAACGCCTATACCCACAAAAATGTGCGATAAATTTTGAACTTTTTTCGTATAGACGTGTTTTTATTTGTGAACAATTTCTAACATGGAAGATTTTTCTTCCTTTTAATGTCTGTTTTTGGTATAATCATGAAGAATAGGGAGGCTATGTTCATGAACTATGGCAAAAGGAGCATTCGCCGTAAGCAGCGGCAGCTCAATTCAAAATCAACTAAATTCAGCAAAATGTTTATGCTTTACTTTTTAAAAGCATTACTCGTATGTGTGATAGCAGTCGGCATTATCGGTGTCTGTTTCGGTATCGGTATCTTTAAAGGTATCCTTGCCTCAGCTCCGGATATCTCGAGTTTGGACGTGCGTCCGACCGGATATGCCACGGTTGTTTATGACGCATCCGGCAAACAGATCGCCAAGCTCGTCGGTACCGATTCCAACCGTAGTTACGTCAACATCGATTTAATCCCTCAGGATATGTGCGACGCCTTTGTCGCTATCGAGGATGAACGTTTCTACCAGCACAACGGTATTGACATCAAAGGTATCGGCCGTGCTGCATGGATTGCTGTGCAGACGCGCGACCTCTCACAGGGTGCAAGTACCATCACACAGCAGCTTTTGAAAAATAACGTTTTTGAAGGTTGGGTCGGCGAAAATTCCAACTTCGTAAAAATCAAGCGTAAAATTCAGGAACAGTATCTGGCGATTGAGCTTGAAAAACGAATGGATAAAGAAACGATTTTAGAGCTCTATATGAACTCTATCAACCTCGGTCAGAATACACTCGGTGTACAGGCCGCTTCCATGCGTTATTTTAACAAACCGGTATCGCAGCTGACCTTGTCAGAATGTGCGGTTATTGCAGGTATTACACAGAACCCTTCCAAATATAACCCGATTTCACATCCGATGGACAATGCAGAACGCCGTTCCACGGTTCTGAAAAAAATGTATCAACAAGGTTATATTACGCAGGCAGAACTTGACACTGCCATCGCGGACAATGTATATGCCCGTATTCAGATGGTCAACGAAGAAAAAGATACCGAATCCATCAACACCTACTTTGTCGATGCTCTGATTGATGAAGTAACACAGGTTCTGATGGAACAAAAAGGATATAACGAAACACAGGCCTACAAGCTTGTATACAGCGGCGGTCTTCAAATTCAGACCACACAGGATCCGAAGATTCAAAAAATTTGCGACGACATCTATAACGACGAAGCAAACTATCCGGAAAATGTGAAGTGGCTATTAGATTATCAGCTCACAATTAAAACAAGCAGCGGTGAATATGCAAATCATTCAACCGAAATGTTTAAATCCTATTTCCAACAGCAAAGTGCTGCTTACGATCTTCTTTATGACTCGCAGGATGCTGCCTATGAAGATATCGCCTTATATCAGGAAGCAGTACTCGGCCCCGGGGACAAGGTGCATGACGAAAGCATCACGCTCACTCCTCAGCCACAGGTTTCCATCGTTGTTGAGGATCAGTCAACCGGACATGTGGTTGCCATGGTCGGCGGCCGCGGAACTAAGATTGCGAGCCGTACATTAAACCGTGCGACTGATACTACCCGTCAGCCGGGTTCCACATTCAAAGTACTTGCAGCGTATGCCCCGGCTCTTGACAGTGCAGGTATGACGCTCGCAACTGTACAAAATGACGCAGAGTTTGCATATGATGACGGTACTCCTGTCCGGAACTGGTACGGCGAAGCCTACAAAGGTATTTGTACTCTCCGCTACGGTATCGAACAGTCACTGAATATCGTAACGGTAAAAACTTTGACACAGATTAATCCTCAGCTCGGTTTTGATTATTTGAAAGACTTTGGTTTTACAACACTTGTAGCCAAACGTGAAGTAGACACAGAAGATGGCGTGAAAATTTTCACGGATATTACCCAGTCCCTCGCACTCGGCGGTGTAACAGACGGTGTTACCAACATGGAATTAACCGGTGCCTACGCAGCGATTGCTAACGGCGGTAAATATATCAAGCCGACATTATTTACAAAGATTTTAGACCACGACGGAAACGTCTTGATTGACAATACTGCGCCGGAATCCAGACAGGTTATCAAAGAAACTACGGCTTATCTTTTGACAGATGCCATGGTTGACGTTGTAACAAAAGGAACCGGTGGTGCTGTTAACTTCGGCGGCGATATTGCAATCGCCGGAAAAACCGGTACTACTTCTGACAATAAGGACGTATGGTTCTCAGGCTACACACCTTACTACACAGCAAGCACCTGGACCGGTTATGATAACAACGTGAAGATGCGTTCTTCTTCTGAGACAGCACTTTCTAAAGCAATGTGGCGTAAAGTCATGTCACAGATACACGAGAATTTACCTGCTGCTTCTTTCCAGAAGCCAAGCGGTATTGTAACTGCAACAATATGTTCAAAATCAGGAAAACAGCCGATTGCAGGTATTTGCGATGCGTTCCTTGCAACCGAGTACTTTGCAGAGGGTACGGTTCCTACCGATTCCTGCAGCGTACACGTAAACGGAATGGTTTGCGCCGCAACCGGAATGAGTGCATGTACAACATGTCCGTTCCAGAGACCGGGCGTTGTTGAAATCCCGCCTGCCGATGACGGAACACCGGGACTTGCAAACTATTGTCCGCACACAGCAACCTATTTCCTTGACCCGAACAATATTGCAGCAATCCAGGCTGCACAAGCTGCCTTACAGCAACAGCAGGCTGCTGCACAACAACAGGCTGCACAACAGCAACAGCAGCAAATTGATGCGCAGGCAAATGCCGATGAAATACCAACGCAATAAAACAAGGAGTCATGCAAAATAATATTTGCATGACTCCTATTTATTTACACTCTTCTATTTCCAACTATAAAACTTAATTTCCTCAAACTCCGTCTCTATATCAAACTCCAAATACGGTATTTCTGCTTCCTCTGTAAAATAAGGACTGCAACAGACAGGAATCAAATATTCGTTTCCTTTGCAGACAAACTCAAATACCGCCTCGCCTTCCGATGCAATACTACTTGGAACTGTCATCGCCGCATAAGGCTCCCCGGTCTCATCATCCGATGCCCGGCCTTTTATTCCGATCATCGCAACCGAATTACCGGTAAGCGGCTCATCAAATACGATGCGAATACCTGTCTCTGTCGTTTCCGTCCTGTATCCGACCAAAATCTCTGTCAGCGGCTGTTGCATACTTTCTGCATTACTCCCCCAAACAGCCGGCAAATAAGCTAAATCCTTTTTGTGCATCAGCTGCGCAAACGCCTCTGTGTCCTGCACCGCCTCCGGCAACGGATTTTCCCCTCTCACAAGATAAATCACATTTTCATACTTGTAAGGGACATAATCCTGTTCCATTAAATAACAATACATCCCAATACTTCTGAAGCTAAACGGCGCATCATCAAAACGGATTTCCGGCGCCGCTAAAATAACATCCGGAAGCTTTTGATCCAAAAGCTCTATCGCCTTTTCCTGCATCGCCGCATTACTGATATTGTAAGCTGACGAATAAGGCAAATATAAAGGCATATCCAAAGTAACCGCATTTGCCACTGCATTCGTAATATCAAAAACGGATTTCCCGTTCTCTTTTGCAGCATTTACCACCGTTTGTACATTCTGCAGACTCACGAGTGTATTTCCCTGTACAAATCCCGTTCCGAGCCTTGGAATCCCCACAAGTTCTCCGGTAACATGTACGACCGGATCTTCCACCTCGCGCCCCATAATCGTTGTCTCAATAGACTCCGGTACTTCTCTTAAAAGCACAAGATTTTGCGAATTCACAAACGGATTCACTCCTGCAAGCACAATTGCTCCGCCGAGCATTGCTGCATACAAAACACTTGCCGTTTTCTTCCCCTCCGACTCTGATACACTCCATTTCCGATATACAAGCGTAACCGCTGTCAACAAGAGGAAAAATACTCCGAGCACTTTAGAACGCAATCCTTCGTCATAACGGACAAATGAATAATTTGCAAGCACCCAGAACGCAAGCATATATGTCACAAACATTTCGCCTGCACCTAATGTTTCCTTAGCAAACATAAACACAAAGGCCACTGCAAGCGGGATAAGGAACGCAAATGTCTGCACAAAAAATGTTCCCTGCTCAGTCACAAGTCCCGGAACAAAATAATCCGCAACCTTCGAAACATCTGCAAGCATCTCCATTCCGTTCACATAGAGCGTCGTTCCTGTATTTTCTTTCAAATATCCGACAATCTGCAAAAAGAGCGGAATAAACGCAACTCCGACCGCTCCGAGCACTATCCACGCAATCCATGTCAGATTCCTTCCCGTTTTACTCTCCGCACTGCCCAGCGCCTTCCACTGCGACGGCAAATCACGCTTAAGCCGGTACAAAATAACCGGTAAAAAAGCAAGTGCTCCGGCTCCTCCGATGGACGCATTCCACGCGATTGCCAAAATAGAAAGCAAAATCCATACATATAAACTCTGCATTCCCTTGCAAACACGCTTTGAAAACAATACAAAAAACATAGCAAACAAAAACCAGTACCGCATTCCCGCTGATGTTACAAGGAAAGGCATAAACACATATACTGCGATAAGTCCTTGTATTTTATTTTCTATTACGAAATACAGAACTGCTGCAAGCACAAGTGCCGCCAACAAGTCTCCGACCGTCTTTGCCGCATTCAAGGACAAGTATGTTCCGTCAAAAAACAGATAATCTATCAATCCGTAATAGTAATCACACAGACCGTGAATCGGAATCAAATCGCGATACGGCAGTTTTCCATAGGAAACAAGCTGCTGCATCGGCATTGTAATCTCACCGTTATGAAAATAGTCAATATTCAAAACACCTTCGGGCTGTGAAAATACCCGGATGACAGCCGTCATTAAATATGTGGTAAAAAACAGTGTCTGCCCGCGCTTTTTCCATTCCCATATGCAACCTGCCAAACATAAAACACAAAGGAACACACAAAGCCATTTCCATCGCCCGGAACCGAACAGTTCTAAAATTGCACCGTCTTTTTCATAGGTGTAATAAAAACGGAAACAACCAAGCCATGCCAACGGAAACATAACTTGAATTCCAAATAAGTACTTTATCTTAGCTCCCGCCTGTTTCCACACAACCGATATCACAAAAACAACTGCTCCTACTGCCCATACAATCCAGTCACACTTCTTCCATATGCGTCCTGTAGCAACAGAAAAACCACTCAAAAACATCACAAATGCTATTACCGACAACATCGACAAAAAGGCAGCAGTCACAATCTGCGCATACTCTTTTGTCCGCGATTTTCCCGCAAGATAAAAGTATCCCGCAAACAGGCAAAGCCAAAGCAGAAGCCATCCGGCTGCACCTTTATCTCCTCGATAGAACATACAAAGAACCGCCGCATAGGTTGTTGCAAATACATAACCTGCGACAGGCGATGCGCCTACTGCCATACGCTTCCACAACACATATATGCATGCAAAAAGCAGAAAGAACACCGGAATACCGATAATAGTGCTCTGCACCATACTCATATCCGCCTGCTTATTATAAGCACTCCATGTGGTCACTCCGCAAATCCACTCCGTATAGTTTGGCATCTGTCCATACAGCCCCGGCGCAACAATGCCTAATACTGCAAAAAGTGTCAGTGCGCCAAACAGCACACTGAACACTTTTCCTTTTCCGTCTAATTCACTTAATAAAACTTTAATCCGATTCATTGTCTTCTCCTACAGGCACATGCAAAGAGCGATAGCAAGACGCAGCTCGTCCTCTTTGATCGGTTTTGAAATCACTTCCGCAAATCGATTGTCATAGAACATCATTTTTGACTCTTCTGTATTATTTGAAGTCATGGCTATCAACGGAAGTTCCTCATAATATTTGTCACCGAGCTGGCGGATTTCTTTTGCAATCTGAAGACCGCCCTTCACCGGCATCATATAGTCAAGAATAATTAAGTTAAACTCTTTTGACTGAACAACTTCTACGGCCTCATCACCGCTGGAAACACAAACAGAATCCAAGCCGTATGATTTGAGAATCGCCGCAACAAGTTTCTGATTCATCTCATTGTCATCCACAATAAGCGCTTTACCGGCCTTTACGTACATAAGGTTCTCAGCCTTTTTACGCGACTCGGCAATCAACATATCCTGTTCCCGCTTCCGGTTGCTGCGCATCTGGCGTATTGTCTCCGAGCCGTCCACCATCTGACGGAAAGAAATCACATAATGAGTCTCATAAGGATTTCCGCCGGACTTATTCAAAATAACTCCGTTAAGTTTCTGTATCATATTTTTACCGAGGGCAAAACCGAGCGCATTACCATATCTCAAATCCTCGGAAAGATCTTGCTCGCATCTGATTTTACATACAAGCGTAATGTCCTGACCCTTTTTCGGTGTAATTCCTTTTTCATAAGAAAGCTCAAAGTGCACTTCTCCCGTTTCCGTATATTGGATAAAATCCGAAAGAATATTAATCAATGCCAATTTTACTTTCTCAGCATCACCTTTTAACTGTCCCGGCAATTCATCATCAATGACAGACACGAGTTTCTTTGTCTGTCCCTGCGTCATGGATTCCAATCGGTGTGTGATATCCAAAAAGAGACCTTTTGTATTATAACTGTCCTCAACCTGCTCCTGAATCGCTGAGGCTGCAATTGAAAATGTACCGTCACCGCGATTTTCAATCTTGTATCCTGAGGAAACCATCATCTCAATATGCTGCAATAAATAATACATTGCAACCATAAAAATTACATATTCTATCACAAGAGCTACTACTCCCATGTAGTTCCCATGATACGTAGCACCTTGTTTCACAGAAATCTGATACGCATAGACCAATTTGCCGATTTCAATCAAAAGCATAGCTATAAAACAGTTCCTGGCCGTATTTATAAAGATTGACGGATCTACATACAAAACGGCAAGTATCGGAACAAAGGCATACATAATCGACACCTCAATCACACCGCTCGCTGCCAGTATGCAGATAAAAAACTCTATCACGGTCAAATTTATCGCCCTGTTCCACGACTCATGATATGAATACCGTGAAAAAACAAGCGGAAAAATACAAATCACAACAATCCCGATACAGATTCCGACCAAAAATGAAATATCATAATCAAGGAAACCTGCCTGCTTCATAATCAAAACAGCAGGACACATGATTAAAAAAACAAGCGGAAACCACCGAAGAATGTCGTTCACCTTGCGCTCATTTTCTATTAAATAATTTTTTACAAGAAAAATATGATTCATACGAATTATCTCTCCTACACTGATATTTTGATATTACCACACTTCCCTGACATAATCTAGTTTTTTGTTTGACAAAGATTTCTTTCTTTGATACAATAGCGTTCGTAAGTCTGATTTTGCTACCTTGGCTCAGTCGGTAGAGCGTCGCCTTGGTAAGGCGGAGGTCGGCGGTTCGATTCCGCTAGGTAGCTCTGACATGAGAAGCTTTGGGATTCTGCCTAAAGCTTTTTTCATTCGCGTATTGAAAAAAGGAGGGGACAATATGCACACATATCCTATTGACAAAGTCAAAGGCACTTTATACGGTCTTGCTATCGGTGATGCCATGGGCGCAACCACCGAATATTTCTCACAATCTTCCATCAAAAAAATGTATAAAAAAAGAACGGACATCATTGGAAAAGGCTGGCTCAATTTGTATCCGGGCGAAGTTACAGACCCGACCGAAAGCGCTTTTTGCGTCTGCGAAGCCCTTCAATCCGTTGCCCCATTCCGCAGCAAATATAAATACAAAGAAAAGCTGTATCTTCAGTGTTGCCGCAATTTTACGCAGTGGCTTGACAGCCATCCCGTAGACATGGAAGAGTGTTGTAAAAAAGCCATTATCAACTGCCGCGGTCTCGATTATCAGGAATGGATCCGCTTTTCGGAAAATCCGGATACAACCGAAAGTTCAAATCTATTTCGCTGTATCCCTCTTATCCTGACTCACCACAAAACGGAGATTTTGCTTACCCAAAGCCGCCTGACACACAACAACAATCTTTGTGACAATGAAGTCCGGCGTTTTCTTCAAATCATGTTGGCGTGTCTGAAAAACGAAAACATTACGACGAGTGTATTTGAACAGCTCCCTCCGAGATACCGGCACATCACACACAATCTGAACAGCGCCGTTTACCATCTTGAAACAACCGCAACTTTTGAAAGTGCTGTAATGGAGGCAGTTTATCACGGCGGCGACACGGATGTAATTGCTGCACTGACCGGAAGTTTGGCCGGAGCAATGCACGGCTATCAATCCATTCCGCAACGCTGGATTGACCAACTTCACCCGGCTGTAAAAGAAAAAACAGAGCGCTATATTGCCTTTATGACAAACAGCGCTCCTACATAAGCCAAAAATAAAAAAACCTGAGAGCACGACAACTTCTCAGGTTTTTTATATAAAAATCCATTTCTGCAAGCTAAATTAGTAGATTGACTTGAACATTTCAAGCTCAATCTTGTATGCATCTCTTTCAAGTTTTAATCTTGCAAGATCGCGTTCACATTTTTCAATCTGTGCACGAGTCTCATCCAGATGCTCTTTTACAACGTCACATCCGCTTTTTAAAAGATGCTCTGAAATACATTTATCAAATAAATCATATTTCTCCTGAAGTTCAGCTCTCATATCTTCCATCTCGTGAATCTGCTGCTCACTTGTCTGAAATGTAACGTGTAATTCTTTATAAATTTTCTCTCTTACTGCATTTCTATCCATGATATTCCACCCCTTTGATTTTTTATCTATGTAATATTTACATTGATTCCTACGTTCTTATAGTATAACACTTTATTTCACTTCGTCAAACTATTTTTCATGCATTGCCTTACGAATTTTGCTCTTTGCCCTTTGTAATGCATTGTCTGCAGACTTTTCATCAATTCCGAGAATCTTTGATATTTCGGCAATTGCCATGTCTGTGATATGAAGATCAAGAACTCTGCGCTCTAAATTGCTGAGCTGCGACTGGATAATCTGTTCAATATATTCCACATTCTCCCGGTCAATGATGTTTTCCTCCGGATTTTTTTCCTCTGATTCGAGCATTCCGGAAAGTTCTAATTTTTTTCCGTCTTTTTCCTGCTTTACTTCACTGTAAAACGAAACATAAGTATTCAGCGGCATGTGCTTTTTCCGTCCGGAAGCCTCCACTGCAGTATATATCTGTCTTGTGACACAAAGATTTGCAAACGTATAAAACGATGCATCACGGCCGAAATCATAATCACGGATTGCCTTGAACAGACCGATCATTCCCTCCTGAATCAGGTCTTCCGTATCTGCACCGAGAATGTACATGGATTTTGCCCTGCTGCGGACAAGATTTTTGTACTTATTCATCAGGTAATCCGTAACTGCCTGCTCCCCTTCCCGGAGCATCATGATTAACTCTTCATCATTTAAATCTTCGTAAGTTTGTTTCACTTTCCTGCTCCCATTCTCTGTCTCACAATTTCATAGGACAATATGCCGGCTGCCACCGAAGCATTCAACGAATCAATATCTCCCTTCATCGGTATCGTCGCCGTAAAATCACATTTTTCTTTTACGAGACGGCTGATTCCTTCGCCTTCATTTCCGACAACAAGACCAATCGGTCCTTTTAAATCAAGCTGATACATAACCTGCCCGTCCATGTCCGCACACACAAACCAAAGTCCTTCTTTTTTCAGTTCCTCAATCGTTTTGGAAATATTGGTCACTTTTGCAACCGGTGTATAATTGAGTGCTCCGGCAGAAGCTTTCGCCACCGTTGCAGTCAGTCCTACCGCCCTGTTTTTCGGAATAATCACTCCATGCGCTCCGGCCTGGTTCGCCGTACGGATAATTGCACCGAGGTTGTGCGGATCTTCGATATTATCAAGCAAAATAATAAACGGATCCTCACCTTTGCTTCGGGCATTTTCCAAAATGTCTTCCACCTGCGCATATTCATAAGCTGCTGCATAAGCGATGACGCCCTGATGCTTTCCCGTCTCCGACATCTGTTCCAAACGGTCTTTTGACACATATTTTATCATCACATCATGCTTTTTCGCCTCACGGCGTATCGTCATCATCGGTCCGTCCTGACATCCGTCGAGCATAAACACCTTATCCATCGGTTTTCCGCTGCGGAACGCTTCAATGACCGCATTTCTTCCTTCAATAGTAAATTCTTCGTAACGCATAATAACCTCCCTGCGTTTATATTTCGATTCCTTTTTCCTGCAAACCTTTTTTTACAAGATAAAGCACTCTGTCCATATCATCCTGCAAATACAAATATCCGATCAGCGCCTCAAAGCCGGTTGCCTTACGGTAATCACCGACAGATGCGTTTTTAGCCGTTGTATAAGACTTTGCATTGCGTCCTCTACGGTATACAGACTCTTCTTCCGGGGTCAGTTCCGGCAAAAGCAGTTCCACCATTTCCGCCTGTGTCTGAGCCTTTACAACCGCACTTTTGGCCTTGTGCAAGCCATTTGCCGCACGGTTTCCTCGCTCTACGACAACGGTGCGGATAATAAGGTCAAACACACAATCTCCGATAAACGCAAGTGTCAGCGGAGAATATGTCCGGACATCCACCGGTTCACAGGCAAATTGTTCTTTAATTTGCGAAAGCAAACTTAAACTCTCTCCCATACAACACCTTCTCTTGTATCTTTGATTGCAATACCTTTTTCTAAAAGTTCATCACGGATCGCATCTGCAAGTGCAAAATTCTTCTCTTTCTTTGCCGCTTTACGCTCCTCAATTTTTGCAAGTACAAAAGCCTCAAGCTCTGCATCAACAGCTCCTGTTTTTTCTTCCTCCTCTTTTAACAAATCAAGACTGAGGACATAGTCGTAACTTTCAATCACTGCACGCTTTGTCGCATCGTCAATATCTGCTTTCAAAACATCATATACAAGTGTAATACCCATAGAAGTATTCATGTCGTTTCCAACTGCTTCTACGAATTTGTCTTTGTATTCTTTTACGATTGCTTCATCCGCCGTTCCTTCTTTGGATAAATCGGCGATACGTTTCTTTAACTTCTTATATGTTCCGCTTGCCTGTTCAAGTGCCTCGAACGAGAAAATAAGCGGTTTTCTGTAATGGGACTGCAGACAGAAGAAACGATAAGCAAGCGGAGCGTATCCTTTTTCCTCCAAAAGAGAAACTGTAAGGAACTCACCTTTTGACTTACTCATTTTTCCGGACTGGTCATTTAAGTGATTTACA
>JAZQDJ010000103.1:0-1666 GCA_045546735.1 Lachnospiraceae bacterium | reverse complement strand
TTTTCACCAAACAAATGGTATAAGTCTGTATTTTATTTTTTCAGAATATTCTCTATATCCCAAAAGATTTTCTTTAAGCATATCATCTTCAAGCTCTGTTCTGATTGTTATTACAAGCGCAACAATATGCGAGATAATCCAAACTTCCGTCGACGGAAAGATCCCGACTATTGCCACACACCAGATAAGAATGGAAGAATACGTCGGATGCCTTACCACCGAATAAGGTCCTGTTTGTATCACCGTCTGGTTTCTGTCCTTCTGTATCCTCGCGGTGGATTCAAGAAAAGTATTTTCCAGCATAGCTTTTACGGTAATAACCGCAGAAACCAGATAAAGAACTATTCCTACTACAAAATCAAATTCGATCTTATTGCCGAAATCAGCGGTTTTTCCAGCTGCAAAATAAATTACAAAGTATGCTAAAAGCCAGAATATAAGCAGAAGTACTTTATCCCATTTCGGAGAATCGGTGTTCACTTTTCCCCTTTCACTGAGTGTTTCCGGATTTGAATTATAAATTATGATTCCGGAAACCGCAGCAGTGATTATGTATACAGAAAAAAATATTCCGCTTCTGGTATCAAATCCTCCTGCCGCAACATAAAAAAGCAGCGCTCCGATAAATCTTTCCGCAAGAAGTCTTATTACATAAAGGATCGCGCCTTTTTTCATCGGCAACTCTCCTTTCTTTTATCTGTAAAGGTCTTTTTCCCTGAATGTATGCGGAAGAATATCCACAAGGGTATGTTCGCGGATTTCATCTTCACTTTTTCCGATAAGAACAATAAAATCGTCATCACAGAATTCTGCCATTACCTGGCGACAAACTCCGCAGGGATAGCAAAAATCCACCGGAGGATTTCCTGCCGGACCGCCAACTACAGCAATGGCAGCAAAATCTCTTTCTCCTTCGCTCACCGCTTTAAAAATCGCGGTTCTTTCCGCGCAATTGGTGGGAGTGTAGGAAGCATTTTCAATATTGCATCCGCGATAGATTTTTCCGTCCTTTGTCAAAAGCGCGGCACCCACCGCAAAATTGGAATAAGGGGTATATGCCATTTCTCTTGCCGCAAGGGCTTCTTTTACAAGTGCTTTATTATCCATAAAAATGCCTCCGTAAAGTAGTTTCTGAAAAGATGCTAACATATAAATCATTTTTAGTCAACAAAAAATCCCGCACCGGAGTGCGGGATTTTGTTTTATTAAAGTTCGGAAATCTCAAGATCCTCCGCTCTAATAATATTCATCTTCTTTCTGGAAAGAAGTTCATACATAACAGGGATTACAAACAGAGTCATTACCGTTGCATAGAGAAGTCCGCCGATACAGCAAACCGCAACTGGCTGAATAAGGCTTGAACCGAATCCCATTCCCATTGCAATCGGAACAAGTCCGAGGATAGTGGTAAGCGCCGTCATAAATATAGGACGAATTCTTGTTTTGGAAGCTTCAATAATTGCATCTCTTCTCGGCATTCCGCTCTCACGGAGCTGGTTTATGCAGGCTACAAGAACGATACCATTGTTAACAATGATACCAACAAGCATTACAAGACCGATCATCGCAACAACGCTGATCTCGAGTCCCCAGATCATAAGAGCAATAAATGCACCGGTAAATGCCAGCGGAATGGTGAACATTACCATGAAAGGAGAACGCAGGG
>JAZQDJ010000102.1:0-1906 GCA_045546735.1 Lachnospiraceae bacterium | reverse complement strand
ATCCGGTTATAAGAAAATCGAAAAGGGTGCTGTGGACGGATTTAATAAGGTAACCGATAAGTGTGTCGAAAAGCTTTTTGCCAAAGAAGTTGAAACCGTGGAAGACGCAAAAAAGAGACTTTCAAGGGAAAAGTAGGAAATTTGAAGGCAGAATCACCGATTTACAGCAAGGCAGAAAAAAGTATAAAGTCAGACCAATCAGCGAGGTGTCAGAAGGCATCTCGCTATTGTCGGGTTTGTGAGGTGCGGTATGAAGAAAACAATTACATATGATGTAAACCAAAAGAAAGTGGAACGTGAAATTAACTATATTCCGGTCCGGTACATTATTGCAGTATTTATTACGTTATTTGAGGTACTGGCTGTCATTGGAATTGTGGCGGCATTGTGTTATTATGTTCCGTATTTTTATCTGGCGGCATGGGCAACGGAAATCTTTTGTGTGATTCGGATTATTGCATCCGATGACAACCCGGATTATAAAGTACCGTGGCTGTTGGTCGTATTAACTGTTCCGGTTGCGGGATTTATGCTTTATTTTATGTTCTACTCTAGAAAATTACAGAGAAAGTTTGTGAAGCGGTCAACCGAAATGAGGCGCCATACATACAAACAGGACGACAGTGAATTATTTGCAAAGCTTCATAAAGAAAACCCTACGGCTGCCACACAGGCAAAAATGCTTTGTAACATTGCGGATACCCACTTGTTTGCCGATACGAAACAGGAATATTTTCCGTTGGGAGAAGACATGTTCCGGCGTATGATTACCGACTTGGAAACGGCAGAAAAATTTATCTATATGGAATATTTTATTGTGGAAGAAGGAAGGTTCTGGAATTCCATTTTAGATATTTTAAAGAAAAAGGCTGCTGCCGGAGTGGAAGTCAAAGTGTTGTATGACGATATCGGCTGTATGATGACCTTGCCGGGAGATTATCATAAAATTTTGCGTAGATATGGCATTGAGGCGACCCCGTTTTCAAGGTTGCGAGGTCAGGCAGATAGTGAGTTTAACAACCGCAGCCATCGCAAAATCTTGGTGATTGACGGAAAAACAGGGTATACCGGCGGAATTAATCTTGCAGATGAATACATTAACGAAATTGTAAAACACGGCCACTGGAAAGACATCGCAATTCGCCTGGAAGGTGAGGCGGTATGGGAGTTGACGAAGCTGTTTCTTGTGGATTTTGGTATCAATGTACGGAAATTGCCGCCTGTAAGAGAAGATTTGTACCCGGTGCAGTCGGAGATTTCGGAACCGGGGTATCTGATTCCGTTCGGAGATGGCCCTCATCCGATTTACGAGAGAAGAGTCGGAAAGAGCGTGATTCAGAATTTACTTTCCGGTGCAACAAAATACGCATGGATTACATCGCCGTATCTCATTATTGATAATGATTTGTGTACCGATTTCGAGAATGCCGCACTTCGTGGCGTGGATGTACGAATTATGGTTCCCCATGTACCGGACAAAAAGCTGGTATTTGCCATGACAAGAAGCTTTTATCATCGTTTGATGACAGCCGGGGTTAAAATCTATGAGTACGAGCCGGGGTTTTTGCATGCAAAGAGCTATCTGGTGGATGATGATTTTGCGATGATTGGAACGATTAATCTGGATTACCGGAGTTTGGTGCATCACTTCGAAAACGGTGTATGGATGTATCGTTGTAATGCGTTAAATTCTTTGAAAACGGATATGGAAGAAACGCTTTCTAAGTGCGTTGAAGTGATCCCGAACATGTTAAAAACAAATATATTACAGCGGTTTCTTTGTGCGGTGGTACGGATTTTTGCTCCGATGCTATAAATTTATAGTAAAATATCAAAAACAGAAACAAAACGTTAACATTTCCGTGGTATTCTGTCGGTAGGAATCCTATAGAAACGGAGGATGGCA
>JAZQDJ010000101.1:0-3976 GCA_045546735.1 Lachnospiraceae bacterium | reverse complement strand
CTATTTGGATGTTCCGATTCAGCATGCGTCAGATCAGGTACTTCGCCGGATGGGGCGCAGAACGAATCAGGCACAGCTTCGTGAAAAGATTGCGATGCTGAGAGAAGCAATTCCGGATATTTGTCTGCGCACGACTCTCATTACCGGTTTTCCGGGAGAAACGCAGGAGGATCATGAGCAGCTTATGATGTTTGTGGACGAGATGGAATTCGACCGTCTCGGTGTTTTCACATACTCGCCGGAAGAGGATACACCGGCTGCGGGATTTGCAGATCAGATCGATGAGGAAATAAAGAGTGACCGTCAGGCGGAGATTATGGAACTTCAGCAGGAAATTGCTTTTGATAAAGCTGCTGAGATGGCGGGAAGAGAAGTCCTTGTCATGATAGAGGGAAAAGTAGCCGATGAAAATGCATACGTCGGCAGAACATATAAAGACGCCCCGAATGTGGATGGTCTTGTGTTTGTAAATACGGATCTGGATTTGATGACCGGCGATTTTGTTCCGGTAAGAATTACAGGTTCCTATGAATATGACTTGATAGGAGAAATAGCAGATGAAAATGAATCTACCGAATAAACTTACGATGATGAGAGTGATTATGGTTCCGTTTTTTGTTGCATTTTTGCTTTTGACACCGGATCGGCCGGTGTTTAAATGGGTGGCATTCGGACTTTTTGTTTTGGCGTCACTTACGGATCTTTTGGATGGTTATATTGCAAGAAAATATAATTTGGTTACAAATTTCGGGAAATTTATGGATCCTCTTGCGGATAAACTTTTAGTCAGCGCAGCGCTTGTATGCCTGACAGCACTTGGTTTTATTCCGGCGTGGATGACAATTGTGATTATCAGCCGCGAATTTATTATCAGCGGATTTCGTCTGATTGCAGCAGAACGCGGAATTGTAATTGCAGCAGGCTGGATGGGAAAATGGAAAACAGCGGTGACAATGGTGATGCTTGCCATGATGCTGCTTGGCGTTAATACACTTGGATTTCCGTTTGACCCGGCTCAGACGATGGGAGTTTACGGGACATATATGTTGATTACGGAGATACTTCTTTGGATTTCCGTGATTTTAACAGTTGTTTCTCTTGTGGATTATCTTATGAAAAACAAGGATGTTATGAAGGATGAGGTTTAAGTTTTGGTGACGGAACAGCTTTTGGCAACTTTTTTAAAGAAATATCATATGACGCTGACAACAGCAGAATCATGTACAGGCGGACTTCTGGCGGGCACATTTATGAATGTTCCGGGAGTTTCCGATGTGTATGAAGAGGGATATATTACTTATGCAAACAGTGCAAAATGTAAACTTCTCGGCGTTAAGAAGAAAACGCTGAAAGAATACGGGGCAGTCAGCAGGCAGACGGCAAAGCAGATGGCAAAAGGTGCAGCAAAAGCAGCCGGAGCTGATGTTGCGATTTCTGTGACAGGAATAGCGGGGCCGGATGGCGGAACAGAAGAAAAACCGGTCGGACTTGTATATATCGGATGCCACGTGTGGGGGAAAACGAGGGTTCGTAAATGTTTGTTTTCCGGTGACCGCAGTCAGATTCGTGCGCAGTCTGTTGAAGAGGCGATGAAGTTTGCAATAGAATGCATACAGAAGGCGTTAAGCTGAAAGGGGATGTAAGTATGGACAGTAGAGAATTGTTTGGGGAACAGATCGAAGATACACCGGAAATGCCGGTGGAGCCGGTACCGGAAACAGAAACGGTACAACTTTCTGAAGAGCCGGAGTATGCTTCCGAACAGATTCAGGATATGGTACATCAGGAGGCAAAGAAAGGAAGCGGCGGTGCAGTAGTTGCGGTTGTGACACTTCTGTTTATTCTTGTTGTCGGTTTATGTGTTTATATTGCTGTTTCTCTTTCGAGTATGTTCCCGAAAAACGGACAGGAAGATAAAACATATGAAGCACAGACAGAGGATCCTTGGGAAGAGATTCTCGGTGAGGAATATAAAGGCGGTGATTCGGGTAATAATCTTTCAGAGGAAGAATATCCGAATTATGCGAAAGAAGATTTTAGCGGCCCGTATTATGAGGCAAATGTAGATTGTATAGATGAAAGCGTGTCATACAAGGTGACAAGAGAATATCGGAATGTGCAGGATGCAACAAACAATATCGATATTCATACTTCCTATATACAGCTTGACGGAGATATTCCGGGAGTGGAAGAAATAAATCGTTTGTTAAAAGAAAGTGCAGTCTACTTTGCAGATAATTATGAAGAAAATAAAGAGGATATTCTTGAAGCACTTGAAGGAACAGGAACGGGTGTACAGGCAGATATCAGGTCTTATGTTACATATAACACGGAGAGTGTCATCAGCGTTGTAATTCAAGAGAATATTTCGATGGGCTACATGTACGGAGAAGTTGCAATCAGATGTTACAATATTAATCTCGATACGGGAATGGTTCTTGACAATGCTTCTATTTTGGATTTGGAAGGTTTTGGTGCGCAGTTCCGTGAGCGCAGCAATGCACAGAACGGCGTCAGCGAGAGCGGGATGGAAGCGTTTACGGATTATGAAATTGAGTCGATGCTAAAGGATAATGATTCGCTGATTATTTACTATACACCGCTCGGAATGGAAGTCGGATATAATTATCAAAAAGACGGTATTATCGGATGGATTACAATTACGATGCAGGATTATGAAGATTATTTGAGACGGATGTAAATATAAAAGGGTATATGGGTTGCCATATATCCTTTTTTATGTTACATTTCTAGTGGAAGCAGTCTGCTTCCGTTCTATGGCATTTTCGCCGAATATTCCATTAAAAAGAAGAAAAAAGAGAGGAGAGATGCCGTTGAGGGTGTTTTATTGGACTTAAGATATGTATAATAAAAGACAGATCTGAAAGGCAAGCCGAAAAATAAAAAAACAATTGACAGAATCGAACATTTGTTTTATTATAAGAAAAACGAACGGATGTTCTTATAAGGAGAATGAAAATGGAAAGAGAAGATAAACTGAAAGCATTAGATGCAGCGATTTCACAGATTGAGCGCCAGTATGGAAAGGGCGCAGTGATGAAACTCGGTGATAATACAGCAAATATGAACGTAGAAACCGTTCCGACCGGTTCTTTGAGCCTTGATATTGCACTCGGCCTCGGTGGTATTCCGAAGGGGAGAATTGTTGAGATTTACGGACCGGAATCAAGTGGTAAGACAACAGTTACGCTTCATATGATTGCTGAGGTACAGAAGAGAGGCGGTATTGCAGGATTCATCGATGCAGAGCATGCATTGGACCCGAATTATGCGAAGAATATCGGTGTGGATATTGACAACTTATATATTTCTCAGCCGGACAGCGGCGAGCAGGCACTTGAAATTACTGAGACGATGGTACGTTCCGGTGCGATTGACATTGTAGTTGTCGACTCGGTGGCAGCGTTGACACCGAAGGCAGAAATTGACGGTGATATGGGTGATTCTCATGTTGGTCTGCAAGCCCGACTTATGTCTCAGGCACTTCGTAAATTGACCGCAGTTATCAGTAAATCAAACTGTACAGTTATTTTTATCAATCAGCTTCGTGAAAAAGTCGGTATTATGTTCGGTAATCCGGAGACTACAACAGGTGGTCGCGCACTGAAATTCTATTCTTCTGTACGTCTGGATGTCCGCAGAATTGAACAGTTGAAACAGAGTGGAGAGGCAATTGGTAACCGTACCCGTGTTAAGGTTGTGAAAAACAAGATTGCGCCTCCGTTTAAAGAGGCGGAATTTGATATTATGTTTGGTAATCCGGAAACCACTACTGGTGGACGTGCATTGAAGTTCTATTCTTCTGTACGTTTGGATGTACGCAGAATTGAATCTTTAAAACAAGGCGGTGAAGTAATCGGTAACCGTACCAGAGTTAAGGTTGTAAAGAATAAGATTGCTCCTCCGTTTAAAGAGGCAGAATTTGATATTATGTTTGGTGAAGGTATTTCAGCAG
>JAZQDJ010000100.1:0-6442 GCA_045546735.1 Lachnospiraceae bacterium | reverse complement strand
CTTAGAAGATTACGCTGTCGCCGTCCTTAATTGTAGCAACAGGTGCGCCATCCTTCATCACAACTGTCGGTTTTACAAACTCATCCGTCTCATCTTTATCATAAGAATTCTGTACTGCCTGCGGACCGCTCTGTGCCGTCTCGCCTACACCCTTTGTAAGTGCATCGTATGCAATCTGAACACGGTCATAGTTGTTATCACGGTCCATTGCATAGTAACGTCCGCTGACAGAAGCCACCTGTCCGACACCGATTTTTGCCATTTCGGCTTCAAGCTGTTCTACAAACTCTTTTCCTGATGCCGGAGGCGTATCACGTCCGTCGAGGAAACAGTGAACATATACTTTAGAAAGGCCGAATCTCTTTGCCATTTCCAAAATACCGTATAAATGTGTGTTATGACTGTGTACACCACCGTCGGACAATAAACCGAACGCATGAAGTGCGCTGTCATTTTTCTTACAATTTTCCATTGCTGCCACAAGTGCAGGATTTTCAAAGAAAGTTCCGTCCTGGATTTCTTTTGTAATACGTGTCAGCTCCTGATATACAATACGTCCTGCTCCCATGTTAAGATGTCCTACTTCGGAGTTACCCATCTGTCCGTCCGGAAGTCCTACTGCCATACCTGAAGCATATCCTTTTACAAACGGATACTCTTTCATAAGGCTGTCCATAACCGGTGTCTTACCTTCTTCTACCGCATTATGAGTCTTGTTTTCATTTAAACCATATCCGTCTAAAATCATTAATACTGTAGGTTTTTTACTCATTGTTTCTTGTCTCCTTTATGTGAATTTAATTTTGAACCTAACCCGTAACAGTATAACAGCCATTATTGTTTTTTTCAACTGCTTACTGCTCTGACACTGCCAAATATTCTTCTATCTGCGGACGCAGTTCCAAAAACACCTGTGCAATCTGCGGATCAAAATGCTCTCCCTTAGACTCTTCGATAATATGAAATGCTTTATCCAAAGGCATCGGTTCTTTATAACACCGTTTGGAAACAAGGGCATCAAACACATCTGCCACCGCCATAATTCTGGCCTCAAGAGGAATCTGTTCTCCTGCCAGACCATCCGGATAGCCTTTGCCGTTCCATTTTTCATGATGGAAGACTGCCACATTGTACGCCACATCAATATAGTCTTTTTCCTCAATATTTTCCATAATCATACGGATAATTTTGCCGCCTTCCGGCGAATGCTGTTTCATCTCTTCAAATTCTTTATCATCAAGTTTTCCCGGTTTCTGAAGAATATGATCCGGAATTTTAATTTTTCCGATATCGTGCATCGGCGCTGCCTTGATTAAGTTGTAGATAAATGCATCATCTATGTAATCTGCAAACATTCCCCGCTCACTAAGCTGCTCAATAATCATCTCCACGTAGCGGCTTGTCCGTTTAACATGCTGCCCTGTACTTCCGTCACGGCTTTCAATCATATTGGCAAGACTGATGATTATTTCCTGCTGAATCCTCTCAATTTTAGCTGTCTGTCTGCGCACAACACCTTCTAAATCTTTACGATACTCCTCAATTTCAAGAGTACGGCGGATGCGGTTCCGGACAATTTCCGGCTCAAACGGCTTTCCGACAAAATCAACCGCTCCCATCTGAAGACACTCAACCTCTGTTTCCGCATCACGATCCGCGGTCAGAAAAATAACAGGAATCTTTTCCCATGTTTCATTTCCTTTGATATTGCGCATCACTTCAAAACCATCCATCTCAGGCATATTAATATCAAGCAGAATCAAATCCGGCTTTCTCTTCGACAAAAACTTAAGCGCCTGCTCTCCTGACGTCACGGAAACAATCGTATATTCATTTCCGAGCAGTCTCTCCGCCATAATCAAATTGGTTCTGTCGTCATCCACAACAAGAATTACTTTACTCATTAATTTACACTCACTTTGTCCTGATACTTGTAAATATAAACATTGATATAGTTCGGCGTATCAAGTTTGGTAGAATTTCTGTTTTTTCCGCCGATATTTACTTTATTTGCCTTTACATAGAAATAATAATCTTTATAAGCTTTCAATTTTTTAGCTTTATACTTTGTTTTCTTAACAGTCGCAATCTTTTTGTATTTGCCGCCTTCTTTTGTTGCGCGGTATATTGTATAAGACTGTGCTCCTGCCACCTTATTCCATTTCAGCATTACTGCTGTGTTGGATACTTTCGTAGCGGAAACGTTTGCCTGCGGAACCGCATAACCGTATGCGGACCACTCACCATAGTTTTTCACACCGGAAAGCATTGTATAACTACGCATTCTGTATTGGAACGGTGTATTTTTCACTTTCTTATTTACAAAAGCTCTCATTTTGGCTCTGGTTCCGGAAATGTTGTATGTCTTAATTACTGTTCCGTCGGCCTTGGAAATCTCAAGTTCATATCCGCTCTCATATTTTACGGAATTATCCCACTGGAACATAATAATGTTAGATTTTACATCCCAATCTGTCAACTTAACATTTTTGAGAGCTGCCGATGTCGTTACAACCTTCGCATTGTCAACACCGTTCTGTGATGCATAGAAATCCTTTGTTACTCTGATAATCGGATAAATCGCAACATAGTATTTGCTGTCCGGTTCCAAACCTGTTAATTTGCAGGAAGGTGTTCCGATAATTGTAATATCTTTGGCTTTCTTCTTGGTTGTTCCGAAACGTACGAGGTAACCCGTAGCTCCTGCACTTGCATCCCAAGCTAACGCAACAGAATTACTTGTCGCCATTGTTTGTGTAATTGTCTTCGGAGCAAGCGGGGCTGTTGCCGCTTTTACCTTAACCGCTGTACTGTATTCACTACCGTTATAAGCACGAACCTTAACATAATAAACAGTTCCCGGTTTCAAAACATTGGCATTAACAATATTTACAAGCGTCTCTTTTCCGCCGTTTCCTGTCGGACTCTCTGCTGTGTAAGTCTTGTCATCCGCAGAAAACGAATAGAAATACTGCGTTGCTCCCTGTACCGGAGACCACTGTACGCGGAATCCTGTTTCAATACTTACTGTCTGCTTTGCATCAATCGGAGCTGCCGGAGCCGCTGCCTGCACTTCTGTCGCCGGCATTACCAAAATCATCATTGCAATTGCAAAAATTAAAGCTACATACTTTTTCATATGTATTCCTCCTCTCACAAAATAGCACGTCGCTGTTTTTATTTTACTCCATAATTATGAAAATAGGAAGAATATACGAGCAAAAAATTCTTGAGACATATCAAAAATTATTATTTTCATTACTTTTTTACTTTTGTACATATTGACACACATAAAACTGATTTGTAAAATATATAAAATATCTATAAACTTATTTTTAGCCAAAAGAAAGGGAATGATTATGAAAAAGAACAATTTTATCAAACAGGCACTCGTTGCGCTGACATTCGCAGTTGCTGTTGCAGTTATGATTCCTGCAGTAAACAGCGTTGAAGCACAGGCGGCGAAGAAAATCACCGCAAAAGCAAATTTCAAAAAGGCTCCGAAGGCCAAACTCAAAACCACTTACAAAGTTATCTCCAAAAGCAAAAAAGGAACCTACGTTAAGTTTACTGCACCAAAAACAGGCAAGTATGTTATAACAATTTCAAACTTAAACTATGTCAATCCGAAAGCAAACGCAGAAGGACTTGCAAACTTCTACATCCGCAAAAAATATTCATCATCCAACAGTCTTTCATTGGAAAACGTAAAAACACAAGGCGGAAAGAGTTATTGCCTTTTTATGGCAACACCATATCGCTACAACAGAGTTTATAAAGACCAGAAAGTAACGACAGGCACTTATTTAAAGAAAAGAACAGGTACTATCAGCCTTAAAGCCGGCGAAACAATCTATGTAAATATGAGTATCTTTACAGGTCACAAAAAATATTACTGTAGCTACAATCTTAAAATTACAAAAAAATAATACATACTCAAACTCAAAAAAGGGCTTCCGAAAAACCGGAAGCCCGTTCTTTTATTTCATTGGCAGTTTTATTTGTTGTAGTTAACAATTTTACCGAAGTCAGGTTTTAAAGCTGCTCCACCAACAAGTCCGCCGTCGATGTCAGGTTTTGCAAGTAATGAAGCTGCATTTCCTGCATTCATAGATCCGCCGTACTGGATACGGATAGCTTCTGCTGTAGCATCATCGTAAACTTCTTTGATACATTCACGAATAGCTGCACAAACTTCCTGTGCCTGATCGTCAGTCGCTGTTTCACCTGTTCCGATAGCCCAAATCGGCTCGTAAGCGATGACTGCTGTTTTAGCCTGATCAGCTGTTACGTTCTGGAATGCAATCTTAATCTGCATACGGATCCAATCAACGTAGATACCCTGTTTTCTCTGTGTGAGTGTTTCACCACAGCAGATGATTGGTGTAATACCATGCTCGAAAGCTTTTAATACTTTCTTGTTTACTGTCTCATCTGTCTCAGCGAAGTACTCTCTTCTCTCTGAGTGTCCGATGATAACATATTTAACGCCTGCATCTGTAAGCATTTCCGGAGAAATTTCGCCTGTGTAAGCACCTTTCTCTTCGAAATACATGTTCTCAGCACCGATTACGATGTTAGAACCTTTTGCAGCTTCCATAGCCGGAATGATGTCAATTGCAGGTACGCAGAATACTACGTCTACATCATCATTTGCTACTAATGGTTTTAATGTGTTTACTAATTCTACTGCCTGGCTTGGAGTCATGTTCATTTTCCAGTTGCCGGCGATAATTTTCTTTCTTGCCATGTCTTTGGCCTCCTATGTTTATAATTATTTGTCGTCTGCTGCTACTACACCCGGAAGTGCTTTACCCTCTAAGAATTCAAGGGAAGCTCCACCACCTGTAGAGATGTGGCTCATCTTGTCAGCAAAACCTAACTGGTTAACTGCTGCTGCAGAGTCTCCTCCGCCGATGATTGTTGTAGCATCTGTTTCTGCTAAAGATTTAGCTACTGCGATAGTACCTTTTGCAAGTGTAGGGTTTTCAAATACACCCATCGGTCCGTTCCAAACAACTGTCTTAGCAGATTTTACTGCATCAGCAAATAACTCAGCTGTCTTTGTTCCGATGTCAAGACCTTCCATATCAGCAGGAATCTTGTCTGAATCTACAACAGATACTTCGATTTCAGCATCAATCGGGTTAGGGAAACCTGCTGCGATTGTTGTATCAATCGGAAGTAATAACTGTTTGCCTGCTGCTTCAGCCTTAGCCATCATTTCTTTACAGTAGTCAATCTTCTCATTGTCTACTAATGAGTTACCAACTTCGTATCCTTTTGCTTTTAAGAATGTGAATGCCATACCACCACCGATGATAAGAGTATCACATTTTTCGATAAGGTTGTTGATTACGTTTAATTTATCAGCAACTTTAGCTCCGCCGAGGATAGCAACGAAAGGTCTAACCGGATTTTCTACAGCATTGCCGAGGAAATCGATTTCTTTCTGCATAAGGTATCCAACTGCATTCTCTCCGCCTTTTTCTGTGATGTATTTTGTAACTACAGCTACAGAAGCATGTGCTCTGTGTGCAGAACCGAATGCGTCACATACATATACGTCAGCAAGATCAGCAAGTTCTTTTGCGAAAGCTTCACCTGCATCTGTAGGTTTTGTCTCTTCTTTGCCACGGAAACGTGTATTCTGAAGAAGAACTACATCACCTTCGTTCATTGCTGCTACTGCTGCAGTTGCAGCTTCGCCTGTTACATTGTAATCAGCAACGAAGTTTACTTCTTTTCCTAATTTCTCAGAAAGTCTCTTAGCAACCGGTGCTAAAGATTCGCCTTCGTTCGGGCCGTTTTTCACTTTTCCGAGATGTGAGCAAAGAATTAATTTTGCTCCGTCAGCCAATAATTTGTTGATGGTAGGCATAGCTGCCACGATACGTGTCTCGTCTGTGATTACGCCGTCTTTGAGCGGAACGTTGAAGTCACATCTTACGAGAACCCTTTTTCCTTTAACGTTAATGTCGTCTACGGATTTTTTGTTTAATCCCATGTTTGTATCCTCCTGGTTTTTATAGTTGTTAAAAAAAGGGCCCGGTCCATAAGACCGGACCCTTAAAGGTCTTTGTACTGAAATTATGCTAATTCAGCAAAGTATTTGATTGTACGAACCATCTGGCTAACATATGAGTTCTCATTGTCATACCAAGAAACAACCTGTACTAAGTTGTCTTCGCCAACCATTGTCTGTGTAGCATCGAAGATAGAACCGAATGTGCTTCCAACGATATCAGAAGATACGATTTCGTCTTCGTTGTATCCGAATGACTCTGTAGCTGCTGCTTTCATAGCTGCGTTGATTTCTTCTTTTGTTACAGATTTTTCAACTGTAGCAACTAAGATTGTTGTAGATCCTGTAGGTGTAGGAACACGCTGAGCAGATCCGATTAATTTTCCGTTTAATTCAGGAATAACTAAACCGATAGCT
>JAZQDJ010000099.1:0-36376 GCA_045546735.1 Lachnospiraceae bacterium | reverse complement strand
GGTGTTTGCGTCGCAGCAGGCGGTGGCAGATATCGAAGATGTGCGTTTTTTACAGGAACTCGTAAAAAAAGTGTATCTTGATGAAGCGATTAAGAAATATATTGTGCAGATTATTCATGCAACACGTAACCCGGAGAAATTTATCGGACCGGATCTTGCACAATATGTAACGCTTGGGTCAAGTACCCGAGGTGCCATTGCGCTGATGGAGGTAGCCAAAGCTATCGCGCTGCTTTCCGGAAGAGATTATGTGATTCCGGAGGATGTAAAAGCGATGGTGCACAGCGTTCTCCGTCATAGAATCGCACTTAATTATGCAGCGGTTGCAGATGAAGTGAGTGAAGAACAGATTATCAATGCGATTATAGGAGCAATACCGACGCCATGATGAAATATGTGACAAAGATCAAGGCAAAAGTGAATATACATGCAAGCAAGCGGACAAGTGCATTGTTTGACGGGTCTTATAAATCTATTTATACAGGCAATGGATTTGATTTTGAGAATTTGCGTGAGTATATCCCGGGAGACAATATCAGGGATATCGATTGGAAAGCGTCTTCCCGGAGCAGAAATATTCTTGTGAAGAGATATATTGCCGAGCGCAAGCACAATGTACTTTTAGTGTTTGATGCGGGAAAGCGTATGGGCGGTCATACAGCGGCTTTGCAGCTGAAAAAGGAGACGGCGCTTTATGTCGCGGGAACACTCGGATATATGGCCGGACGAAACGGAGACCAGATCGGTTCCATATATTGCTGCGACGGGCATGTAAGTTATTATCCTCTAAGGGGAGGAATGCAAAATCTGGAACATATTCTTGCGAAATACGACAGGCAGAAGTTAGCCGATGGTAACTCGAAGAGAGGGGATTTGGAAAAGAGTTTGAGTTACGTTGTCAAGAATTTGAGTAGGAAGATGATTGTGCTCGTGGTGACGGATATGGCGGGAATTCGCGAAATCAGCGATGATACGTTGAAAAAACTGACTTACCGGAATGATGTGCTGTTTGTCAGTGTCAGTGATGCATCTATGACGGACGAGAAGTCTTATGACATGGAACGGTCTGCTTATATACCGGATTTCATTTTGCAGGACAAAAAGCTGTGTCAAATGGAGCAGGAAGCGCGGGAGCATATCCGGGAAGAGAATGAAAAGAAATTGTCGAAGTATCGGATTGTTATGACGGAAATCGACAGTGATGCAGAATTGATAGAGAAGATAACAGAACTTTTAGAGAGGCATAAATATGCAGGGAATAACCGTTAAGTTGCAGGATAATTACTCATATTTACCATTTTTGTTGCTGCTTTTTGCAGTGATTGCAGGAATCATATTTCTTGTGATTTGGGCAGCAAAGGGACCGAAGGCGGAGAAAAAAACTGTAGCAAAAACTCCGCTACAGACGCCGGTCAACCCAAGAAGTCGTATGATGGAATTGAAACGTAAATATGACAGACTTCTGATACAGTTGGCTGATGATGCGGAAAAGGGAAACATAACAGAAAGAGAAGCTTATCAGTCTTTGAGCCGTCATGTGCGGGACTTCGTGTATGAGATGACCGGGGTGAAGGTACAAAATTACACATTGCAGGAACTGAAAGGTATGAATATGCCTAAGCTTGCTGCGCTGATTGAAGAATGTTATGTTCCGGAGTTTGCTTTGGATAACTGCCGGAGCGATGTGAAAGAGACGATAAAGAAAGCGAGAAAGGTGATCGGGGAATGGATTTAGTTTTTCCGGCTGCGTTGTACCTTGGAATTCCGCTTGCGATTTTGATTCTTTTTGGGGGAAGAAAAAAGAGGACAGAATACAAGGAAGGAACAAAGGTAGCGAACACAGGCTTTATTGAGGAAACTGAATATTATAAAAAACTGCTCGGAAAGTATAAATTCTTTCGCGGTCTTGCGCTTGCGGGACTTTGGTTTTCTATTGTTGCGTGCTTGTTTTTGCTTGCACGGCCGGCGAGAATGCAGACGATACATCCGCAGCTTCATAATCGTGATATTTTTTTATGTATTGATGTTTCGAATTCGGTGGATGAATTGAATTTAGACATTGTCAGACAGTTAAAAAATGTAGTGGAAGAGCTTGACGGTGAGAGGTTCGGTATTACGATTTTTAACGGACAGGCGGCACTTCTTGTTCCTCTTACGAATGATTATACATATGTGCTCAAGGAACTTGATAAGCTGGAGATGTCGTTCCGTCACAGCCTCGGTAAAGTTCCGGATTCGCTTGCAAAAGTGGATGGAGAAAAGATTACGCACTATTACAAACATATGGGAACACTTTCAGATTACGGAAGTTCTTTTATCGGAGACGGACTTGCTTCCTGCTTGTATAATTTTCCTGATTTAAAGGAAAATGACGAGCGTGTCAGACTCATCATTTTTACGACAGACAATGAACTTAACGGTACACCGTTTGTAACGCTGGAGGAGGCTGCTGCACTTTGTAAGAAAAATAATGTGCGGGTTTACGGTGTTGCGCCGGAGAATATTGCTGATGAGGCAGCTTTTAAGAGGGCGGTGGAAAGTACCGGAGGCGGTTACTATAAGGCAACTTCTTCCAAAGCATTTGATAAGTTGTTAGAGGATATCCGTTTGACGGATACGTCAATGATGGAGGATGTGAAGACTCTCGTTTTGGATTACCCTCAAGTTCCGTTTTTGTTTTTACTTTTGTTTATGGGAATTTATTTTGTTTGCAGCAGAAAGGTGAAATTATGATAATTAATCCGATTCTCCCTGTATGGCTGATGGGGATTTTGTGCGTCGTATTTCTTTGCTTTAAAAGAAAGGGCGTTTTCAATTTCATAAGACAAATTTGTATCGTGATTTTGCTTTTTGTCATTAATCTGCGGATTATGGTCGGCGAAGCAGAGTCGCAGACAGTGATGGCGAGTGCGGATATCTTGTTTGTTGTAGATAACACAATCAGTATGTTTGCAGAGGATTATGACGGGAATGGCCGCAGAATGGATGCGGTGAGAGAACACTGTACATATATCATGGAACAGTTACCGGGTGCTTACTATTCGGTTGTTTCGTTTGAAAACGGAGCATCGTCATTGACACCGTACACAAATGATGCGTCCATGACAAGGCAGACTTTGCAGACATTGAACGGTCAGGGTACATTGTATGCGGTCGGCTCCTCCATGAATGATGCGTTGGAAGCTTTACCGGAACTTTTGGATAACGGAAGGGATAATTATCAAGTAGTTTTCTTTATCAGTGACGGTGAGATTACAAACGGCGATGTGCTGGAAAAGGTTCCGGGACTTACAAATCATATCGATACGGGAGCTGTACTTGGGTACGGGACAAAAGGGGGCGGTCACATGCGTGCAGTTTCTTTTATCGGTTCGGATGACCCGCCGGAGTATGTGACATACTATGATGATAATTTTGATGAAAAAAAGGCGCTTTCCAAAATCGATGAAGGTAATTTAAAGAGCATTGCGGATCATCTCGGAGTGGATTATGTCCATATGACAAAAACTTCCGATATCGATGCCTGCCTTGCGAAAGTCCGGAAAGGAATCGAGTCGGCGCCGAAAGAAAAAAGTGAGGAAAGTACAGAAGGATATTCGGATACATATTACTTTTTTGTGATTCCGCTTTTACTTCTTTTGTTGTTTGATTTTATATATTATAAAAGAAGAGGGGGACAGGTATGAAAAGAAAGCTGATTGCAACGATTGCCATTCTATGCCTGCTCCTGTGTTTTGGATGGATTTACAATCGTTTTTTTGCGTATGTATGGCATTATAATCTCGGAAATATGCATTACCGGAATTATTCATATGTGTCTGCGACAGAGCAATATGAGAAGGCACTTGAGAAAAACATTCCGGAGGAAAAAGAGTGCCGGATCCGTATTAATCTGGCACTGATTATGGCGGAATCGCTCGGCGGAGATTATGCGCAGCCGCATCAGGTAGAGGACAGTATTGCAGTGCTTGAGGGAGCGCGGGATCAGTTGCTTGCGGATCACTGTGCAACGGAAGAAGGAACCGGACATAGTGAGACGGCAGAGCAGCTGAAAGAGGAGATTGAGAAAATATTAGAAGAACTCTACGATAAGAGAGAAAGCAGCGAAGGCGAAAATCCGGAAGACGGCTCGTCAGAAGGACAGCAGAGTGAAGAGATGGATGCGAAAGAGCAGGGCATCCGTGAGGAAATTAGGCAGATGCAGGAGAAGGCTTATCAGGATAGGGAGTCAGACAGGCAGTTTATGAAAGAATATGACTATGAGGTTATATTTGGATATGACGGAGATATATGGTAAGATAAATTTTTGAGGGAGGAAACACAAATGAAGGATAAAATTAACGGGTTGATTATGTTTGTCGGAGGATTGGCACTTATTTTTCTGCTGATTATTCCGCAGTACAAAATTACAACATCAGAGCCGCAGGATATTTATGAAATGAATGCCGATGAGATTGTGGAAGGAACGCATATTACAGGAGAAATTGATTTTATTTATGACTATTATGCGACAGAATCCCGAACCAAAAAGACGCTCGGGATTACAACAAGCACAGAGGAAGATACGGGAAGGTGGTATATTTTTCCGGCTTACGGACCGACGCAGGAAGATACGAGATTGCTTACGATTCGTGTGTCACCGTCAGGTTATCAAAGAGTGGGGCAGGTTGTAGATGAGACGTGGGCATATCTTGAGGGAACTTCAGATACCTTTGGTCAGACAACATATAGTATTAATGCGCGTGCAGTAAAGATGGATGGCGAACTACATCAGTTATACTACGATTGGTACGGAACGGATTATTCTAAAGAAGAGGCAGATTCCTATTTGGTTCCGTATGTTTTGGTGCCGGTAATGGAAGTGAAACATATGGTGATAGTCGGAATATTGACAATTATCATGACTATTGCCGGACTGTTTATGCTGTTAAAACGGCCGGAAAAAGAAGAACTGTATTAATTAGGAGAATGTCATGGCAGATAAAATTATGAGTAGAATCAGGGGAATCGGTGCTATTATTATAGGACTGATTCTTACGCTTGGGCTGGCTTTGCCGGAGCTTAAAACAATGATGGCGCCGGGGCAGGAGATCTATGCCATTAATATAAATGAGATTAAAGAAGGCGACCATATTGTAGGGGAGCTCGATTACGTACTTGATTATTATGCGATGGAGTCGACATCGAAGACGACAATGGGTATTACAACAAGTGTAAATGACGATACGGCAAGATGGTATGCAGTTCCGGTTCTCGGCGAGTCGGAAGACGATCCGAAAATTGTGACGGTAAAAGTATTTCCGAGCGGATATCATTATATGGATAAGATTGTGGAAAATACATGGGCATATATAAACGGGGAGTCCGATACTTATGGGGGAGAGACCTATCAAATAGATGCCCGTGTAGTGAAACTTCAATATGACCTTTATCCGCTTTATTATGAGTGGTACGGTACAGATTACAGGGAGGAAGCAGAGCAGCTTTTGGTACCGTATGCGCTTGTTCCGGTCGAAGATGGTGAATATGTGTCGATTGTCGGCGGAGGCGGAATTCTGATATTTATTTATGGATTATTTCAACTTTTCATAAAGAAAAACAAAAAAAGCCGCAAGGTAAGTATTACTTCGGCAGCGGCTTATGATAATTATAATCCGGAGGATATAAGCCGGCCGAATTACAAACCGGAAAGTTACCGCCCGCAAACGTTTGAACCGGAAGCGTTTGACCCGGATGAGCGGTATAGGAGAGATGAATGAAACTATTGTTTTTCGCAATAGTTTCATTTTTTTGTTATAATTTTGTAACGAAAGATAAAAAAACAGCATTAACGATATAGAACACACGGGAAAGGAGGGAAGATATGCAGTCAATGGATGAGATATATCAGGCATATGCGAAGACGGTTTACAAGTATTTGCTGACGCGCACGCATAATGAGGATTTGGCGGAAGAACTGACACAGGAAACTTTTTGTCAGGCGGTAAAAAGTATAAATAAGTTTGACGGAAGTTGCAGAATATCGACGTGGTTGTGTGCGATTGCCAAAAATCTTTGGCTTGCTTACCAAAGAAAGCATCCGCCGACAGAATCTTTAGAAGATAATATAGATGATCCGAAGTTAGCTACGGCTTCTGCGGAAAGCCGGGTGATGGATGCAGCGTCGCGGATGGAAATTATGAAAAAACTGCATGTCTGCCCGGAGCCGTTTCGTGAGGTGCTGTATTTAAGGATATTCGGTAACCTGTCTTTCCGGGAAATCGGAGAGATTATGGAGAAAACGGAGAACTGGGCAAGAGTTACATTTTACAGAGGCAAGGAAAAGTTGAGAGAGGAGTTGATGCGTGATGAAGAATAAATTGCCGTGCGAACTTGTCAGGGATTTATTTCCTACTTATATTGATGAATTGACAAGCGACGTGACGAATGAATGGATAGAGGAACATGTGACGGATTGCGAGGGATGCCAAAGCGTTCTTGATGCAATGCGTGAGCCGGGAGCACAGCCGATTGCGGAAGAAGAGAAAGAAATTGATTTTTTGAAAAAAACGAGAAAAAGGAATGTCGGAATTGCGGTTGGAAGTATTCTTTTGGCATTTGTAATTTTCGGTGTATTGATGTTCGCAAATATGTTTGTGACCGGTGATTTTGTAGGCAGTGAGTCGGTATATTGTAAAGCATCGGTAGATGAAAAAGTTTTGACAGTCGAAGTTACAATGACAGACAGTGCGAGAGTTCCGAGTGATGTTAAATTTGTTGAGGAAGAGCCGGGAGTGATTAATGTTTCATGTAAGGCGGTGGTTACAAGTCCGTGGAAAAATATGGGAGTTATGACATCGGAATATACCTCAAAGACACCGATTAAGATGGTGAAGTCCGGTGACCGGGTTATCTGGGCCGACGGAGAGGATATCCTGTCAATCACCTCTGCAGTGTATGCAACAAGACATCCATATGTCGGTGATATGCCTTCGAATAATCTTCCGATTCTGGCACTTGATATGGGAAGTTATCTCGGAGGTTATACCAGTCAGTTGCAAACGGCAGAGGAGCCATATGGATGGACGTTTGTGCTTGACGGCGAAGTGATGCCGGAGAAGGCTGCATCAAAAGAAAAAATGATGGAGTCGTATGCATATGTTCTTTTGGCAGTGATTGAGAATTTAGGAGAAGTATCGTTTGAGTATGTTTCCGAAGGGGAAAGTCGCAAGCTTACGGTAACTGAAGATGAGGCATCGGAGTTTGCCGGATATGAAATTAAAACCTGTTATGATGACATTGTCCTTTTGCAGAATTTGATTTGCAAGACAGGGCTTGATACGTATGCATTTATGAGTGCAGAAGAAGTCTATGCGACCATGGAAATGAATGCGGCAATGGAATCGGAAGTGCAGCGTCAGGAGGCACAGAAGCAGGCGCAGGTGCAGGAAACTATAAAGGCACAGGAAGAATATGCGATAAGTCCGGATGAATTTCATATCAGAATTGTAAATAATGCAGATGATGATATTTGGATGATGGGTCTTTCTTACGGAATCGACGGTGTTTGGAAAGGAACGCAGTCCGGAGGTTATGCATCGGAGAATACTCCGATTCGCAGAGGAGACAGTATGACTTTCATGTTTTATCCGCAGGATTTTGAAATGACAGAATGGGAGTCAGATATGTGTGCGGAATTTAAGACTGAAATTACGGATATGGAGGGAGAAGTTTATTCTTTAGATTCTGCTTTTACAGCATCTGTACAGGGAGGTACGATGTACACGTATGTTTTATCAGGAAATGCGAAGGACGGATATGTGATTGAGCAATAGGTGCAGTCCTTGTATTTAAGGGAATGGAAGAGGGATTTTGTCTGATTTGGAATAGAAAACAGATAGAAGCAGGAAAACTTTCTTGATATATATGTAAATTTTAGGACATTTTTCAGATAGAAATTGTATATTCATGTGATTTGGATGTCGTTTTAGTGAGAAATTGAGTATGAATTAGAATTATGTAAACTGACATATAGATATAAGTGGTCAAAATTACAGATAGATTCTTGATAAAGAGAGTTTTGGGTCGAAAAATCTCTTGAATTTTACAGATATATGTTATCAAAATAAAAGAATATAGTCGAAGTTATGAGAAAAGGAACCGGAAAATGTTTTATCTGCCGGTTCCTTTTATGTTATTTGCCAAGAACATCGCCATGCGATATTCGCAAACTCGCCTGCCTTCGCCATGCGATATTCGCAAACTCACCTCTTCGAGGCTTTCCGTTTGCTCATGCGGCGCTTCGCGCCTTATAAAAAAGCCCCCAAAAACCTATGCAAGCGAGCTTGCAAGGTCTTTCGGGACTTTTTTGCATGGCTTAAAGTTTTTACAAATTAAAGTATCTGTCGAACTCTGCCGGATGCGGAATCTTGGCAAGTTCTGCACATTCTTTGCGTTTGTTTGCAATAAAGTTTTTGATCAGATGCTCAGGGAATACACCGCCGGCTGTCAGATAATCGTGATCAGCCTCAAGTGCGTCAAGAGCAGCATCAAGTGTTGTCGGAAGGGAAGAAAGTTTTGCTTTTTCTTCATCAGACAAAGTGTAAAGGTTCATATCGTACGGTCCCCAGCCGTTTGCATGTGGGTCAATTTGATTTTTTACACCGTCAAGACCTGCCATCAGGATGGCTGCATAGCAAAGGTATGGGTTACAGGTTGCATCCGGGTTACGGATTTCAAAACGGCGAAGCTCCGGTGTTTTTGCATAAGCAGGGATGCGGATAACAGCGCTGCGGTTTGAAGTTGCATAGCCGACCGTAACCGGTGCCTCAAATCCCGGAACAAGTCTCTTGAACGAGTTTGTACTCGGATTTGTCAATGCACAAAGGGAAGAAATATGTTTTAAAAGTCCGCCCATAAAATAGTGTGCTGTTTTACTCAGATGAGCGTATCCGTCATCGTCAGAGAAGACAGGCTGACCGTCTTTTAACAAAAGCATATGTACATGCATACCGTTTCCGGCTTCGTTGTAAACCGGCTTTGGCATAAAAGTTGCTGTTTTGCCGTATTTGAGTGCAGTATTGTGAATGATATATTTAATCATCATGGTGTTGTCTGCCATTTTTGACATCTGTCCGAGCATCGGCTCGATTTCAAACTGGCCGGCTGCCCCTACTTCCGGGTGATGATATTTAATCGGAATACCTGCTTTTTCCATCTGGAGACACATTTCGGAACGACATTCGTAAGAACGGTCAAAAGGCTTTGCTACATGGTAGCCTTTCTGGTGAGCAACTACGTTACCCTTGCCTTCCTCTGCAGTATTCCAGTAAGCCTGTGCTACATCAATGCCGACGCCGATTTCGTTTGGCTGCACAGACCAGCCTACGTTGTCGAATAAATGGAACTCGAATTCCGGAAGAATCAGCATCGTATCTGCAATACCTGTATCTTTCATGTACTGCTCTGCTGCCAGTACAATGTTACGCGGATACTGGTCGAGCGGACGGTTTTTCGGGTAGTCGATAATCATTGCATTTCCTGTGATGGATAATGTGGCGATATCGCAAAACGGATCAACGATAGCTGTGTCAAGGTCCGGAATAAATACCATGTCACTTTTTTCAACGACGGCGTATCCGTAGTTGGAAGCATCGAATCCGATACCGTTTTCCATAGTTTCGGCGGAAAACTGCTGTGCCGGAATCGTTACGTGACGATACTGTCCGTTAATATCTACGATTTTAAAATCGATCATTTTAATGTCCTGTTCTTTGATGAGATCCATAATCTCCTGTGCGGTTCTAGCCATTTGGGCACCCCCTGTTTTATTTTTTAAAGTGAAAGTATAAAACTTCTAATCTTTATCATAATAAAAAAAGAGCATCTTGGCAATTAAATGCAGAAAAGAAATTGACATTTTTTGTCGTGAGTGGTAATGTAATCCAAAATAAAACCCATGAGGGAGTAGCGAGCGCTTTGCGTAACAAGTCAACATACTGGTCTTTGACCTGGCTTGTTTTAAATTGCGAGACTCATGTATAACTGTAAAGCTATACGTGGAGTCTGTTTTTTGTAAATCACCCCGGATAGCCAAACGGTTATCCGGGGATATTTTTTGGGGAAATATGGAATTGAATAACTTGCAGAAAAAAGCTGCTATCGAGGACTGTTGAAAAACGTGTCCGAGAAAGCAATTTTTCTTTGTAAGTTGGTAAAGTCTATATTTGTCACTACTATAGGATAACAATTTAAGGAGGAAATAAAATGCAGCTTGGCATACGATTTTTTGTAAGCAGCATTTTGCTGGGCGTTGGGCTTGCGATGGACGCTTTTTCCGTGTCGCTTGCAAACGGCTTGAATGACCCTGCAATGAAGAAGAAACGAATGTGCACTGTCGCAGGTGTATTTGCTTTTTTTCAGGCTTTTATGCCGATGACAGGATGGCTCTGCGTGCATACCATGCTCTGTTACTTTGAAAAGTTTCAGGCGTTTATTCCGTGGATTGCGCTTATTTTGCTTGCGTTTATCGGAGGGAAAATGTTAGTCGAGGGTATCCGCGGGGAAGAAGAGGAAGTAAAGAAAGAAAAACTTACGGCGTGGGTCTTGTTTATACAGGGAATTGCGACTTCCATCGATGCGCTTTCGGTTGGATTTACGATTGCAGAATATAATTTCGGACAGGCACTGCTTGCGTCGGGAATCATCGCATTTGTTACATTTATAATCTGTATGGCAGGGCTTGTAATCGGGAAAAAATTCGGGACGAAATTGGCGAATAAGGCATCGGTTCTCGGCGGTGTTATTTTAATCGGAATCGGAATTGAAATTTTTATTACCGGAGTCTTTTTCTAATACTTTGATAAAGACGGGAATTGACACATAAAATGAAAGATAATATGATAAAAAAGTCAAAAAACAAGGTGGTAATAATATGAGAACATATGAAAAGTCAAAGAAACTCGATTATGTCTGCTATGATATCCGTGGACCGATTATGGATGAGGCGGATAAACTCAGTGCAGAAGGAATCAATATTGTAAAACTGAACATCGGAAATCCGGCGCCGTTCGGTTTTCATGCACCGGAGGCGGTGACGCGTGCGATTGCGGAAAATCTGACATGTACCGAGGGGTACTCGGACTCGAAAGGAATTACAGCTGCGCGGGAAGCAATTTTAGATTATTGTATCGAAAAGAAAATGCCGAATGTTTCGCTGGATGACATTTATACAGGGAACGGCGTGAGCGAGCTGATTACGATGTCTATGCAGGGACTTTTGGATCCGGGAGATGAGATTTTGGTTCCGGCCCCGGACTACCCTCTTTGGACGGCTTCGGTAACGTTAGCCGGAGGTAACGCAGTTCATTACATTTGTGACGAGCAACAGGAATGGTATCCGGATATCGAAGATATGCGGAAAAAGATAACGGATAAGACGAAAGGTATTGTTGTGATTAATCCGAACAATCCGACCGGAGCCCTTTATCCGGTGGAGATTTTGCAACAGATTGTCGATTTGGCAAGGGAGCATGAGTTAATCCTGTTTGCGGATGAGATATATGACAGATTGGTTATGGACGGACTTGAGCATACGGCACTTGCATCGCTAGCCCCGGATCTTTTAACTATCAGTTTTAACGGACTTTCCAAGTCTCATTTGATTGCAGGATATCGTTGTGGTTGGATGGTGCTTTGCGGGGACAAATCCCGCGCAAAAGGTTACATAGAAGGATTGAAGCTGCTTTCTTCCATGCGTCTTTGTTCCAATGTTCCGGCGCAGTCATTAATTCCGGCGGCACTTGCATGCAGGGAGGAAACAAAGAAGCTTGTGGCACCGGGCGGCAGAGTTTATGAACAGCGCGAATGTATGTACAAAGCTATTTGTGAGATGGAAGGAATCAGTGTCGTAAAGCCGAAAGCGGCATTTTATATGTTCCCGAAATTGGATGTAAAGAAAATGAACATTACGGATGATGAAAAATTCGTGTTGGATTTCTTGAAAGAAAAGCATATATTATTTACGCACGGCGGCGGTTTTCATTGGGAAAAACCGGATCATTTCAGAATTGTATATTTGCCTGAATGTGAGGCGCTCATGAAGGCGGCAGAAAGTTTAAAAGATTTTCTTTCGTACTATCATCAATAGTTGACAACTCCTCTTTTATCGTAGAGAATAAAAGAGGAGTTATTTTTGTGTAAAAAAGGGGTATTTTGTATGGGAAAAATGAAGATTAAGGCTGTAAAGCCGGGTATGCAGCTGGAGCAGACAATCTATCAGCCGGGAACTGATATTTGTCTGTTAAAAGCAGGCACGATTTTGAGTAACAGAAATCTTGATCAGCTCAAAGAAATCGGCATTGAGATGGTGGATATTTTAGATCCGGATACAATCTTGATTACGCCGATGGACAAGATGGAACATTCCCTTGTTGAAGATTTTGTTCGTGTGCTCAGACAGTTTTCGCCGCTACAGGCAGAGGCAAACAAAAATGATCATGTTGTCGAAGTGGCAAGACAGCTCGAGCAGTTGATTAAGAAGATTGCCAGAAATGAAGAAGTGCTTAAGACTTTAGTAGAGATGCGCATCATTCATAAGGTGCGTCTGTATGATCATGCTATTTATACAGCTGTGCTCAGCGGTCTTGTTGCAGGAAGTATGAATCTCGGTATGGATGAGATGATAGTTGTCCTTATCAGTGCGCTTTTGCACAACATGGGTATTGCAGAAATGCCCAATCTCGTCAGGCTCGATCAGCGTAATGCGGCGGAGGAGAATTTGTGGCAGGAGCATCCGACATACGGGTATTATTTTGCGTTGCAGAAAAACATTCCGCGTGTGATTGCATCTTGTATCCAGTCGCATCATGAGAGATACAACGGTTCGGGTTATCCGAAGGGAATCAAAGGCGATGAAATTCCTCTCGGGGCACGCATTATTTCTGTGTGCGAGAGATATGCAGCAGCAATTACGTTTTTAGATATGCCGCCGTACTTGGCAGTGGAAGAACTTTACGGCGCAAGCGGAATGTATTATGACCCGGCGGTAGTTGATGCATTTGTTAACAATATTCCGATTTATCCGCTCGGGGTTATGGTTCGTCTGTCAACCAAAGAAGTAGGTATTGTGTCTAATATCCGTTTGAATGACGGTCCGAGGCCGCTTGTAAAAATATATTATAACCGTGTAAACCGTTCGGTCACAGAGGAAAGGATTGTAGATCTCGGTAAAGAAAGAACTATTTTTATCGAGGAGATACTTTAATTCAAAAAAATCGCTTACGAAAAAATTTTTTAAATGCTAAAATATAAGGGAAGAATATGGATATAGAGGCATTTGATGGAGGTGTAAGCGATATGTTTGAGATAGGTGACTACGTAATAAATGCCAATAACGGAATCTGTAAAATAGAAGATAAGGTCCATTTGAATCTTCCGATGAGCGATAAGAAAAAACTGTATTATATGATTGTTCCGATTAAGGAAAAAAGTACCAAGCTTTATATTCCTGTTGACAGCGATAAACAGCGTATCCGTAAAGCAATGGATGAGGAGCAGGCGCTTGAGGTGATTGATGAAATACCTCAGATTGAGGCTGTTTGGATTGAGAATGACAAACAGCGTGAGCAGAAGTACAAAGAGGCGATTTTCAGTTGCGAACCGAAACAGCTGGTAAGTATTTTGAAGTGCATGTACCTGCGCAATCAGCAAAGGATTGCAGAAGGAAAAAAGAGCACGACGATTGATGAACGTTATTATAAAGTGGCGGAAAACAATCTGTATTCCGAACTTGCATTTGCCATGAACAAAGATAAAGATGAAATGCAACAGCTTATTACGGACCGAATACGCGCGAAAGGATAAAGAAAATACGAAAAAGCATGCTGACAGCATGCTTTTTTTTTAGTATACTGTAGACAAGTATGTAAAGTTGGGGAAGTCTGCCCAAAATGCAGGCTGGAGGTATGAAAATGTATGAGTTTATGATTGAACTTCATGTAGCAGGTATTGTCATATGTTTATATATGTTATATCTTTTGTTGCGCCGGAGAGGAAGACAGAGTAACTCATTTGTTGTTTTGGCAATTGTTCTTAATATATTTATTTTAATGGGTTATACGTTTGAGCTTTTATCTACGAATGTCCAGGAGATGCTTCTTGCCATTCAGATAGGATATATGGGCAAATGCTTTGCCGGCATATGTTTTGTGACGGGTATCGGGAAATATTATAACTGGAAATACAGACCGGAAACGTTGCCGGTTTTATGGGGAATCGGTTTTCTGTCGTTCTTTGTCATCATGACAGCGAAATACAACAATATGTATTACACGTCGGTCGGAATGATATGGAGAGACGGGCATGCATTCTGCAGTCTCGGAAAAGCTCCTTATTATTATTTCTTCTTTTCGTACTTGATTTTTATGTTTCTTTACTTTGCGTGGCGATGTCTTTCACACCGCAAGTTTGTAAAAACACCGCAGGAAAAAAAGATTATGACAGTCGTAGGTTACGGAAGTCTTGTTGCTGTAGTTGCAATTATCGGTGTATTGTTTGTCCCGACATACTATGACTTCGGACCGATGATTTTTGCGGTTTATTCACTTGTGTTTCTGTATTGTATTTTGCGCTATCGTATGTTTGATACCGTGGATGTGGCGATTTATCAGATGGCAATAGAAAATGCGCAGGTTATTCTTGTTGTACGCCCGGATGGTTTTGTGGAATTTGCAAACAAAACAGCAGAGAGAGCATTGCCGTGGCTCGTAGAGTTGGAGCGTGAGGAGATAGCAGAGAAAGTGAAGAAAGATTTTCTCAGCGGAAAAGAAGAGTATCGTGCGGATGGACGTGACTATCAAATCATATCTCGTCAAGTCTCCGACAGTGGCAGTGTTATCGGGTATGCTGTGACTTTGACTGATATAACAAAGTTAAAGCAGTACATGATTGATTTGGAGAGATTGAGCAATGAAGCGACAGAGGCGAATCTTGCCAAGAGTAATTTCCTTGCCCGAATGTCTCATGAAATCCGTACGCCGATTAATACAATGCTCGGTATGAATGAGATGATTGTCCGTGAGGCAATTTCGGAAGACGTATCGGGATATGCAGCCAATATCCGCGAGGCGGGAAGGTCTTTGCTTGCGATTATTAATGATATTTTGGATTTCTCAAAAATTGAATCCGGAAAGATGGAGATTATTCCGGTGAAATACGAAGTGTCTTCGGTCATTCATGATGTGGTAAACATGATTGAGTTTAAGGCACAGGAAAAAGGCTTGGAGTTTGTTCTTGAGACAGACGAAAACCTTCCGATGAAATTGTTCGGTGACGATGTACGTATACGACAGATTATTTTAAATCTTTTATCAAATGCCGTGAAATATACGAATGAGGGAAAAGTTATCCTCCGTATGTCGGGAAAGAAAAAAGAAGACGGAATGTACCTACTTCATGTAGAAGTAGAAGATACCGGTATCGGAATCCGGAAAGAAGATGAAAGTAAGATTTTTGATTCCTTTCAAAGATTGGAAGAGACCAAAAATCGAAATATCGAAGGAACCGGTCTGGGTATGAGTATTACAACAAGCTTTCTTCGAATGATGGACAGTAAACTTGGTTTGGAGAGTAGCTACGGAAAGGGTTCAAAGTTCTATTTTGATTTGGAACAGGAAATTATTGATGAAGCGCCGATTGGCTCTGTGGAATATATTTTTGTACAAAATAAAGAGAAGCAGATGAGAGAAGGTTGTTCGTTTGAGGCACCGGATGCAAATATACTTGTGGTAGACGACAATGTAATGAACTTGGAGGTTTTCACAGGTCTGCTGAAACATACGCAGATGAATATAAAAACGGCAGACAGCGGAAAAGAGGCGCTTGAGCAGATTGCTCTTCATGAATATGATTTGATTTTCATGGATCATATGATGCCTGAAATGGATGGAATTGAGACGTTCCATGAGATGAGACGATTGTGGAATGAGGAACCGCTTAAACTGAAAACAAGGAAGGATACGCCGGTTGTCATATTGACGGCAAATGCGATTTACGGCGCAAAAGAAGCGTATCTGCAGGAGGGCTTTTGTGATTATCTGAGTAAGCCGATTGATTATCAGCAACTGGAAGAAGTAATTGTGAAATGGTTATCGGAAAGTAAAGTGGAATTTGTAGAACGTTCCGTACTTGTCGAAGAGAGCGATATTTTTGACTTGATTGAGAAGAAAATGTCATTAGACGATAAAAAGTTCAAGCTTCTTGAAAAATCCGGAGTGGACTTGGAAGCAGGACTTAAAAATATGGGCGGAAGCATAGAGACGTATGATGAAATATTAACTATTTATTTTGAAGAGATTTCAGAAAAACTTCGCCGGATCCGTAAAAGCGGAACATTGGGAGATATGAAAGCATACAGTGTGGATGTTCATTCTCTGAAAAGTACATCTGCAAGCATAGGTGCAATGCAGTTGTCTGAGATGGCGAAAGAGCATGAATATCGGAGCAGACAGGATGACAGTTTGTTTGTCCGTAAAAATTTAGGCCGTCTTTGTGCGGAATGTGAAAAGATGATCCGAGTGGGAAAACAGTATTTAAATAATTAGTGCAACAGGAGGACCGTGTAGTGTCGGATACAGTTTTTATCAGTTATAGTTCGAAAGATACGCAGATTATAAAAAAGATTTTGCAGCAATTAAAAGATGCGGGGATTGAATATTGGAAAGCGCCGGAGATGATACCGGCCGGTTCGAATTATGCCCGCGAGATACCGCGTGCGATTGAAAGATGTCAGGTATTTGTGCTTATGATTTCGGAATCTTCACAGGATTCTATTTGGGTAGAGAAAGAAATCGATTGTGCAATTAATGCCAGAAAGACAATTGTCCCGATTAATCTGACGGGAGTGCCGATGAGTGAAATGTTTCGCTTCTATTTAAACAATGTGCAGACGATTATGTACAGTGAAAATGAAGAAGAGGCGATGGAACAGTTTATTGAGAGGCTGAAAGGTTTGGTAGGCAGTGCCAAAAAAGAAGTTGCCCCGAAACCGGAAAGAGAGTCAAATCAGCCGTACAGTAAGTCGTTCAGCGCGGCGTTTGGAAAGATGGAGCTTCCTCAGGGCAGAAGTGCTTCTTCAAGAAATCAGGAAACCGTTTTTTCGGCATCATCAGAACGCAACAATATGTTGAACCTGAATCAGATTCCTGTTGCGTGTCAGCGATGCGGCGGAAAGCTTTCGCAAATTTCACGCGGAACCTACCAATGTGTGGATTGCGGACAAGAGGAGTATGACAGTTATCAGAAAGTGCGTAATTATCTGAATAAAGAGGGCCCGCGCAGTGTAACGCAGATTATGCGCGCTACCGGTGTGCCACGTGCAACGATTGAATATTTCTTTAAAGATGAGCGATTGGAGATTCCGATGGCATCATCAATCCGTGTTGCATGTGAAAAGTGCGGTGCACCTATTCGGACGGGTGTTTTGTGTGACAGATGTAAAGGTCCGGGTAAGGTAATGAGGACAAGAAAAAAGTCTGATGACGATAAATATCGGTTTTTAAAGAGAGATTTGTAATGAAAAAAGATGTCTGGGTGTTATGTAGTTCAAGAGAAGATATGATTGAAGCGCAGCGCCGTATTAATGATGGCGGCGGATTGCGGGCCGTATGTTTGTTTCGTGCTGAGATGGTCGAAAGTATGATGCAAAGGGCTTTGGAAATGAATACTATGCCCTCCCTTTTGCTGGTGGATTATGAGTCCGGATGTAAAGATGATTTTGCATTGCTGAATATTCTTTTGTCACAGCCCGGATTTGTCGGAGTTCCGTTATATTTTATGGCCTCTGAGACAGAAAAAGAAACGGAAGAAAAATGCTATGCACTCGGAGCGACGGTTGTTCTTCATAAGCCTTTTTCGGATATTTCTATTAATCGTATTGAAAGAGCGGCTCTGCAGCATCAGATGACGAAAAATTTTGAGAAGATTGTGCAGAAGCAGACCATGGAGCTTACAGCTGCAAAAGAGATAAAACGTCTGAATGAGCAATTGGCTTCCAGAAATGAACTCTTGCACCAGATTTTAGGTAAGTATTTTTCAGATGAAGTTGTAGATGTGATTTTGGAAAATCCGTCCGGAGCTGCGATTGGAGGAGAGAAGAGAACGGTTGCAGTTATGATGGCTGATTTGCGTGGTTTTACGGCTTTGTCGGAGCGTCTTTCGGCTGATACGGTAGTTGCTATTTTGAATCACTATCTGGAAGAAATGACAGAGGTTATTTTGAAATACAGGGGAACCATCATAGAGTTTATCGGCGATGCAATTTTGACGGTATTCGGTGCACCACTGGTTGCGGAGCATGCAACCGACGATGCGGTTGCGGCGGCAATTGAAATGCAGAACCGTATGGAAGGCGTAAACCGTTACAATAAGGAGCACGGATATCCGGAGATTGAAGTCGGTATCGGTATTCATGCAGGAGAAGCGTTTATCGGAAATATCGGCTCTGAACAGTTTATGCGCTATAACGTTATCGGACAGGTGGTAAATCTTTGCTCGCGTATTCAGACCTACAGTGTCGGAGGTCAGATTTTGGTTTCAGAGCAGACAAAGCAATATTTGTGCGGAACATTGGAAATTAATAAAAATATTGATATTTCCATGAAGGGAATTCACAGGCAGGTAACAATCTGTGATGTTAAGAAAATTTCGGGCATTCATCAAGTGAGTTTGGCTGAAAAGAAAGCAGAGAGGATACAGTGTCTTGAACGTCCGATTTTGGCTGTTCTGTATCTTATGCAGGGTAAGAGCGTAATTAAAACATCTGTAGAGGGTAAAATTACGGCGATTTCCCAACACAAAATCAATGTGGAATGCAATTGCGAGAATATGAAGGAATTTTCTCTTTATCAGGATATGGAGATTGTGGCAAACGGCGAGAATGCATATGCAAAAATAATGGAAATAAATGACAGCATTTTGGAACTTCATTTTACATTTTTGTCAGAGCATTTTATGGAAATATGCGGATGTGTTGAAGAAGAGGGAAAGAAATGAAACAATTTGATGAAATAAAAACAGACACGGCGGATGTCCGGTTGTATCAACATGCAGATCAGCCGTTTGTAATTGCAGATGAGGGGACGGCAAATCTTAATTTGAGACAGGCGGAAGAACTTCTTTTACAGACAGGGCAACAAGTACTTTTGCTGATAGCAAAAATGTCGGACCGTTTTTTGGTGAGATGTCTGAGTAAGTCTGAGCGCATACGGGCTTTGGAACTGATTGATTTTGTGTTCGGACAGTTTGGAATTGCAAAGGGAACGGCGCAGTGGGCGCAGGGAAGTGTTTCTGAAGTGATTTTAAATGTGTGTATGTCGGAGATTGATGTTGAAAAAGCGACGGATTACTTTATGATCCGTGCGGATGAGTATTTTACACAGTGTGAGGTGATCGAGGCTGTGACGTTTGCGCAAGATTATCCGGATAAAATTGCGCAGATGAAAGAATATGAAAAAGCGAGAGTTTCCTGGGCCTACGTTAAGACGACAGATGTTGTTCCAAAAGGAGTTATGCTTTCTATCCGTACACTGGAAAATGATACAGGTGTTATTGTGGAGGCAGGGGAAGAGGTCTATGTTATGATCGGATGTCTCGGCGAGGTTTATCAAATCGATAAAAAGAAGTTTGAATCCAGTTATGAAGCAAGTGATGAGAGTTTAGATATTTTTACGCAAATGTTTGAATTCATACCGGCGGTAGAGAGGGTGGATGACCATACCTATCTTCCGATTGATGAGATTGCAAAAATATGTTATCCGAAAAAAGGTGCTTCTATTTTGGCAGAAAAGCTGACATGCAGAACACGCATTTTTGCGAAGAACGGAACGGATTATTTTGTCGGTGACGAAGGCGATTATATGGCAGTCCGTAAAGATGATTTGCAGGATATTTATATTATTCAGGGGGAAGTGTTCAAGCGTACCTATGTAGAAAAGGAATAGGATGGGATGAAAGAAGAAACGCGGCGGAAACTGCAGTTATGTGCAGAGGAAAAATACAAAGATTTTTCAGCGGCTCTTGTACCCAGCGAGCAGATGATGCTCGGGGTGCGACTTCCTAAACTTCGTGAAACGGCAAAAGAGTTAGCGAAGGGTAACTGGGAAGAGGAACTGAAGGCAGAGGATATATATTTTGAAGAAATTATGCTCCGGGGAATGGTGATTGGTTATGCAACACTTAAAATGGAACCGGAAAAAGCATTGGGGTATATTAAAGATTTTATTCCGTGTGTAAAAAACTGGTCGGTTTGTGACAGTGTTTTTATGAAAATGGATGTGCTTAAAAAAGATCGGGACCTGACTTGGGAATTCCTTCTTCCGTATTTGCAAAGCGGCGAGGAATTTAAGGTGCGCGTAGCGCTGATTATTATGATGGCACACCTGCTAAGGTGCGATGCAAAGGGACGAAAAATCAGCCGGCTGCGCAGCGTGACCATGGAGAATTTGAGAGAATTTGCGCAGGAGGAAAAGCAGGCAGGGAAATACGTACCGCTTATTTTTGAACACATAAACAGGCCTTTTGAGGAAGGGTATTATGCACATATGGCAGCAGCGTGGCTTGTGGCCGAAAGTTTTTGCTGTTTTCCGGCGATGACAGACCGGTTTCTGAAAACGTGCCGTTTGGATGATGCAACGTATCATAAGGCCTTGCAAAAAATAGTGGAATCAAAAATTCCGCAGGAAGATGTTAAGGAGTATATCCGGAGTTTGAAAAAATGAAGGGAGGGTTATTTCGATGAAGATGAAGAAGTTATTTTTGTCGCTGTTGGTTATGATGTTTGTGCTGTGTATGGCAAAAGATGTATGTGCAACAGAGCCTTATGAGAAGATTTCCAATGGTAATGAATGGAAGGTACTTAAAATTGTGAATAGGGAAAGGATTGCGCAGGGACTGGAGCCTGTCAGCATGTTCCGCGCTATTCAAAGAGCGGCGGGTGTACGCGCAGAGGAGATTTCTTATTACTTTTCGCACACACGGCCTGACGGAACGACCTGTTTTTCGGCAATTCGTGATGAGGGAATTGATTACATGTGTGCGGGGGAAAATATTGCGGCCGGATATACAAGCCCGGGTCATGTAATGGAAGGCTGGATGAACAGTCCGGGACACAGAGGAAATATTCTTTCGGACGGTTACAGCCACATGGGTGTCGGATATTGCACAGGCGGCAGCTACGGAAAGAATTGGGTTCAAATCTTTGTCGGAGGCTGTAGTCTTAAGACGGTAAAAGCGAATGATATAGGAACGGCAAATTATCCGATTGGGACTACGATTAATCAAATGAACCGTTACTTAATAGTGCGCTGTAATGATCACGGTGTCGGTTATGTACCGGTGATTAGAGAAATGTGCAGCGGATATAATCCGAATCAGACCGGATATCAGGTGATTAAGGTTAAATATTGTGGAAAAACAGTTAAAATTCCGGTGACAATAGGTGTAAAAGCGCCGGCAAAAGTAAAAAATTTAAAAGTCAAAAAGGTGACAAAGACAACGGTTACTTTAAAGTGGAGCAAGCGCAGCGGAAAAGGTTACGAAATTTGGGTTGGACCGGAGAAAAACGGCAAATATGAAAAAGCCAAAACACTGACTTCTGCAAATCGGACATCTTACAAGATTAAGAATCTGCAGTCAAAAGAAAAGTACTACTTCAAAGTGCGTGCATATAAAAAAGTAAATAATAAGAAAATCTATGGACCATTCAGCAAAGCGGTGGTTGTAAAAACAAAATAAATGCGATATAATCACCTTTGTGGTTAAAAACGGACACGAAAAAAGGAGTAAAAATCGATGGATTTAGTAAATATCAGAGATTTATATCGGAAAGAAGAAGAGTATTTAAATAAGGAGGTAACCATCGGAGGATGGCTTCGAAGCAAGCGTGACAGCAAGACGTTCGGATTTCTTGTAATCAATGACGGAACGTTTTTTGAGCCGATTCAGGTCGTGTATTCCGATGCTCTTGCCAATTTTAATGATATTAATAAATTAAATGTAGGTGCAGCTCTTATTGTAAAAGGAGTTGTGACACCGACACCGCAGGCGAAGCAGAAATTCGAGATTCAGGCATCTGAAGTTCTTATCGAAGGTGTTTCGACACCGGATTATCCGCTTCAGAAAAAGAGAAATACATTTGAGTATCTGAGAACAATTTCTCATCTGCGTCCGAGAACAAATACATTTGAGGCAGTGTTCCGTGTGCGTTCACTTGCAGCTTATGCAATTCACAAATTCTTCCAGGAGAGAGATTTTGTGTACGTGCATACACCGATTATCACAGGAAGTGACTGTGAAGGTGCGGGCGAGATGTTCCAGGTAACGACGATGAATTTAAATGACCTTCCGAAGAAGGAAGACGGTAGCGTAGATTTCTCGCAGGATTTCTTCGGTAAATCGACAAATCTTACGGTAAGCGGACAGCTGAACGGTGAGACTTATGCGATGGCGTTTAAGAATATTTATACCTTCGGACCGACGTTCCGTGCAGAGAATTCCAATACGACAAGACATGCAGCAGAGTTTTGGATGATTGAGCCGGAAATTGCATTTGCGGATTTGAAGGACGATATGATTTTGGCAGAGAGCATGATTAAATATATCATCCGTTACGTGCTTGAAAATGCACCGGAAGAGATGGCTTTCTTTAATCAGTTTGTGGATAAAGGTCTGATTGAGAGACTGACACATGTCATGAATTCCGATTTCGGTCATGTGACATACACTGACGCCATAAAGATATTAGAGAAACACAATGATGAATTTGAGTATAAAGTTTCATGGGGATGTGACCTTCAGACAGAGCATGAGCGTTATCTGACAGAGAAAGAATTCGGAAGACCTGTATTTGTAACGGATTATCCGAAGGAGATTAAAGCATTCTATATGAAACTCAACGAAGACGGAAAGACAGTGGCAGCGATGGATTGTCTTGTTCCGGGTATCGGTGAGATTATCGGAGGAAGTCAGCGTGAAGATGATTATGACACACTTCTTACGCGTATGAAAGAGCTTGACTTAAATCCGGAAGATTATGATTTTTATTTGGATTTACGTAAATACGGTAGTGCAAGACATGCAGGTTTCGGACTTGGTTTCGAGCGCTGCGTCATGTACCTGACAGGTATGGGCAATATCCGTGACGTACTTCCGTTCCCGAGAACAGTAAACAACTGTGAACTGTAAGCTGTCGGGTAAAATAGCCGCTAAGCGGCAATAGGCAGGAGGAAAGAAAGATGAGCCGGATTGTAATTCCGGAGGGCTATAAACCGTCCCTCAATATCAAAGAGACAGAAAAAGCAATTAAGAAAGTAAAAGACTTTTTTCAGAGAGAGCTTATTACGCAGCTGAATTTAAGCCGTGTGTCAGCGCCGCTTTTTGTAGGTGCGAACTCGGGATTGAATGACAATTTAAACGGTGTGGAAAGACCGGTCAGATTTGATATTTTAGAACAGGACGGAGAAGAAGTTGAAATCGTTCATTCACTTGCAAAGTGGAAAAGATTGGCACTTCGCAATTACGGTTTTGAAGTCGGAGAAGGACTTTATACAGACATGAATGCCATCCGTCGTGATGAGGAAACAGATAATATTCATTCTATTTATGTAGATCAATGGGACTGGGAAAAAGTAATCCGCAAGGAAGACCGCAATGAGGAAACGCTCCGCGATGTAGTAAAATCTGTTTATGAGGCGCTTCGTGTCACAGAAAAATATATGGCGAATACGTATCAATATGTGGAATGCTTCCTTCCGGAAGAAATCACATTTGTGACAACACAGGAACTCGAGGACCGCTATCCTGATTTTACGGCGAAAGAACGTGAAACAGCAGCGGCTAAGGAGTATGGTGCGGTATTTATTATGAAAATCGGTGATAAGCTTGCTTCCGGAAAGCCGCATGACGGAAGAGCTCCGGACTATGATGACTGGCAGTTGAACGGTGATATTATTGTATACTACCCGGTTTTAGATATTGCACTTGAACTTTCGTCTATGGGTATCCGCGTGGATGAACAGTCTCTTATGGAGCAGCTTGAGAAGGCAGGATGTCCGGAAAGAGCTGATCTTCCGTTCCAGAAGGCGCTGTTAAATCACGAACTTCCGTATACAATCGGCGGAGGAATCGGACAGTCACGTATTTGTATGTTCTTCCTCAGAAAAGCACATCTCGGTGAAGTTCAGGCTTCCATTTGGCCGGAAAAAGACGTGCAGTTTGCGAAAGAACATGGTGTAGAGTTCTTATAAAATGAATGTAAAGAGCAGGTGATAAGAATGCAGAAAACATTTCAAAAGAGAATGAAGAGGCTTCTTATTGGCCTGCTCATTTTTGTCGCAATCGTAGTATTTTGTTATTTTGAGAATAATGCAATTACTGTTTCGCAGTATGAGATTGCGTCAGAAAAAATCCCGGAATCTTTTGATGGATTTGTTATTGTGCATCTTTCGGATTTGCACAATAAAATGTTCGGCGAAAATCAAAAGAGATTAATCAAGCATGTAAAAGAGCAGAATCCGGACATGATAGTTATAACGGGAGATTTGATTGACAGTAACCGGCCGGATGTCGGAACAGGACTTTTGCTTGTAGAAGAGGCGATGAAAATAGCGCCGGTCTATTTTATAACAGGAAATCATGATAATTATTTGTCGGATACGGACACGTATGCGTTGTTTCAGGGGTTGAAAAAACTCGGTGCAAGGGTTCTTGATGATGAGGCAATCGATTTATATGTGAAGAATGAGCAAGAGTGTATTTTGCTAATGGGAGTTGATGATGATACGATTGCTTACAACAGTCGACTTGCGGAAACGCTTGAAAAACTTGTAACAAGGGAGGGCGATGGCAGTCTTTTTACTGTTCTTTTGGCACATGAGCCGCAGCGAATGCCTACGTACTCAAGGTATGACATTGATTTGGTTTTAAGCGGGCATGCACACGGCGGGCAGTTCCGGATTCCGTTTGTCGGCGGTTTTGTTGCTCCGGATCAGGGATTTTTGCCGAAATATACAAAGGGTTTATATGAAGAAAACGGAACGAAAATGATTGTCAGCGCAGGTCTTGGAAACAGTGTAATTCCGCAGCGCTTGCTAAATCGTCCCGAAGTTGTTAAAATAACACTCAACAGTAAGTGATGTCCGTGCAATAAGTTTGGAAGAGGAAATGCGTATGAATTATGAAAAGACATTGGAGATGCTCAAAGAAATCGGGCAGGAACATTTGTTGAAATATTATGATGAATTATCACAGCAGGAGAAAGAGAATCTCCTGGCGCAGATTGAAGAGACGGATTTTACCGTAATTAAGTTCCTGAATTCCGGAAAGAAGTCTCTCGGCAGGGGAAAAATTGAGCCTTTGGCAGCAATGCAACTGGATGAGATAGAGGAGAAGAAAGAGCGTTTTACGCAGATCGGCTTAGACGCTATCCGTGCAAATAAAGTGGGCGCGGTTCTTCTTGCCGGAGGAATGGGAACGAGACTTGGTTCTGACTCACCGAAGGGCGTTTACAATATCGGTGTGACGAAAGAACTGTATATTTTTGAGTGCTTAATCAACAATTTAATGCGTGTGACAGACATGGCGGGTAATCCGATTTATTTGTTTGTTATGACAAGTGATAAAAATCATGAAGAGACAGTAAGTTTCTTTGAAGCGCATAATTATTTCGGTTATCCGGGAGAGTATATCCGCTTTTTTAAACAGGAGATGGCGCCGGCAGTAGATTACGACGGCAAGGTCTTTTTGGAAGAAAAAGGAAAGATGGCGACATCACCGAACGGAAACGGTGGTTGGTTTGTATCTATGGATCGCAGCAAGATTCTTGATCTTGTTCATGAGACGAGGATTGAGTGGCTGAATGTGTTTGCGGTGGATAATGTACTGCAGAACATTGCAGATCCGGTTTTTGTCGGAGCGTGTATTGAAGAAGAATGCATGGTCGGAGCAAAGGTAGTGCCAAAGGCAAGTCCGGATGAGAAGGTTGGTGTTATGTGCCTTGAGGACGGAAAACCGTCTATTGTAGAGTATTATGAACTCACGGAGGAGATGCGCGACCAGAAAGATGAAAACGGCGGTTATGTATATAATTTCGGCGTAATTTTGAACTATTTATTCCGCGTGAGTGAGCTTGAGCGTATCATGTCGCATGAACTTCCGCTTCATCGTGTGGAAAAGAAAATTGCTTATGTGGATGAGTCGGGTAATAGGGTAAAACCTGAAGCACCGAATGGATATAAGTTTGAACAACTTGTGCTTGATATGATTCATGATATGGGAGATTGTCTTCCGTATGAAGTTGTGCGTGAAAAAGAATTTGCACCGATAAAGAATAAAGAAGGAATTGACAGCGTGGAAAGTGCGCGTGCTCTCCTTGAACAAAATGGAGTTACCTTGTAGTAACTGTCGGAGAGCAGTAGGAGGAAAAATGGCAGTATTAGTAACAGGCGGAGCCGGATTTATCGGAAGCCATACAGTAGTTGAATTACAAAATGAAGGATACGAGGTTGTAGTAGTAGATAATCTTTCGAATTCCAGCGCAAAGTCACTTGAGAGAGTGGAAGAAATTACAGGGAAAAAAGTAAAGTTTTATGAGGCGGATATCTTGGACAGAGAAGCGCTTGATAAGATTTTTGATGAAAACGAAATCGACAGTGTGATTCATTTCGCGGGACTTAAGGCGGTCGGTGAATCCGTACAGAAACCTTGGGAATATTATAATAATAACATTACAGGTTCCCTGGTACTCTTTGATGTGATGAAAAACCATGGGGTGAAAAATATTATTTTCTCTTCGTCTGCAACTGTTTACGGTACTCCGGCAGAAATTCCCGTCACAGAGAAATGTCCGAAAGGAGAAATTACAAATCCGTACGGACAGACAAAAAGTATGCTTGAACAGATGCTTATGGATATCCAGAAAGCAGATTCGGAGTGGAACGTGATTTTGCTCCGTTATTTCAATCCGATCGGAGCGCATAAGAGCGGAAGAATCGGGGAAAATCCTAATGGTATTCCGAACAATCTTATGCCTTATGTGACACAGGTTGCTGTCGGCAAACTGAAATGTCTCGGAGTGTTCGGCAATGATTATGATACACCGGACGGAACGGGAGTGAGAGATTATATTCATGTTGTCGATCTTGCACTCGGACATGTAAAATCTATTGAAAAGTTAAAAGAAAATCCGGGACTTAAGATTTACAATCTCGGAACCGGAACAGGATATAGTGTGCTTGATATTGTCAAGAATTTTGAGGAGGCAACAGGGGTGGATGTTCCGTATGAAATAAAGCCGCGACGTGCAGGTGATATTGCTACAAATTATGCAGATGCCTCTCTTGCGAAAGAAGAACTCGGCTGGGTAGCGCAGCGCGGAATTAGAGAAATGTGCGAAGATGCATGGAGGTGGCAGAGTAATAATCCGAATGGGTTTGAAGAATAAGTCATTGGGTTAGTTAGATGAGGGCTATGAAACAAAGAAGTTTCATAGCCCTTTAAATATTTGTTTATCTTTGGGATGTGTTGCCGGAGAGGTGTGGCGATAAGAGAAGTATCTATAACAAAAAAATTTGTGTTTAAATCCATTTATTTATAATTTGATGGAGTTATATTGGTGTTTTTATAATCCAATGACATATTGATACATGAAAATGTAGTGGCAAAGGCTTCCGGCCATGACGAAGAGGTGGAAAATTTCGTGTGAGCCGAAGTATTTGTGTTTGGCATTAAAAATCGGAAGTTTTAAGGCGTAAATGATACCGCCGGCCGTATAAATGAGTCCGCCTGCAAGGAGCCATCCAAAAGCAGCCTTTGGAAGACTGTTCACAATCGGGCTGAAAGCAAATACGCAAAGCCATCCCATAGCAATGTAGATAATAGACGAAAACCACTTCGGGCAGTTAATCCAAAGTAATTTTACGGCAATACCGACAATGGCAAATGCCCATACGGCGATTAGCAAAGGATATCCCGGTGTCGGTGCCAAAACAAGAATACAGACCGGGGTATAAGATCCGGCAATCAGCACAAAAATCATGGCATGGTCAACTTTCCGGTATATTTTAATAATCGCGGCAGGAAGGTTGACCGAATGATAGGTCGCACTTGCTCCGTATAATAAAATCATGCTTGCAATAAATATGAACATCGCAATCAGGCAAATGCTGCCGTATTCGGATGCTTTCATTAAAAGCGGAATCGAACCGCCGATGGCCATAATCATAGCTACAAAATGTGTGAGTGCACTTCCCGGCTCTCTCAAAGTAATCTGCATAAACATCCTCCTGATTCACAACAAGTAGTTTTAAAAACTACATCAAATGCAAGTTAATACTACAACAAGAAGGTTTGAATGTCAAGGTATTATTTATTCTTTTCATTATTTGCTTGAATATGCAGGTTTGTTCCATTAAAATAAAAGAGGGAAGAGAAAGGAGGCAACTATGTTTCGTTTATGGGCTAAGATTTGGAAAGACAACCGGATGATGAAAGATACCGTAGTTTGTGATGAAAGAAACTTGCGGAGAACGCAGAAGGTGTTTGCGGCGATTGATAAGGTGGCAGGTGAGTTTGATTTATCCAGACCGATCTGGCTTGAGAAAAACATAAAAGAGTTTCAAAATCATAATCGTGCCCGTTTTTATCAGGATAACTTTGCGGAAACGATAGAATTTGATTACTTGGAAATACAAGTGATTGAAGAGGATGATTTTTGTTAAAAAACGGTAAAAAACTACATTTTTTGCCGCGATGTGGTATAATTAGAGAAAGTATTTTAGAAAGATGGGGTAGGGGTTATGGAATTTGTACCTGATACTCGGAATGACATAGACAGTTGGAAAGAAGTGCAACTTGTATACAATTCGGCGCTGAAAGAAATCGGAACAAAATTAGAAATTTTAAATGATGAATTTCAGCACGTGCATCAGTATAATCCGATTGAGCATATTAAGGCGCGTTTGAAATCGCCGGAGAGTATTGTTAAGAAATTAAAGAAACACGGTTATGAGTCTACGATTGAAAATATGGTTAAGTATGTGAATGATATTGCCGGTGTCAGGGTAATTTGTTCGTTTACTTCGGATATTTATCGCATCGCAGAGATGTTAATTAATCAGAGTGATATCAAAGTGTGCTCTGTCAAAGATTACATATTAAATCCGAAACCGAGCGGATACAAGAGTTATCATTTGATTGTTACGGTTCCGATTTTTCTTTCGGACAGGATTATAGATGCGAAGGTAGAGATCCAGATTCGTACGGTTGCGATGGATTTTTGGGCGAGTTTGGAGCACAAGATTTATTATAAGTTTGAAGGGAATGCGCCGGCGCATATTAAGGACGGATTGGTAGAGTGCGCGACGATGGTTTCGGAACTCGATGCCAGAATGTTGTCGCTGAATGAAGAAGTCCGCGATTTGATTGCCTGCAAGCAGGCGGCGGAAGAAAAGAAAAATAACGAACGGAAGAAAATGACGGACGCGGATGTGGATGTCATGGAAGATATTGATGAGGGGACAGATACATAGGTAAAAAGGTAAGCTGCACTTTTTCTGAAAGGAAAGAGTGCAGTTTTTGATTTATATGGGGATAAAATGAGGAGTGCCGCGAAACCTTGCGGCTCCGCGGCTATTATGAAAAAATTTATCAATTGTGATGGTCATTTATGTATTGTTTGAAACTAATTAAAGTATAGCAACAAAATATGAACAAAATATGAATAAGAAGTGAAAAATAAGTAAAAGTGTATAAAACCACGGTTGTACCATGCGAAAAAGTGTGCAAAATGCACAATAAAGCACGGTGTTGTAAATAGGGAGAAAAAATGATACAATGTTTCATAATGCGATAGTTTGCAAAAATGGAGGGATTTCATGGATAACTTTATGGATAAACTGGCGAAACGGTTTAATGCAGGTGAACTGATTCAGGCAAATGGTGAGGCGGAAGCCAGAGAGAACCAGAGATTAAGAGAACAGATGAATGAATATGATAAAGTTATTCAGGAAATCAGACGACTGAATCTGAAGACGATTGAGGTGTCGGAGCAGGTTTCCCAGATGGCGGCTTGCAGCATTGAACAGATTGAGTCATATCAGGTTCCGGTATCGGAGGATGATTTTAAAGAGGATTATGCAGATGAATTTGTGGCTGTAAAAGAAGAATTATCGCAGCTTCAGGGAAAACTTGCAGAACTTGCGCAGATGTTTGACGGTATGGAGCAGCGCATTGTGCAGGCATGTGCATCTTCTGACGATCAGGATGAATTTATCAGCCTTTCGCGTAAGGTGGACGAGTCTGCGGCTGAGACACGCCGGCAGATGGAGATGACTGCATCTGAAACAAGAAAGCAGTTTGATGATACAACATATCGTCTGGAGGCGGCGCTCAGTCATGCGGAGTCTTCGATTGCCCAGCTTGAGATGAGTATGAACCAGATGGGAGCAACGGTCAGCCGTGTAGAACTCGGAAATGATACGAATCAGAAGGCGGTTGAGGGAGCCATCCGCAATTTGGAAATCATGCTTGCGGAAAAAGAGAAAGACAACAGTCAGGAGCAGGATTCGGCAAAGCAGATTAAGGAAATGATTGTCAATGTGCGCTTGTATCTTGATGAGGTGCAGAAGCATATTGAAGACTATATGCATAAAGAAAGCGTTAAGGTGTATCGTAATGTGCAGGCGGCTATGAATGAGCAGCTCAGTTTGAAGACGAGAGACCTTAATGACCATATGGACCACATTGAAAAAGAAGTACAGAAAAACAAAGGTATGAAGGTACTTGTGATAGTAGCTGTCGCTCTTTCCGGTGCATCCTTCGTGCTTCAGTTACTTCAGATGCTGGGGATATTTTAGGAAATAACGGAGTTAACAAAAATGTCAAAAACAGATTTCAAACCGGGCAATATGCTTTATCCGTTGCCGGTTGTTATGGTCAGCGTGGCTGACAAACAGGGAAATAAAAATATTATTACAGTTGCATGGGCGGGAACGATTTGCTCTAATCCGCCGATGGTTTCTATTTCAGTAAGAAAAGAACGCCATTCGCATGCTATGTTTTGTGAAACGGGCGAGTTTGTAATCAATCTTACGACGGAAGAATTGGCATATGCAACGGATTATTGCGGAGTAAAGAGCGGAAGAGATGTGGACAAGTTTAAGGAAATGAATTTGACGGCGCTTCCGGGAAAAGTTGTTAAGGCTCCGCGCATTGAAGAGAGTCCGGTGTCGATTGAATGTGTTGTAAAAGAGCGCATGGAGCTCGGAACGCATGATATGTTTATTGCGGAAGTGGTAGCTGTCAGTGTAGATGATAAATATATGGATGAAAAAGGATCGTTCCATTTGGAAAGTGCAGATCCGATTGTGTATTCTCACGGGACCTATTTTACAATGGGGCAGCCAATCGGCAAATTCGGTTACAGCGTAGAGAAAACAAAAAGGAAATAGTTTGCAATGAAAATAACGAAGTTTGGTGGACATATAAAAATTGCATATTTAAAAATGGCCGCGTTGATTTTTGTTGTAAGCCTTTTTTTGTTGCCTTCTTTTACAGTAGTTAAAAGTGAAGGGAATAATGTGTTTGACGTTTCTTTGAACGGAATGTTTGTCGGGACTGTATCGGATGAGACAAAAGCGGACAAACTGTTGTGGGAGGCCAGAAAGAATATAGCGAGTCAGGAAGATGAATTGTTTTTCGCGAAAACGGAACTTTCTCTTTCGGGACGAGAGGCTTATTTTGAGCGTTTTACAGATGAAGAAAAGATGATAGATTCCATGCAGACGGTGTTGATGGTAGATCATGTTGTTACGCGTCAGCCTGCATTTACGATTAAAGTAAATCAGCTTATGGTAAATGTAAGCAGTATTGATGAAGTGAATACTGTATTGCAGGCGGCTCTTGACAAATATCAGGATTCGCAGGAGTATGTTGTTGCGCTCGGACCGGACAAAGAAAGAGAAATTAACGTTTTGACGGCGTCGGCAGAAAGCAAGGAAGAAAAGAAACAGGAAACAAAACTTGAGGAAGAAGCTGCGCTGGAAGCAGGAGTTGCAGCAGAACTTACGAAGATGCTTTCCGGGATTGAGGCTGCCAAAGAGCAGACGTTTGATGATTTTAATTACGGATTGACTTCTCTGGCTTATGAAGATGAGATTGAGATTGTAGAGTCCTATCTTCCGAAGGATGAAATCACACCGCTGGATGAGGCAATCAGTCTTGTTACGGAACTTCAGGATGTGCAGAAGATATATGAAGTGCAGGCGGGAGATACGCTCGGGGAGATCTCTTTAAATAACAATATTCCGCTTGAGACAATCATTGAACTTAATGATACGCTTGAAGATGAGAATTCCACGATTCAGATCGGAGAAGAATTGATTATTACGTCTCCGGAGCCGGAACTTTCTGTGACATGGCAGGAAGAAGTTTATGTGGAAGAAGACTACGAAGCGGATATTCAATATGTAGATAATGATGACTGGTATACGACAGATAAAGTTGTTTTACAACAACCTTCTGCAGGTCACCATAAAATTGCTGCATTGAAAACGTACCATAACGGTGAAGAGGTCAGTACCGAGGTTTTGAAAGAGGAAGTGACGATAGCGGCAGTTCCGAAAATTGTGGAAAGAGGAACGAAGATTCCGCCGACATACATTAAGCCTATTTCGGGGGGAAGACTTTCTTCGCAGTTCGGTCGCAGAAGCGCGCCTGTCCGTGGTGCGTCCACGTACCATAAAGGTGTAGACTGGGCAACTCCGATTGGAACAACGGTTGTGGCATCCAGTGCAGGTACGGTTGTAAAAGCCGGATGGGGAAGCGGTTATGGTTATGTTGTGTATATTAACCATGCAGACGGACGCCAGACAAGATATGCACATTTGTCTAAAGTTCTTGTAAAAGTCGGTCAGACGGTATCGCAGGGACAGAGGATTGCGCTTTCCGGTAATACCGGCCGAAGTAGTGGTCCGCACGTGCATTTTGAGATATTAATCGGCGGTTCTCAGGTAAATCCGCTCAAATATCTGAATTAACAACAATTAACAGATTTACAAAAACCATATATATGGTATATAATAAGTAAAGTATACACAAATAACACTATTCTGAGGTGTAAAATGGAACAGTATGTGATCAAGGGAGGGAATTCTCTTGTTGGTGAAGTCGAGATCGGCGGTGCAAAAAATGCTGCACTGGCGATTCTTGCTGCGGCAACAATGGCAGATGAACCTGTAGTAATTGAAAATATGCCGGATGTACGTGATACGAACGTTCTTCTCGATGCAATTAAGAGCATCGGTGCATATGTGGAACGTATCGATCGCCATACGGTTAAGATAAACGGTGCTACAATTAATGATTTAATTGTAGAGAATGATTATATCAAAAAAATCAGAGCCTCTTACTATTTAGTAGGTGCTCTGCTTGGTAAATACAAAAATGTAGAGGTGGCCCTTCCGGGTGGATGTAATATCGGAAGCAGACCTGTTGATCTTCATTTGAAAGGATTTAAAGCACTCGGTGCGCAGGCGGGACTTTCCCATGGGCGTATCTATGCGAGAGCTGAGGAGCTTAAGGGCGGACATATTTATATGGACGTTGTGTCTGTCGGCGCTACGATTAATGTTATGATGGCAGCGACACTGGCAGAGGGACAGACAATTATTGAAAATGCAGCGAAGGAGCCGCACGTTGTAGATGTGGCAAACTTCCTTAACAGTATGGGAGCCAATATCAAAGGAGCCGGAACGGATGTGATTCGTATCCGTGGTGTGGAGAAGCTTCACAAGACAGAGTATTCTGTTATTCCGGACCAGATTGAGGCAGGAACCTTTATGTTTGCTGCTGCAGCAACAAAAGGTGATGTGACGGTTAAAAATGTAATTCCGAAGCATTTGGATTCTATTTGTTCAAAATTAATGGAAATCGGATGTGAAGTCATTGAGTCGGATGACGCAGTGAGAGTGGTATCTTCCAAACCGCTGACACATACACATGTAAAAACACTTGCGTATCCGGGATTCCCGACAGATATGCAGCCGCAGATTGCAGTTACGCTTGCTCTCTCTTCGGGAACAAGTATTGTGACAGAGAGCATTTTTGAAAACCGTTTCAAATATGTAGATGAGCTTGCAAAGATGGGAGCAGAGATTAAAGTGGAAGGTAATTCCGCAATTATCGACGGTGTATCGAAGTACACAGGTGCCCACATTAATGCACCGGATCTTCGTGCGGGTGCAGCACTTGTGATTGCAGGTATGGCAGCAGAAGGAATTACGGTTGTAGATGATATCGTATATATCGAAAGAGGATATGAGGATTTTGACGCAAAACTCAGAGGCCTCGGTGCACAGATTGAAAAAGTGACAAATGAAAGAGAACTTCAGAAGTTCAAATTAAGAGTAGGATAAAAAATAAGACCTGTCGGTAAAAAACTGACAGGTCTTTTTATATGATTTCTACGATGGAAATGTCTTTCTCAACAGAAAGATCAATGAATTTGTCGCCGCATTTTATCATTGGTTTTGAAAGCATTTGCCGGTTGATATAAACAATATCGCCTTCGAGTCCGTTGCTTAATTTTACGCGGTTATTCATATAGGTCAGGACGACGTTTTCAAGGAAACAGAGAATGTATTGTGTTTCGTATTTCTGAAGTCCTTCTTTTTCAAAAATCTCGATAACAGAGAACGGGCAAAGCGGTCCGCGATAAACACGGGCGGCTGTCATGGCATCGTACACATCTGCAATCGAAACAATTTTTGCAAACTTGTCGATACGGTCGGCGCCGATTCCGAGAGGATATCCTGTACCGTCGCAGCGCTCATGGTGCATAAGGGCTGTGTTTTTGATATGATCATGAATTTTTTGCTTCTTTAGAATGTTATACCCCTCAATCGTATGTTTTTTTACGATAGCATATTCCTGGTCGGTTAATTTGTCCGGTTTTTTTATGATTTGATCCGGAATGGCAAGTTTTCCGACGTCGTGAAACAGTCCGCAAAGAGTTGCCATTTCGATGTCTTCCTGTGAAAAGTGGAGCCAGTTGGCAAGTACATTACTGATCAGGGAAACATTGATGCAATGCGCATAAGTTAAATCGTCGTATTGACGCATATTTTGCATCATGTTAAAAAAGCTGAAGGTGTTTCCGTCATTGTGGAAAAGTTCCATGGTATTTTGGAGAACTTTATCGACATTGATTTCGCTTCCTTTTTCGACGATGTCATTGATACTGTTTTTGAAATCGTTAACGGATTCGTCGTAATCCTGCTTGAATTTTTTGAATTCAGGCGTGGACTGCACCCACTGTGAGTACGGAATATCTGAAGGCGCACTGCTTGCAGATACTGCCGGAGTCGGCAAATCGGCCGGTGCATCTTCGACACGGATACTCACGATGGAATAGAACTCTAATCGCGTAATTGATTTGTCGTTCAGAATCGTATGTTTCGGAATGATCAGCTGATTTCCATATGTATATACATCTTCCGCGGTAACCATACCCGGAACTAAGTTGGAAATATTGACACGTTTCATGTATTATCCTCGTCTGATTTAAAAGTAACTATTAAAATTATAATTTTTTTATGAGTTTATGTCAATGAATTCGTGAGTCATGTATTGACGTATGCGTATAAAAAGGTTATATTGATAGACGGAAACAAAATAATATTTCGAAAGTCTCTTATTCAGAGTGGTGGAGGTACAGAGGACCTGTGAAGCCACGGCAACCCCCGTCAAGGGAAGGTGCCAACCTGAGCGAATCATCGAACAATAAGAGGTTCTTCACTGTAAGACCGTCCGCTTGTTCGTATTTTCAAGCGGTTTTTTTATGCGTTGCTCGCGCAGTCAGAGACACTTAAAGGAGGAAAAATGGAAAAAAGATTATTTACTTCAGAATCAGTAACCGAAGGACATCCGGACAAAGTCTGTGATGCGATTTCAGATGCGATCCTTGATGCCTGTATGGAACAGGATCCGATGAGCCGTGTGGCATGTGAGACATGTTGCTGTACGGGTTTTGTGCTTGTAACAGGTGAAATTACAACACAGGCACAGCTTGATATTCCGACACTTGTGCGTGATACGGTAAAAGAGATTGGATACACCCGCGGTAAAATCGGTTTTGATGCCGATACATGTGCAGTTATGGTTGCCCTTGACAAACAGTCTGCAGATATCGCTATGGGCGTGGACAAAGCTCTTGAAGCAAAAGAGAATAAAATGTCAGAGGAAGAGATTGAGGCAATCGGTGCCGGCGATCAGGGTATGATGGCACTTAATGATGCCGGACAGTAAATATCTTTTACACCAACTTTTGCTACAAGATTTTTCGCCATCT
>JAZQDJ010000098.1:0-8657 GCA_045546735.1 Lachnospiraceae bacterium | reverse complement strand
ATGGCTACGATCCGACTTTCTCCTGGCTCTGCTGAAATCGCAGATGCCATAGAACCGTACGGAATATTGATACCTGTGTAACAGAAAGAACCCCAAAGCAAGTATGTGATTGCAAGGTATGCAACCTTTGCTGTTGTAGGAAGTCCTGCAAGTCCGCTCTGATACATGAGGAACGATGCAAGAGCTACCGGAATACACATACGAAGAATCCACGGTTTAAATTTACCTGCCGGTGTCACTTTACTGCGGTCACAGATACGCCCCATCGTAACATCTGTAACAGCATCAACGAAACGGGCAAGCATCATGATTGTTCCGACAACCGCCGCTGACACACCCATAACGTCTGTGTAAAATTTGGTTAAAATCATGGTAGAAAGGATAAATGTGAAATCATTACCGAAATCACCGAACATGTAACCCAGTTTATCCTTAATGCCAAAAGGTTTTACATTTGTATCTTTCATAAGAAAAAACCCTCCTTCTCTATTTGAATAAAAGTTTATCATAATTTAATAATTATATATGAGTATTATTATTGGGTTTTATCGTATTTTTTTTACCAATACTTGCAATGAAGCAAAAATTGTACGATAATATTTCCAAAATCACAAATAAATATATCGAGAATTTATCCACCAAAGGAGTATTTATGAATTTCGACAGAGAACTGATTTTTGCTGAAAAAATATTACAACATTCACGTATAAGAATGCGCTATATTACAGATGAAAATCCGGAAGTATTTTCTTCTGCCCCGAGTGTCGGTTTGGAAGATATTTTAAACTACAGTTATGATGCACATAGCATTTTCCAAACGATTGACGAACACTGCGCACCAAACACCTTTTACCGTATGAAAAATACCTTACTGTGCCAGTTTATCTTATTCCGTCTTCCAACAGAGACCGTAAGCACCTTTATTTATATCGGCCCCTACATTTTGTCACCTGTTACAAAAGCTGAAATTTTGGAACTTGCCGAGCGTTTTAGCGTCTCCCCTGCTAATATTGACCAATTAGAGAATTTTTATACTTCTCTTCCGCTGGTTCAGGACGAGAACACAATTCTTACTTTGCTATACACACTCGGTGAATGCCTTTGGGGCAATGCGGACAATTTTTCTATTGTTGACGAAGAATTCTTCGCAAACTCTGTTCCTGATACTTTTATACCTCTCCCGGAACAAATGCCGGACGACGCTCAAATTAATATTCAACTCATGGAACAGCGTTATGAATTGGAAGGAAAATTATTACAGGCTGTTACAAGCGGCAGTCTCCATAAAGCCGAATTGATTCTTTCCCAATTTTCATCTATGCAAATGGAAATGCGCACTGACAACCCAATCCGTGACTTGAAAAATTACGGTATTATTATGAACACTCTGCTCCGTAAGGCAGCAGAAAAAGCCGCAGTACACCCGGTACAAATTGACGCCATTTCATCACAATATGCGCGTAAAATCGAACTCATTACTTCTCATGCCTCTTATAACAATTTAACCAAAGAAATGGTGCGCAAATATTGTCTGCTTGTAAAAAACCATTCCCTGAAATGTTATTCGATGCTCGTAAGAAAAGTAATTACGGACATCAATTATGATTTGACCGCAGATTTAAGTTTAAAAACCGAAGCTGCCCTGCATAATGTGAATCCGAGTTACCTTTCTACTTTATTTAAAAAAGAAACCGGTTCCACCCTGACAGAATACGTCAACCGCAAGCGGATTGAACATGCCATTTTCCTTTTAAACTCAACTGATATGCAAGTACAGACGATAGCCACTTATTGCGGAATCCCTGATGTCAATTACTTTACTAAAATGTTCAAAAAAATGATTGGCAAAACTCCAAAAGAATATCGTCAGATGATAACGAATACTTCTAATAATTCGTAAATATAAAAAGCGACACAAAACATATCCCTTGTGTCGCTTTTCATATATAGAAAACCCTTCTCACAATCTGTTTTTACAGATCGAACCCGAAGTACCTCACTGCGTTATTATAAGAAATACCTTTGACAATCTTTTCGAGTGTCTTATAGTCTGCCGGATACTCACCGTTTTCGACCCATCCGCCAATCAGCTCACACATAATACGACGGAAATACTCATGTCTCGTATAAGATAAAAAGCTTCTTGAATCTGTCAACATTCCGATGAAATTACCCAAAAGTCCGAGGCTTGCCAAACTTGTCATCTGCTCCTGCATTCCAGGTTTATGATCGTTAAACCACCATGCACTTCCCTGCTGGATTTTTCCGATTGCCGAACTATTTTGGAAACAACCGATAATGGTTCCGATAGCTGCATTATCAATCGGATTTAAGGAATAAATAATCGTCTTTGGAAGTTCATCTGTAATATCAAGTGCATTCAGGAAATCTGCAAGCTGCGCAGACGGAGTATAGTTGCTGATACAATCAACACCTGTATCCGGTCCGACAGCCCGAAACACCCGCTGGCTGTTATCACGCTTCACACCGTAATGAAGCTGCATTACCCAATTGCGTTTGTGGTACTCTTTTCCCATCTCTACCATAAATGCTGTCTTAAATTTTGCTTCTTCGGCTTCTGTCAACACCTCTCCCGCAAAGCGTTTTGCAAAGATTGCTTCCACTTCATCTTCCGCTGCCGGCGCATACATAACATACGCCATTCCATGATCGGAAACCGAGCATCCCATAGAAGCAAAAAATTCAATACGTATCTTAAGCGCCTCCACAAGAGATGCAAAACTGCTAATCTGCACTCCGCTCACTTCGGAAAGTTTTGTAAGATACGCTGTCCAATCCGGCTTTTCAAGATACATCGCCTTGTCCGGTCTCCACGCAGGAAGTACCTGCACATCAAAAGAGTTGTCCTCTGCTAACTTTTTGTGCCATTCCAATGAATCAATCGGGTCATCTGTGGTGCAAAGAAGTGTTACGTTGGAACGCTTAATAAGATTTCTTGCCGACATGTCAGCTTGTGCTAACTTCTCATTGCACACCTGCCACACAAGTTCTGCCGTATCACCGTTTAAAACACCGTCATAACCGAAATATCTCTGAAGTTCTAAATGACTCCAATGATACAACGGATTACCAATCGCCATCTCAAGCGTTTCTGCCCATTTCTGAAACTTTTCTCTGTCCGTTGCATCCCCGGTAATATACTTTTCATCAACTCCGTTGGAACGCATCTGGCGCCATTTATAATGATCGGCGCCAAGCCATACCTGCGTAATATTATCAAACTTCCGGTCTTCATAAATTTCCTGCGGATTAATATGGCAGTGATAATCAACAATCGGCATTACCTCTGCATACTCATGATACAGTTTTTTGGCTGTCTCCGTAGATAACAGGAAATCTTTATCCATAAATGCTTTCATTCTAAAGCCTCCGCTCTTATCTCTGTACACGGCCGGAACCGTCACCGCCTGCAAGTTTCTCTACTTCTTCCATGCTTACCATGTTGTAGTCACCCTCAATAGAGTGTTTCAGGCAGGAAGCTGCCACTGCAAACTCAATAGAACGCTGCGAGTCGTATCCTGAAAGCTGTGCTGCGATAAGTCCGCCGCCAAAACTGTCACCGCCGCCCACACGGTCTACGATATGCATTTTATATTTCTTGCTGAAATGATATTCGCTTCCGTCATAAAGCATTGCTGACCAGTTGTTATCATTTGCAGATAGTGATTCACGAAGTGTAATCGCTACTTTCTCAAAACCGAAACAATCTGCAAGCTGCCGCGCTACATCTTTGTAACCTTCATGATTTACTTCACCTGCAGTCACATCTGTATTTGCCGCATGAATACCGAAAACATCTGCTGCATCTTCCTCATTTGCAATACAAACATCCACATATTTGCAAAGCTCACCCATTACCTGTCCGGCCTTTTCTTTGCTCCAAAGCTTGTTACGGTAATTTAAGTCACAAGAAATTTTAACTCCTGCTTCTTTGGCCGCTTTACATGCATCTAAGCAGATAGCTGCCACATCATCATTAAGTGCCGGTGTAATACCTGTAAAATGGAACCAATCAGCCCCTTCAAAAATCTTCTTCCAATCAAAATCATCTTTTGATGCTGTATAGATAGAAGAACCTGCACGGTCATAAATAACTTTGGAAGGTCTCTGTGACGCACCTTTTTCCAAATAATAAATGCCGACTCTGTCTCCGCCTCTGGCAACACCTGATACGTCTACGCCGTATTTGCGGAGCGAATTGATCGCTGCCTGTCCGATTTCATGTTTCGGGAGTTTTGATACAAATGCTGCATCAAAGCCGTAGTTTGCAAGCGAAACTGCTACGTTTGCTTCTCCGCCGCCGAATGTTGCCCCGAATTTATCTACCTGCGCAAAACGATAATATCCTTCCGGCGCAAGTCTGAGCATAAGTTCACCAAAAGTAACTACTTTACCCATTTTAGTTCCCTCTACTTTCTTTTACAATTTCTACTGCTTCTTTTGTGAGTTCCGTAATCTTTGCAAAGTCGCCTGCTTTCATCAGGTCGCCTTTTACCATCCAGCTTCCGCCGCAGGCAAGAATACGATTGTATTTTAAATACTCTCTTACGTTATCCTGGTTAATTCCGCCGGTCGGCATAAATTTTACACCGACATAAGGTGCTGCCAGCGCCTTAATCATCGGAAGTCCGCCTGCAGGCTCTGCCGGGAAAAATTTTACAACTTCAAGTCCGTTTTCAAGCGCCTGTTCTATATCACTTGCACTTGAACAACCCGGAGTAATCGGAATATTTTTCTCCACGCAGTATTTTACAATACGCGGATTTAAGCCCGGGCTAACAATAAATTTTGCACCCGCTGCAACTGCTCTGTCCACCTGCTCTGTTGTAAGAACCGTTCCTGCACCGATGAGCATCTCCGGAAACTTTTCAGCCATAATACGGATGGATTCCTCTGCTGCCTCTGTACGGAAAGTTACCTCTGCACATGGAAGGCCTCCGTCGCAAAGTGCTTTTGCAAGCGGCTGGGCGTCTTTCACATCATCAATTACAACAACCGGTACAATACCGATTTTCTGAATATCTTCTAATACTTTAATCATGTTATGCCTCCACATATTTCTTTAAAGTAGCTCGAACAGCTCCCGGACCTGCAATCAGTTCTTTAAAATATCCGCAAACTCTTTCTGCTAGACCTGCTTCATATAAATCTACACCGAAGATGGATTTGTCTGAAAGTACTTTTTTCAGCGCCGCTTCCACATCAACGTCGTCTCCGAGTTTGATATCTGCCACATATGGACAAACCGTATCAAGAAGCGGATCCGGACTCAGTTCAAATGCCTTGCCTTCATCATCTACTGCCATAAGATAACGGAGCCATCCTGCAAATACGAGCGGAATAAGTTTTAAATCCATCACATCAAGCTCGCTTGATGCCTTATATGCTTTGATTGTCTCACCGAAACGGATTGCAAGTTTCTGCGAAGTATCTGTAGCAATACGCTGTGGAGTGTCCGGCATAAACGGGTTCGGAATACGGACATTTAATACAGTGTCAATAAACTGTTTCGGATCAAGAATCCCCGGATTGATAACTACCGGAAGTCCCTCTTTGTATCCGATCACTTCTACCAATTTACGCAATTCAGGATCTTTCATTTCCTCGGAAATCTTATCGTATCCGAGAAGACATCCGTAAACAGCAAGTGATGTATGAAGCGGATTTAAGCAAGTACAAACTTTCATTTTCTCCACTTTATCTACTGTCTCACGCTCTGTAAACATAAGCCCGCCGCATTCAAGCTCCGGACGACCGTTCGGGAATGCATCTTCAATGACAAGATACTCGCACTCTTCTGCATTTACAAACGGTGCCACATATGTGTTTTTACTTGTAATCACCGGCTCAAGGTCTTCCAGTCCGTCCTCTTTTAAAATAGCTTCCACGGAAGCATCCGGACGAGGTGTAATCTTATCAATCATAGACCATGGGAAGGATACTTTGTTTTTGTCATTGATATATCCGACAAATCCTTTGTCTACCAAACCGTTTTCTGCCCATTTTTCTGCAAATGTACTTACTGCAGCATAAAGTTTGTCACCGTTATGCGAGCAGTTATCCATACTTACCATTGCAATCGGCTTTTCACCCGCCTGATAACGGGTATAAAGAAGAGAAACCACTTTACCGATATAGCTTGCCGGTTTTGACGGTCCTGCTGTAAAGTCTGCCTCTACCGCCGGAAGAAGATCACCTTTTCCGTTTACAAGGCTGTATCCCTTTTCTGTAATCGTGAATGTTGCCATCTGAAGAGAATCTTTTTCAAAAATCTCACGGAGTCTCGCAAACTCCTTGTCATCCTCGGAATCAAGAATACAAGATTCCACGATACTTCCGATGATGGTCTTTTCAATGTTTCCGTCAGCCTTTAATGTTACAAGTAATGAATAGTCATCATGCGGACGGTACATTTTTTCGATAATTTCATAATCAAAACCTTCCGCTACTACAAGACCTCTGTCAAGAACACCGTCATTTAACAGGTTCTGCATTACATTTGCCTGAAAAGCACGGAAAATATTACCTGCGCCGAAGTGAATCCAAAAAGGATTCTCCTTCGTCGCTGTCATTACTTTTTCTCTGTCATACTTCGGAAGACGGTAGCCTTTGTCTTCCCACTGCTTTTTATTCAAAATCTCTGCATGACTTAATTTCATTTATTTTGCCCCCTTCTCAATCGCTTCCCAAAGGCCGTTCAAATAAGTCGCTCCAAGTGCTCTGTCGTACAAACCGTAACCAGGCATTGCCACTTCATCCCAGATCATTCTTCCGTGGTCCGGACGAATCGGGCCTGTAAATCCGATTTCATAAAGCGCTTTCATAATTTCATACATATCGAACGTTCCGTCAGAAGAAAGGTGTGCTGCCTCCTCAAAGTCTGTCGGTGAGTTAAATTTCAAGTTACGAACATGTGCAAAATGAATTCTTCCCTTAAGTGCACGGATCATATCCGGAAGATCATTGTTTAAGTTTGTTCCGTAAGAACCCGAACAGAATGTCACTCCGTTGTGCGGATCGTCTACCATGTTCATCATGCGCAGGATATTCTCTTTGTTGATGATGATACGCGGAAGTCCGAATACACTCCAAGCCGGATCATCCGGATGGATTGCCATGTTAATGTCGTATTTGTTACAAACCGGCATAATCTTCTCAAGGAAATATTTTAAGTTATCGAATAACTTGTCATCGTCGATGTCTTTGTAAAGAGCAAATAACTCTTTTACTTTCGCCATACGCTCCGGCTCCCAGCCCGGCATAATCGTACCGTTCATATCACCTGCAATTGACTCAAACATCTTTTCAGGGTCAAGCGCATCTACTGCTTCCTGAGTGTAAGCAAGAACGGTAGAACCATCCGGTCTCATACGTGCAAGTTCAGTTCTTGTCCAGTCAAATACCGGCATAAAATTGTAGCATACAAGGTGGATATCTTCCTGACCGAGATTTTCCAGTGTCTCAATATAGTTTGCGATATACTGATCTCTCTCCGGAGCACCTGTCTTGATGGCATCATGAATGTTTACACTCTCGATACCTGCAATGTGAAGTCCTGCCGCCTCAACTTCTTCCTTCATCGCACGGATACGTTCTCTACTCCACACTTCTCCCGGTGTCGTATCGTAAAGTGTTGTGATAACACCTGTCACACCCGGAATCTGACGGATCTGTTTTAACGTTACTGTATCAAATTTGGAACCATACCATCTTAATGTCATTTCCATGGCAAATTTCTCCTTCTTTTACAATTAATCAACTTTTTTAATCTGGTTAAGCTGTGCATTTAAACCGAGCATCTGCTCTTTTGTCACTGTGACATTGGCTGCCCCCATCAGTTTCATCAAACGAAGAACGGTAAAGCTTTCCATCATCTTCATCATCTGTCCCATGTTCTCCGGTTTAATCATTGAGTTCTCACCGCCGCCGAATGCCTTCATCATATTTCCGAAGAGTGCCTGACCTTCCTGAGACTTCATGATATCGCCGACTGTATCATTTAAAGAATAGCAGCCTTCTACTTCTGTGATATCGAACCAGTTAAGAACAGCGCCTTTTTCTCTTAAAATGTAAGCCTCGTTCATTGTATCAACTTTGCGAATAAAGCTTTCATCTTTACAATCGCCTGCAACTGCCACAAGATTGCTCTCGCCTGCATTCGGAACCATGAAATAGAAGAAATGTTCTTCGGATTTCTGTTTTCCGAGACTCTTTCCGTTCACGAAAAGTTCTACTTCCGGAAGGTTCGAGTAAACAGTTACTTTTGTCTCATCTTCTACTCTGTCCACATAACGTTTTCCGCAGATGTGTACGAATGGATCATCTGATAACCATGCTTTGTAAGCGTAGAAGGAGTCTTTTTTGTATTTACGGTCAAATGTCACAAGACCTTTGTGGTTCTGTCCGTCCTCGCCGCCTTCGCATCTTGCATCAGCACCGAAGTCAAACATGTTCCATACATGTGTTGCCCAAAGGTATTTTCTAGTAAACAATTGTTTGATTAATTCTTCGTCATAATATGCTTGATACTCTTCTGTATAATCCCCTTGTTTTGGATCTGAATTATGCCAGTTGAGAGCTTCACAGCCGTATTCGGAGCATCCTACTGGAATGTTTGGATACTTAGCATGGAACTT